>JBKQRH010000036.1:0-3529 GCA_052326045.1 Occallatibacter sp. | reverse complement strand
CCACCTTGGCGTGGTGGGCGAGGTTGCGGTAGTCGCCGTGGACGGGGATGAAGAATTTGGGGCGGACCAGGTTGATGAGCAGGCGCATCTCTTCCTGGGAGCCGTGGCCGCTGACATGGATGAGGCCGTTGGAGCCGGTGTCGTAGATGACGTTGGCGTCGCGGCGAGAGAGGTGGTCAATGACGCGGAAGATGCTCTTCTCGTTGCCGGGAATGATGCGGGAGCTGAGAATCACGGTGTCGCCGGCGTCGATGCTGGCGTGCTTGTGGTTATCGACGGCGGCGCGGCTGAGGGCGCTCATCGGTTCCCCTTGCGTGCCGCTGATGAGCACCATCAACTGCTCGGGTGCATAGTCGCGCATCTGGGCGGGCTGGATGAGCAGGCCCTGGGGAATGTCGATGTAGCCCAGGTCCTGCGCAATCTCAGAGCTCTCGATCATGGAGCGGCCGATGATGGCCACCTTGCGGCCGTGGCGGCGGGCCAGATCGAGGGCGATGCGGATGCGGTAGATGGAGGAGGAGAAGCAGGTGAAGAAGAGCTTCTTCTTGGCCTGGGAATAGATCTCGTCGAGGCGAGGGATGACGGCGCGCTCGCTGGGCGTGTAGCCGGAGCGCTGGACGTTGGTGGAGTCCTGGAGCAGGGCCAGGACGCCGCGCTTGCCGTATTCGGCGAAGGTGTGCAGGTCAAAGGCATGGTTGTCGAGGGGCGAGAGGTCGATCTTGAAGTCGCCAGTGTGGATGACGACGCCGACCGGGGTGTCGATGGCCAGGGCCACGCAGTCCACCAGCGAGTGGGTGACGCGGATGGGTTCGATGGTGAAGGGGCCGAGAGCGAACTTTTCCCTGGGCGTGATCTCGATGAGCGTGGTTTCGTCGAGCAGGTGATGCTCTTCAAGCTTGCCCTCGACGAGAGCCAGGGTGAACTCGGTGGCGTAGACCGGGACCTTGAGTTCGCTCAGAATCCAGGGCAGGCCGCCGATGTGGTCCTCGTGGCCGTGGGTGAGGATGATGGCGCAGACGTGCTGCTTGTTTTCAATGAGGTAGGTTATATCGGGGACGACGATATCGACGCCCAGCAACTCCGTCTCGGGGAACATTAACCCGGCGTCGATCACGATGATGTCGTCTTCCCAGCGCAGAGCGAGGCAGTTCATCCCGAACTCGCCCAGTCCGCCCAGGGGAATGATCTTCAGTCTTTTTGTTTGCATCTGTCATCTTCGATGCTACCACCACCTGCGGTAGGGCAGACGCCGCTTGCGCGGCCAAAGTGCGCTGGGCGAGTAAGAGCGAGCCGGTTGCGATTTCAGGTCTTCCGCCGCGGCGGACGGGAACTGTGGCGCCCGGCCCCCGGCCTCATTCTCCTTGCACCTTCTTTCGATTGAGGTTCATCCAAGGCAACCAGGAGGGTCTATGGCTACTATCGTTCGCTTTCATCAGCTTGGGGGACCGGAAAATCTCAAGCTGGAACAACTTCCCACACAGGAGCCGGGTAAGGGTGAGGTGAGGCTGCGGGTTCAGGCATCCGGACTGAACCGGGCGGAATCGATGTATTACCACGGCATATATCTGGAGCAGGCTCAACTTCCGTCACGCATTGGGTATGAAGTGGCGGGCGTGGTGGAGGCAGTGGGCGAGGGTGTCGATGGCAAGTGGATTGGGAAGGCCGTTGCCACGATTCCGGGATTCTCTCAGAACCGCTACGGCACGCTGGGCGAAGAGGCAGTTGTGCCTGTGGGGGCGCTGGGCGAGTATCCGGCGAACCTGACGGCTACTCAAGCGGCGGCCATCTGGATGCAGTATCTGACGGCGTATGGCGCGCTGGTGCATATTGGCGGCGTGAAGGCGGGCGATTTTGTCTCAATCCCCGCAGCCTCATCGAGTGTTGGATTGGCGGCGATCCAGATTGTGCGCGATGCGGGCGCGACGGCGATTGCGGTGACGCGGACGGCAGCCAAGCGCGCCGAATTGCTGAAACTTGGGGCGCAGCACGTGATCGCGAGCGAAGAAGAGGATTATGTGGCCCGGGTGCAGGAGATCACCGGCGGCAAAGGCGCGCGGTTGACGTTCGATCCGGTGGCCGGGCCGTTTGTGGAGAAGCTTGCCGCGGCGGCGGCGCCGGGCGGGATCATCTTCGAGTACGGCGGGCTTTCGCTTGCGCCTACGCCGTTTCCGCTGTGGGCGGCGCTGGGAAAGGGACTGAGCGTGCGCGGTTATTCGCTGTTCGAGATCAGGCGGGATCCGAAGCTGCTCGAGATCGCGAAAAAGTATGTCTTCGACCGGCTCGCCGATGGGCGTTTTGTGCCTAAGATTGCCAAAACGTTTCCCTTCAAAGAGACAGTTGCTGCTTATAAGTACTTGGAGTCGAACCAGCAGGTGGGCAAGGTGGTGATTACGGTCCCGTAGGGCGGAGTCTTTTCGCCCGGGAAGCGGACACCGGGCAGTGCGGGCGGATTCGAGAAGGCGGGCCATCGAGAGCGAGAGGGCGCGGGGAATGACCGCGCTTTCGCGGCGATCTGGTTGAGCAGCGTGCAGAACTGGGAGGTTCCATGGTTAAATCCGCCAGACATGTTGCTCTGATTAGCCGGGACAGTTCGTTTGCGCCCCGCCGGGAATCGATTTATCGTGGTTTCACGACACAAATCGAGGTGCATAATGCCGTTCAGATTCCTTGCCGTCGCTTCGCTTGCCGCCATCGCCTTCACCGCCGCCGCTCAAATGCCGGACAAGCCCCTTACCCGTCCCAGGATCACCGGCATCTCGCACATCGCCGTCTACACCTCGAACCCCGCCGCCACCGACCATTACTACCGCGAGATCATAGGTGCGGTGAAACTGCCCGACCCTGAAAACCCCACAGGCGTCCGCTACGCTCTCAGCGCCACCCAGTTCATTGAGGTGCTGCCGCTCCCCGCCGGAGCCGGCATCAACCGCCTCGACCACACCGCCTGGAACACCGACGATGCTGAAACCCTGCGCCGCTATCTTGGCTCCAAATCATGGAAGGTGCCGGGCCAAATCGAAAAGGGCGCCGACGGCAGCCTCTGGTTCGCCGTGAAGGACCCCGAAGGCAACAAAGTCGAGTTCGTCCAGCCTCCCGCGCAACTCAAGCCTCTCCTAGCTCCCGCGGCCATTGGCCGCCACATCATCCACCTCGGTTTCCTGGTCCACAGCCGCGCCGTCGAGGATACCTTCTACCGCGATCTCCTCGGCTTCCGCCCCTACTGGTTTGGTGGCATGGTCGAGGGCAGAATCGACTGGGTGAGCCAGCAGGCCCCGGACAGCCATGACTGGCTCGAATACATGTTGACCTACGGGAACACGCCGGTTGGGGGCGGCTCCGGCATTCCGGCCACCATCTCCCAGCACGATCTCGGCGTCCTCGACCACCTCTCCGTCGGCGAATTCTCGGTGGAAGCGGCCTACAAAGTTCTTCAGGACGGCAACCGCCTCACCGGCACGCACGATGCCCACACCCAGATCGGCAAAGACGGCAAGGGGCAGTTCAATCTCTACGACCCCGACGGCATTCG
>JBKQRH010000035.1:0-37245 GCA_052326045.1 Occallatibacter sp. | reverse complement strand
ATATCGGACAAAACGTCCATATGATTCGTAATTATAGACGATTGGACAAGAAATTTATAGCCTTATCCATTGTTCGTCTACAAAAAGTTGATTAGTCTGAGAGAAATCATGAAGGTATTTCATTTTTGATCGGCAAGGAGCAGTGAGAGCGATGGCTTATGAACCCGAGGTGATCACGAGGACCGAAGTTCGCGATCCCGCAACCTACGACCTCGTCATCCGCCGTGCGCACGTTTTCGACGGCCACAAGGCGTACGCCGGACTACACGACGTCGCCATCAATGGTGGTGAGATCGCCACCGTCTCAACAGAGCCACTGCGGGGCAGAAGGGAGGTTGACGTGGCCGAAAGCTGGGTGATGCCGGGCCTGATCGATACACACATCCACTTCTACGACGTCCTTGCAGTGTCCGATCCGGAATCGATGCAGACGTTCGAGGAGAAGGAGCTTCCCGGACGGCTTGACTCGTTCCTTCAGCACGGGATTACCACCATCAAATCTGTGGGCGATCCGACCGGGGAGATACTGGAGACGCGGGCCAAGATCGCTGCGGGCACGCTACGAGGCCCGCGGCTCCTGGCGACTGGCTGCGGCATCACCGGACGCAACGGGCATCCCGCAGCCACTGTCTTCGGCGGCAATCCGTGGGCACGTGCACGGTATACGGGCGAGATCGACAGCGTGCAACAGATGCGTGATCTGGTGCATTATCTGGCCGACCGGAAGGTGGACGCGATCAAGATCCTATCGGAAGGTGCCTGCGCGTGCCAGGGCGAAACAAAATACGTCTGGCACATTCCCGGTTTCCCGAATGCTGTCGAGCTTGAGCGGCTCCCTCTCGATTTCCTTCGGGCAGGCATCGAAACCGGGCACGACCGAGGTCTTAGGGTAACCGTTCACACCACCCAGCAGGTCGCGGCGCGCGAAGCAATTGAGGCCGGCGCGGACGGCTTGGAGCATGGTGTCACCGTCGAACCCATCACCGATGACTCGCTTATCGAGCTGATGCTTGAGCGCGACATCACCTACACGCCGACGCTCTGGGCTCACGACGCCGCCTATCCGGACGTTCGAGGCAACGTCAACAGGGTCGCCGATGCCGGCGTGACCATTGTCCTGGGCACAGACACGTTCTCTGGCCGGGGCATGTACGGAGCAAACACGTTGGAAGAGGCCGAGTTGATGGTCGCAGCGGGGATGACGCCCGTCCAGTCGCTTGTCGCAGGCACCAGCGGCGCGGCGCGGCAGTGCGTCCGCCCCGGTCTCGGCACGGTGGCTCCCGGCAAGCGCGCCGACCTGATCGTGCTGACCGCCGATCCCGCCCAGGACATCAGCAACCTTCGCAAGCTAAGCATGACGATCCTGAACGGCGAGATCGTCGTCGACAAGCGCTAGCCATGTCCGCGACCTGCCTTCCAGTCACCGTCCTCACCGGCTACCTCGGCGCTGGCAAGGCGGCGCTGCTGACACCTTCGTCGCCGCATGGGGGAGTTCATCAATGAGAACCTGGTTCATTACCGGCATAAGCACCGGCTTTGGTCGCGTGATGGCGGAAAAGCTGCTCGCGGCGGGCGATCGCGTCGCCGGTACACTCCGCAACCTCTCGGCGGCCGATAACCTGAAGGCGCAGTTCGGCGATCAACTGTGGCTCGCCGCCCTCGACCTGACGCATACCGACGCGATCAGACCCACGGTCGACGCCGCCTGGGTCGCCATGGACCGCATCGACGTGGTGGTCAGCAACGCCGGTTATGGACTGCTGGGTGCCGCCGAGGAGGTGACCGACGCTCAGGTCAGGCACCAGATCGATACCAATCTCCTCGGATCAATCCAGCTCGTACGAGCGGTCCTTCCCCACATGCGCGCACAGGGCAGCGGCCGCATCCTCCAGATCTCAAGCCTAGGAGGTCAGGTGGCGATACCCGGCAGTTCGCTCTACCACGCGACGAAGTGGGGCATCGAAGGCTTTATGGAAGCGGTCGCGCAAGAGGTGGCCGTGTTTGGGATCGGCTGCACGATCGTCGAGCCCGGCGGCGCGCGTACCGGCTTCCGCAACCGAAGCGCGATCGTCGGGCCACGCATCCCCGCCTACGACACCTCACCTTCCCGCAGGATCAACCACACCGTCGATGACAAGTCGATCCTCTCGCCGGGCGACCCGGTCAAGATGGTCGACGCCATGATCGCCAGCGTGGAGCAGGGCCCCGCCCCGCTGCGTCTCGCTCTGGGCAGCGACACCTATTCGCTCATCACGAAGGCGCTTACCGCCCGTGTGGCCCAGCTCGATGCGCAACATGAACTGGCCTGTTCGACCGATTGTGCGGACCAGGGCAACAGCCCGCGCTGGTTCCAGTCGGACTAGGGCTAACGCGCGGGCAGCGGCATCACCGTTCGCTGCCGCGACCGCACTCGGGCGCTTCTGCCGTCGAGACTGGGATCGTCCGTGGCGCGCTCCTGCCGTCAGAGGAGGAGAAAAGGAGTATAGCCGTGAGCGATTCAGATGAACACGATCCAAAACTCAATCACTTTCATGTGTGTTTGCATTGCGGAAGTGCGTTCCGAAGAGAAGAATACGTAGGCAGAGCAATTACCTCCGGCATCTACCATTGTCCGAAATGTGGCCTCGATGGTCCGTTGAATATCGTCATACGTGAGGTCGAAGATTCCACAGGAAACAAGAACAATTCATCGGACGCTGGTTCATCCAGCTAGAGGCAAGCGGCCCTGCTGTGGAGAAGGGATGCTCCTCAGCTTGCGTCCCACAGCACGGACAAATTCGCTCACGAGCCGGGTCTTGTTGTCAGATCGCGTCGCAAGGCGGGTAACAAGTTTCAGGCGATCCTCCACGAGTGGCCGCATCGTAATGCTCTCGGAGGCAATTCGCCAAGCTGCATCGCGGGTAAGGAATGCCACTCCCTTGTGCGCCAGCACGAGTTCCGACGCTTCTTCTGCTGTCATGACGTAATGCAGATCAGAAGCAGTGATCCCCTTTTCGGAAGCGACCTTCTGGATCATCTCGAAAACATGTGGGTTGACGTAGGAAGCGAGGAGAATCCACTCGCAGGCGCGTAAATCTTCCAAGCGCAGTTCTTTGCGATCTGCAAGGGAGTCCTCTTTGGACAGGGCAATATAGAGCGAGGCTTCGGCAACGGTTAGGAAGCTGAGAGTGGGCGTGTCTGGAATGGCCGTAACCAATGCCATGTCCAGTTTTCCCGTTGCAACCATGTGTGCGAGTTCGTGCGAATAGTTACTCCACAGTTTGACTTTCAGGCCAGGATATAGAGGAAGCTGAACCGACTGAAGGGTTGTAACCAGAAACGGATCGGTGTAAGCCGACTTTCCGAAATTGAGAACCTCGTCAGCTCCACGCGACGCAGCTCTTGCGCTCAATACCGCTCGTTCAGCGTGCAGCAAGGCATTGCGGGCTTCTTGCACGAAGTGCCGGCCGGGTTCGGTCAACTCTACAAGTTGATGGTTTCGTTGGAACAGGCGCAACCCGACCATCGCTTCCAACTCCATAATTCGTTTGCTCAGCGTGGATTGGTCGATGCGCAGCCGTTCGGCTGCTCGGGAGAAGTTGAGTTCTTCGGCCAAGACTATCGCCGCTTGCAGTAATCGAATTTCTGGCAGCACCATGGCAATCCTCCTAGATGAGACCGGGAAGGACAACAAATACATTAATTTCTGTGCTTTGTACGCCGCACGCCATGATGAACGTTCGATGCAGCTCTGGAAAACCAGGTTGCACAAAATTGTTCCAAATGCTCGTTATGACCGCCGCGCCTAATGCGTTTCCTACTTTTCATTGGACGGCTGATTGGTTCCCAACCAATCTGTTCGTAGCCAGTGCGAGCACCCACGCTCTTAATACACGGCTGATTTCGGTGCTACACAGAGGCCGATGGAGGTCGCCTTTATGGGGTCCATATCAACCACGATGCAAGAGGCAGTCGAACTGCTGCTGACCGCCGAGGAGGTCGCCCTCATGCTGAAGGTCAGCAAGGATTGGGTATGGGATCACTCCTCGCGGAGACTGCCTTATCTGCCGGTTATCCGTATGAGTGACGGTGCCCTGCGCTATCGCGCAAGCGGGATTGAAGAGTTTCTGAAAGAGCGGGAACGGGCCTCCCATTTACAGCGCAAACACCGGTAAAATGGAGATGGCCCGCTTATTCCCCCACACAGAAATCCGAGGAATAAATGGGAATCTCACATCAGAAAGGCTGGGTCCGTCTTCGCGGCAAGAAGTGGTATGGATACTTCCGCAGAACGGAGTTGGACCCGGAAACGAATCAATCGAAACTCAACGTCGCGCAGGTCATCCTTGGGTCGAAACCGGAGATGTCGAAGTATGAGGCCAGGGAAAAACTGGAGCGCGAGATTATCAGACTTGGCGGCCAATCCACAGGTGACCAATCAGTAGTCAACGGCTCGGTCACTTTCGAGTGGTTCGTCAACAATCGCTACCTGCCAGTGAAAGAGGCGGACTGGAGAGAGGAGACGGCCAAGGTGAAAAAACATCTGATTCAAGCTGATCTCGTCGATACTTTCGGGGACGCTCGCCTTGAAAACATCGACAAATTCTCTCTGCAGACGCACCTCAATCGGCTGGCTCAAACCCGTTCGCGTGACCGCGTGTTGCAAGTCCGGGCATATATGCAGGCCATCTTAGCCGAGGCTGTTGACCAGGACTTCATCGGAAAAGACCCCGCACGTACGATCAAGGTTCCGGCGCATCTGAAAGAGACCGACAAGACCGTGCTGAGCTGGGATCAGTTGCGGGCTGTCTTGTCCAGGCTCGAACGCCGTGACCGGATTTTGCTTGAACTCGAAATGACCAATGCGCTTCGGCCCAGTGAGTTGTTCGGGCTGAAGTGGAAGTGCTTCGACCCGTCAGCTTCTTCGATCAGGATCGAAGAAACCACCTACAAGGGGAAAATCCGCCCCTGGGGCAAGACCAAAGGAAGTCTCACAACGATCCCGATTGCCTCCGACCTGACGGAAGAACTCCAGGCATGGCGCGAGGAGTGCCGGGAAGAACAGAGGCAAAAGAAGCATTGGCATGGACCTACCGCTGATGACCCTGAAGGGTTCATCTTTCCGGGACGTAACGGCGGGTTCATCGATTCGGGCAACTACCGTAAGCGCGTACTGCACAGATTCGCCCAAGAACTGGAATTGCCGAAACTGACATTCCAGGTGATTCGGCGCACGGTTGCCACAATGGCACGGAAGAAAGGCGACATAAAGGATGTGCAGGGAGTGTTGCGCCACTCGCGAACGGCCACAACGACGGATGTCTATATGCAGGAACTTCCAGAGGGTGTACGGGCGACGGTGAACTCCATTCACCAGGAACTGACGCAAAAGAGCGGCGGAACTGGCGATGGGGGACCGGGACCTTCAAGGCCGTCTGTGAAGAGGGCCAAAGTTCTGAGCTTCAGTACGAGGAAGCCGGTACAGCAAGCTGCTGTAGAAAAGGGAAAGAGCGAAGCAGTTTTTGCAGGCCGTTGAAAATTTGCTGCCAAAATGCTGCCAAGCTGGAAGAAAAGGTAACCGCTAAGTTATTGATTTAATTGGTGGACCTGGTCGGGATCGAACCGACGACCTCTTCCATGCCATGGAAGCGCGCTCCCAAACTGCGCCACAGGCCCACACGGGGAGGCAACTCTCTTATTGTCGTAGTTCGCGGCGGGTTCGTCAAACGGCGAGACGGCCGCGGAGTGTGACAGCGGATGGCTGGTGGGGAAATCGCGCCATCCGCATCGGATCATCGGGGAAGGCTACTCGATCGGGGCGGCCAACAGGTAGACGTAGAGCAGCATGGCGACGCCGATCAGGCCGGGGATCAGGCCACAGAGATAGACCGCCTCGCCGCCAATCAACATGCGAAGAAAGATCACCAACGCCACACCCACGCCAAGGTTGATGAGCCCGCCGATCTTCATGCCCTCGCGTTTCTTGATCTCTTCGCGGCGGGCTTCATCGCGCAGCATGTCGAGCGCGAGCTTGGAGCCGTCGGTCGAGGACTCGCCCAGGCGCCGGAGAGTCTCGGATTTATAGAACGCCTCCCGCTCCTTGCGGCGGCTGTCGATCCAGGAAACAAGCGGGATAAAGACGGCGAAGAGCGCCACCGCGGAGATTGAAAGAAACATCCACAAGCCGAAAGCGGGGTTGTTGCCAAGCGCAAACAATGCAGTGTGTAGCATGAAATCCTCCTTGAGATTCGTTGGGGAAGCTATTTTTCCCCATGCGAACGGTAAGACATGGGGCGGCTGCGGCGGGTTGCAATTTCTTTACGGGCGATCCACCAAAAGAAAATGCAACCGCGCGACAATAGAAGCCTGTCCTACAGGATGGAGAGCGATTGCTTGACTCAGACTCCCATTGGCGCGCTGGAACAGCCGGGTAATGCCGACTTTGAGGACGTAGACCGCGTCCTGGCCGGCGACACGGGGGCGTTCGAGGCCATTGTTCGCCGTTGGCAGGGGCCACTGGTGAACATGGCGTGGCGCTACTGCCGCGACCGCGCGCGGGCCGAGGAGATGGCGCAGGACGCGTTCGTCCGCGCATGGCGGGGACTCAAGAGCTGGCGGCGCGAGTCGAGCTTTTCCACCTGGCTGTTTGCGCTGGCGGCCAATGTGTTTCGCACGGAACTCAAGCGTTTTCCCACGGTGGATTTGCCCATCGAGGAGATTGAGGAG
Organism: Occallatibacter sp.; assembly: GCA_052326045.1. GTDB lineage: Bacteria > Acidobacteriota > Terriglobia > Terriglobales > Acidobacteriaceae > Telmatobacter. The sequence goes on along the minus strand of JBKQRH010000035.1, from coordinate 30,540 downwards.
CCGGCGAGCGCGGCCGATCAATATGACGCCGCCGTGGAGAGAGGCCGGAACGAACTGGTGCGAAGGGCCGTGCTGGCGTTGCCGCGGCGCTACCGCGAGCCGGTGATTCTCTACTACTTCAATGAAATGGACGTGGAGGCGGCGGCGCGGACGATGGAAATACCAGAGGGAACGCTGAAGGCGCGGCTCAAGCGCGGGCGCGAGCTGCTGCGGCGGCGGTTTCCGCGTTTGAGCGAGGAAAGCGCCGGAGCCGCGCGCGTTCGATCTTTTCGGCCGGGCAGGGAGGCGACACGATGAATCCCGATATGGACCACAAGACGGACTTTGATGCGATCGAGCGTGTTCTGGCGGCGGAAGAGGAGATCGTACCCTCCTCGGGCTTTGCGGCCTCGGTAATGGAGCGGGTGCGCGAAGAGGCCGCAATGCCTGCGCCGATTCCCTTCCCTTGGAAGCGCGCGATTCCCGGGATTCTGCTGACGGCTGGCGTGCTCGGCTGGGGCGCGTGGGAGGCGGTGCGCACGGGGCTGCCCGATGTCCCGCAAATGCTGCTGAGCCCGCCGTCTCTGTCGCCGGCCGCCGTGCGCGGGCTGGAGGATGTGGGCTGGGTCGCGCTGGCGCTGGCGGTGTCGTACTGCTCGTGGGCGCTTTCGGCGCGGCTGGTTCGGCGGTCGAGCCTGCTGTAGTGTGCCCCACCCTAAACGCGAAGAAGGCGTTTAGGATGGGGCGACCGCGAGACCATGGAATATCCCACCCTAGCGACAAAAGCAAGAACGTCGCGAGGGTGGGGCACCCAGAGGGAGGCCGCCCGCGATCCCTTCAATTCTTCTTTGGGTGTTTTGTTCCGAAGCTGCGCAGCTTTTCGAGGGTTGCGGCGGCCTGGCCGGAGTCGATGGCGTCGGCGCTTTTGGCCACGCCCTCCTTGAGGTCGCCGGCGAGGCCTGCGGCGACCAGAACGGCCGCTGCGTTGAGCAGAACGATGTCGCGCCGCGCGCCGGGGATGCCGGTGAGAACGTCATAGAGCAGAGACGTATTCGTGGCGATGTCGCCGCCGATGAACTGGTCGAGCGTGGCGCGGGGCAGGCCGGCCATCTCGGGGGTGATGCGCGCGGCTTTGAGCTCGGGCTGGTCCGAATCGGTCTGCTCGATGCGGGCGACGATCGACTCGCCGGTGGTGGTCAGCTCGTCGATGCCATCGGTTCCGTGGACCACGAAGGCGCGCTTGACGCAGAGCGCGGCGAGCGTGCGGCCGACGAGAAGAACGCGGCTGGGGGCGAGCACGCCGACCACGTGCGTGCGGGCATTGGCGGGGTTGGTGAGCGGGCCGACGAGATTGAAGATGGTGCGGAATCCGAGGGCGCGGCGCAGGGGCCCGAGAGCCTTCATCGCCGGGTGATAGAGCGGCGCAAAGAGGAAAACGAAGCCCGTCTCGCGAAGGCACTCGACGGCCAGCTCGGGCGAGAGGCCGATGGGAACGCCGAGGGCTTCGAGGACGTCGGCTGCGCCGCAGCGCGAGGTGACGGCGCGATTGCCGTGCTTGGCGACGCGCGCCCCCGCGGCGGCGGCGACGAGAGCGGCGCCGCAGGAAATGTTGAATGTTTGCGGGCCTCCGCCGCCGGTGCCGACGCAGTCGACGAGCTCCGCTCTTTCCTCTTTGGAGAAGGGCAGTACCACTGCGTGCCGGCGCATCGCGTCGACGAAGCCGGCCAGTTCGGGAGCCTGTTCGCCGCGGGTGGCCAGCACGGCCAGCAGCGCGGCGGACTCGACCTCGGGAACGCCGCCCGCGACGATTTCCTCCAGAACGGCTGCGGCCTGCTCGCGGGTCAGCGCGGCGCCGTCTTCGGCCAGCGGCTTGAGGAGTTCTTTGACTAAGCCCATGTCTCTCACAATGGTATAAGGGCAACCCGATCTTCCAACAGCTTCACGCCACGCGACAGGAACGAGTCAGCATTTGAATGCGCAGCGCCTCGAGGTCCGAGAAGGGGCTTCGGCGGTCTTCTTGAATTGGCGTTGACGATCGCCCGAATGCGGTGTAACTTCTGCTCATCACGTGATCCGGCGGCCCTCTTCCCCTTCACGATGGCCCCGGCACTTGGAGGTGTAGCACAATGAGGAGACTTGTCTTTTGTGCGGTTTTGCTGGGGTTCTCTGCCGCGAGCGCCCAGGCAGCCATTACCTGCTGGTACGACCCCAACGGCCACTTGACAGGACCGGACGATGCAGACCCGCGCTTCCCCGTGAATCAGGTGACTGCGGGCGGAGGCCCGGGCGTGAGCACGGACTACTCCTGGGGTTACACACAGGATGGGGCGCCAAGCGATTGTCCCAAGGCCCTTCCAGCGAACTTCAACGCCGCGCAATCGAACGGCCGGACCGGGGTATATCTTTATACTGGCAAGCTCACGGCGGCTCCCGGCGGCGCCGGTCAGCCGGCCGGCCTTCGGGTGCCGATCCCAGGCGGCGGATATGTGACCATCGTCCCGTGCATTCCAGGCACGTACGATCCCAAGGCGCTGGCACGGCTTGCCGGACAGATCGTGACCGTCAGCGGCAGGTTCAGCATCTCGCCCACGGGCGGCAAGTTCTGTGCAACGGGTTTTGCCGGGCCTTAACCGCCGCCAACCGCGCGTCAAAGCCGGCCGACACTGTTCTGTCGCCGCTCGTTTTCTGTCTGGGCCTTGTTCGTGAGAGGCTTGGAACGGCGTTTGCCTGTACCTTGGCAGGCTAGCTACTATTTAGACACTGCATTCATCCGCTCCGCCGTCGCGCCGGAGCTGGTCTAGAGGCCTGCGGCAAATTCCGAATGGACGGCAAAAGACATTGAAAATTCACGAGTACCAAGCGAAGGAAATCCTCTCGAAATACGGCGTTGCCGTGCCCAAGGGCGAAATGGCCAGCACGCTGGAAGAAGCCAACGATGCGGCGCGCAAGCCGTTTGCCGAGGGCGCCGCTGGAGTGGCGGTGAAGGCGCAGATTCACGCCGGAGGCCGCGGCAAAGGCGGCGGCGTGAAGGTGGCCCGGACGCGCGAAGACGCCGAGAGGCACGCCAAGAACATTCTGGGCATGACCCTGGTGACCCACCAGACCGGACCGGAGGGCCGGAAGGTGCAGCGGCTGCTGATCGAGGAGACGGCGGCCATCGAGCGCGAGCTGTATCTGGGGATCGTGCTCGACCGCGCGACGGGGCGGCTGGTGTTCATGGCCTCGCAGGCCGGCGGCATGGAGATCGAGGAAGTGGCCGCCAAGACGCCGGAGGCGATCTTCAAGGAGACGATCGATCCGGCGGTAGGCTTCGGCGCATGGCAGGCGCGCAAGCTGGCCTTTGCGCTGGGATTGAAGCCCACGCAGATCAACCAGGCCGTCGGCTTCTTCCAGAGTTTGTACAAGGCCTTCGTGGAGACCGATGCATCGCTGGTGGAGATCAATCCGTTCATCACGACGACCGACGGCAAGCTGCTGGCGCTCGACGCCAAGATGAACTTCGACGACAACGCACTGTTCCGCCATGCCGACATCCGGGCGCTGCGCGACATTGCCGAAGAGGACCCGCTGGAAGTGGAGGCGAGCAAGTACGCGCTCAACTACATCAAGCTCGACGGGACCATCGCGTGCATGGTGAACGGCGCGGGGCTGGCGATGGCGACGATGGACATTATTCAGTACGCGGGAGGCCGGCCGGCGAATTTCCTGGACGTGGGCGGCGGCGCGACGCAAGAGCAGATCGAACACGCCTTCGAGATCCTGCTTTCCGACGCCAACGTGAAGGCGATCTTCATCAACATCTTCGGCGGCATTCTGCGCGTGGACCGGCTGGCCACCGGCGTGGTGGCGGCGGCGCGCAAGCTCAGCGTGAAGATTCCGATTGTCTTGCGGCTGGAAGGAACGAACGTGGAAGAGGGACGCCGGATCCTGAAGGAGTCAGGACTCAATTTCCAGGTGGGCGAAACGATGAAAGATGCGGCAGAGATGGCTGTAAGAGCAGCTTCTAGCTGCTAGCCCAAGATCACCGCTCAGGGAGACGAGGCTTGTCGCAGGATTTTCAGAATCTGACAGTTTGGCAGAGAGCCATGGAATTGACAGAAGCGGTTTACGCCTTAACGCAGACGTTTCCGAAAGAAGAGCTTTACGGACTGACGTCGCAGTTGAGGCGTGCGTCTGTCTCCATCGCCAGCAATATTGCTGAGGGGCGAGGCAGATCAACAGATCGTGACTTCAAACAGTTTCTCAATATCGCACTGGGCTCAACGTACGAGGTTCAGACCCAACTCCTACTCGCGAAGCGGCTATGCATTGGCGACGAAGCGTTGCGAGACCGGGCGGATTCACTTTGCACCGAGACCTCGAAGATGCTCGGGGCATTCATCCAGACACTTTGTGGCTAGAAGCTAGGAGCTAGTAGCTAGGAGCTGTTTACATGGCAGTTTTGGTCGATAAAAACACGCGGCTCATCGTGCAGGGCATCACAGGCAAGGAAGGCACCTTCCACGCCATGGGCTGCGCGGAGTACGGCACGAAGGTGGTTGGCGGAGTGACGCCGGGAAAGGGCGGAACGATGCACGAGGGGTGGCCGGTCTTTAATACGGTGACGGATGCGGTGGCGAAGACGGGCGCGAACGCGACCATGATCTTTGTGCCGCCGCCGTTTGCCGCCGATGCGATTCTGGAAGCCGAGGACGCAGGGATTCCGCTGATCGTCTGCATCACCGAAGGCATTCCCACGCTGGACATGGTGAAGGTGTGGGCCAAGCTGAAGACGTCGAAGTCGCGGCTTGTGGGGCCGAACTGCCCGGGGGTGATCTCGCCGGGGAAGGCAAAGATCGGCATCATGCCGGGACGGATTCACAAGGAAGGCTCGATCGGGATTGTGTCGCGCTCGGGCACGCTGACCTACGAGGCCGTGCACCAGTTGACGCAGCGCGGGATCGGGCAGTCGACGGCGATCGGGATCGGAGGCGATCCGATTATCGGAACGACGCACATCGACGCGCTGCGGCTGCTCAACGACGATCCGGAGACGGAAGCCATCGTGATGATCGGGGAGATTGGCGGGACGGCCGAGGAAGCTGCGGCGGAGTTCGTCAGGCAGCACGTGAAAAAGCCGGTTGTTGGGTTCATCGCCGGACAGACCGCGCCGCCGGGTCGCCGCATGGGCCACGCCGGAGCTATCATCAGCGGCGGGCAAGGCACCGCAGCCGACAAAATGAAGGCCATGACCGCAGCTGGGATCCATGTGGTGATTTCGCCTGCCGAGATTGGTGCCGCAGTGGCAAGTGTGATCGGTAAGTCGTAAAAGTACCCATCGACTTCCAGCATTCGGCCGCCGGGTAACCCGTTCCGGATTACCTTGGAGGCTCGGGCCTTTGCTGGCTCGGCTGCTTAATTCATTGGGCGGGGTGGATAATCGGTGCATCGATCTACTCATCGGGACTGTAGATCGTGGTTCCGGTTGGGTTTAGGTGCGGCCAGGAAACCCCTGCACAGTGACGGTGCCTTGCCGACTGAGCGGCGGGTTCCAGTGTGAGGTTGGGACTGTGATCTGAACCCGCTGTGGATGGCGACACTACCCGTCGCAGAGCGTTGGGCGCAATGAGTGGAGCGATCTTTTTTCAAAAGAGAGCTCACCATCGTTGCGGATTAGCCGAACGGTCCCCGGGAACGATCGCCAAGATTGGCACCGACTTCCTTCGTTCGGCCGAATGAATGCGAGTCAAGTTGTTGCGGCTGCCGCCAGAAGGGGAATGAGGCGACGAGATTCCTCTCCGGCGGGCTTTAGCAAGATACGTCACGAGACTGCGTTGATTTCTATGGACCCTCCGCTTCCGGCTCCGGCGAATCCGGGGCCGCTTGGATATTTGTTCGGGGACTTCCGGCTCGAAGCCGATGGGATGCTCCTGCATGGGGAGAAGCCCGTGCGCCTGATGCCGGAGGAGTTGGCAGTGCTGCGTTTGCTGCTGGCGCGAGACGGCGAGGTCGTGAGCGCGAGCGAACTGAAGCGCACGGTGTGGGGTCGGGAGCGCGTTTCGAGTTCGAATGTTTCCCGGTGCATTGCCTCGCTTCGGGCTCGGCTGGAGCCGGCGGAGTGCATTCAAAGCGTTTATAGGCGCGGCTACCGGATTGCCGTGGCCGTGCAAAAGGACGGGGGCCTGCCGAGGGGTGAAGTTCCGCGCCTCGTGATTCTGCCCTTCACTGCCGGATACGGCGTTCCCGCATATCTCGGGCAGGCTGTCGCCGAACAAACGCTGGAGCAATTGAGCAGTGAGCAATCCACGGTCGTGACGGTGGCGGCGCGCGACTCAGTCTTTACCCTTGCCCGTCAGGGGCTTGCGGCACAAGAGATCGGCAAAACGCTGGATGCGGAACTCGTGCTGACAGGGCGCGTGGATGCGACTCCGACGAGCCACCGCCTGCGTACGGAGATGCTCCGCGCGGAGGACGGGGCGCAGCTCTGGATCGAGGACTTGCACGTGGCGCGCGGCCGGATTGGGGAGCTCTCGACGGAGCTGGTGGTCCGGTTGCTCTGCCGCCTCCAACCCGGAGGGCCCAACATCGCGGCGGCGGCGGTGCCGGGCAATGGGCGCGAGAGGCGTCCGCAGAACGATGAAGCGCACGAACTCTACCTGCGCGCGCACCAGGAGTGGCAAACGCTTGAGCGGCACCGGATGCAGGACGCCGTGGGCCGCCTGCAACGGGCCATCGAGTTGGATCCGGCGCTGATTGCGGCGCGCGTCGATTTGGCGCATCTCTGCGTCGCTCAGGCGCTGTACGGTTTCATGGCTCCGATGGTTGCGGCGCGCACAGTCCGCCAGGCGGCACAGCACATTCCCGAATCTGCCGGAAGCACAGAGGCGTTGCTACCTGCGCTGGGCTGGATCGAGTTCAGCGTGGACCGGGATCTGCCTGCGGCGCTCGACGCCTTTGCCCGCTCCGCGCATCTGCCTCACTCTCCGTGGATCACAAAGGTGCGCTCCACGTTTCTGCTTAGCCGTCACCGGTTCGAGGAGGCGATTGCAATGCTGCGAGAGGCGATGCGCCTGGATCCCTACGCGGCGTGGCTGCCGGCGAGGCTGGCTTGGTCGCTGCACCTCCACGGGGAGCGAGCCGCGAGTGTCGACCAGGTGAACAAGGCGCTCGCGCAGTGGCCCAGGCACGGCGGGGTTTGCTTGTTTGGCGCCATGATCCTGGCTTATAACGACGAGGTAACGCGCGCCGTGGAGTTGGCGCAGGCGCTTTTTGAGCAGGCGCCGCAACTGGACCTGGCGATGGCGGTTCATGCCTACGCGCTGGCCCGGGCGGGACACATCGAAGAGGCTCTGACGCTGCTCGAACGGCTGCAGTGGCTAAGCCGCGAGCGGTACGTACTGAATTCGTTCACCGCCGCGGTTCACGCGGCGCTGGGTGAGATCGACGGAGCCCTCGATGAGCTGCGGATCGCAAATGAGATCCGCTGCCCGTGGTTCTTCCAGATGCTCGTCGATCCGAGGCTGGAGGCGATCAGGCGGTCTCCTAAGTACGACAAACTGCTCAGCGAGCTGAAGGCGATGGAGGCCGACGCGGAGAAGGCCGGAACGGATTGTGCTGCTGCGGTCGCACAGGATTGAGGCCCGATTTCTTGCGGTGGCTACAGCGGTTCCAGAATTGCTATACCCCGGAACCACTGCTGTTGAGTGGCGTTTTCCTTAAGAAAACGCCATCTTTCGCCACCCTCAAAAGGGCACGTGAATTCTGGAACCGCTCTAGGACTGCGAAGTTCGCCGGGCTCCTCCCCCTACTGGTTGAGCAGGTTGTTTTAAGTCACTTGTGCCCTGCTCACTTGCCGTGACCCATTGATTCTAATGGATTATTCTGCAGGGTATTCATAAGTAAATGGTTATGGCCGCGGTTTCGGGCTTGCCCGGGATTTCTGTCCGCTTGCCCAGGTCCCGCCTTGGCCTACTTTCGGCGTTGCCTCCGGGGTTCGGTCGCGGCTATTCGGCGTGAAGGACGACGTCGAACAGCAGCAGGCTTACGGTGGTGAAGATGATGTCGTAGCCGAGCAGGAGCTTGATCCAGAGCGTGGGGTCGCTGTCGCCGGTGAGGATGGCGGTGGTGGCCCGCACCATGGCCAGCAGAGCCGGAATGAAGATGGGAAAGAGAATCAGCGAAAGCAGCAGCTCCCGGTTGCGGCTGCGGATGGAGAGCGCGGCGAAGAAGATGCCGTTGCCGACCAGGGCCCATGTGCCGAGGGGAAGAACCAGCGCCAGCAGCCACGCCTGGCCCTCGATGTGAAGGTTATAAAAGATGAGAAAAACTGGAGCCAGGATCACCTGGACGACAGTGACGAAGAGGAAGTTTGCGATCACCTTGGCCAGGAAGAGTTCCGCGCCGGGGGTGGGCGCCATGCGCTGGGCATCGATGACCTGATGGCGGATTTCTCGCGCCCAGGCCTGATTAAGGGCGCTGACCGAGGCGAACATGGTGGCCACGCAGAGGACGCCGCCAGCGATCTCGCGGGAAAAGTCTCCGTGCGGGTCGAAGGCGATGGAGAAGAGCACGACGACCAGCAGGGAGAAAAAAAGCATGGAGACAAAGACGTCGAGGGAGCGCAACTCGATGCGCAGATCTTTGACCAGATGGGTCCACAGGGCGCGAGGCATCAGGCGTGGCCCTCCGGGGTGGCGGACCTGGGCTGGTCTTTCGTCAGATCTGCGGTTTGGGCTTCCGTGGCTCGGATGTAGTCGGCGGGGCTGAGGATAAGCTGGGTTCCCCGGGTACCGGCGGAGACACTGATCCGGTCGAAGAGGATTGCGGTCTCATCAATAAAAACGGGGAAGGCTTTCTTTGCGCCGAAGACGGTGACGCCGCCGCGGATGTAGCCCGTCAGCGGCTGTACTTCCTTGAGCGGAACCATCTCCGCTTTGCGGAGACCGGCGGCGCGGGCCAGCTTCTTGAAGTCCAACTCGGCGTCACCAGGGATGACGGCGAAGACGTACGCGCCCACTCCGCCGGTCGACCACCCCAGCGACGAAGACCTGTCGCTGGGGACCCCGGTCGTCAGCAGAGTCTTGAAGACCTGCTCGGGCGGCATGGCGATCTTTTTGGCGACCGTGATGGCGGATAAGTCGTCCGGGTCGACCTCGTACTCGCGCAGTTCGAAGGGAATGCCGAGGGATTCGAGGATGCGTGCGCCGTTGGTCTTCATAGGCTGGGCTTTCCGGGCTCGATTGAGATCACGCGGCCGGCGTGCAACGCGAGCACCCAGTCGGCGATAGGGGCTGCCATCTCGCGCTGATGGGTGGTCAAAACAATAGTCCGGTTGCCTTGGCGGAAGCCGGCCAGCAGCTCTACCATCTGTCGGGCGGATTCGATGTCCATGTTAGAGAAAGGCTCGTCGAGCAGGAGCAGTTCGGGAGCGGAGAGCAGAACGCGGGCGAGCGAAGTACGCTGCCTCATGCCTTGCGAGTACTGGCCGATGACGCGGTTCAACTCAGGATCCAGGCCAACCTGACGCAGGGCTTCGGCGGGCGAGAGGCAGGCGTGGCCCCCTCGTTGCCGATCCGGGTAGAGACTGGCGAAGTAACGCAGATTCTCCTCGGCAGTCAGCTCGTCGTAGAGCATGGGGGCGTGACTCATGTAGCCGATGCGGGCGCGGACCTCATGGGGCTCCCACTCGCCGAAAACTTTGACCGTGCCGAAGCTGGGGCGAAGGAGTCCGGCAAGAATGCGGAGCAAAGTTGATTTGCCCGCGCCGTTTTCGCCGATCACGACGTAGCAGTGTCCGGCCTCGAAGTCCACCGAAACCTGGCGCAGAGCGGCGAAGGCGCCGAAGAGCTTGGAGACTTGATCGAGGCGAACGCAGAAGGGAGAAATGGCGGCCTCGGACGGGTGTGCGGTCATGCGATCAGTTTGCGGCAGCTGGGGCAGCGGCCGTGTTGGATGCGTGAGGAGCAGGTGCCTGGGCGGCGGCGCGAGGGCTGACGGCAGGCTGCGTCGAACCGGGCTGCGTTGAACCGGGTTGGGCCGGAGCGTACTTGCTGGCGCACTTCGCCTGGAGCACGTTAGCGTGGAAGACGCCGTCGCGTCCGTAGGAGCCTTCCGCCAGGGCCTGGGAGTCGTCCTTGAATGTGTCCGGCGGCGGCTCGGAGCCCTTGTAGCTGACCCTGAGCAGACGGCCAGCGGCGGCTTTGGGGGAGTGGCTTTCAAATTCATTCAAAACGAAGTCGACATGGGGGCCGTTGTGCTCGATGGATCCGGGCACGACGAAGCCCTCCACGCGCAACTGGCTGTGGTAGGCCTTGTCGCCCATGCCGCCCAGCTCGGCGATGGTGACGTAGTAGCTCTTGTTGGCACTGTAGCCGGAGAAGCCAAGCCAGCCGATGGTGCCGACGATCACGGCAGCCGCAATCCCGATCCGCAAGGTGTTGGGGGAAGTTTTCATAGTCAACCTTTAACGATACGAGCCTGACAGGGCGGGGTCAACCATCGAAAGATGCAGACGCTTCCTATCCAGGTGGACCGGCTTACCGCGCCCCCTCCAGCGTCTGCGCCGCCCGCGTGAGCGCCTGGGTGAGCACCGTCAACTGCTGCGCCGCCCGTCCCTGATCTTTGGCGTCGATGGCCTCATTGACGCCGGGAATAACGACGGCGGCGTAGCCGGTGAACTCGCCGGGAGCGTAGATGGTGTGCCGGTACCAGGGGCGATTGGGCAGGCCAGTTTCGGAGATGAGCGCGGTCTCGGTCTGGCGCAGGGCGAGATTGAGTTTGGCTAGGTCGCCGGAGGGAACGAGTTGGAAGGCATGCGCCTTCTGCGCCGCGGCGACGAGACGGGCCGCGGCAGCTTGTGCGGGTGCAAAGTCGAGCGAGTCGAGATGTGCATCCGCGGCCTTGCGTTTGGCCGCATCAATGTAGGCGGAGATTTCGCGGGCATAGGTGACGTAATCGTAGGGCAGCACGTCGGCATCAGCCATGCGCAGGGCTTCGAGGCCGAAGACGCGGGCCATCTCCTGGAGATAGACAAAGTGGGGGTCGGCGTTCTCGGTGTACCAGGCGAAGTTGTCGAAGACCGAGTGATAGACGCCATAGGGACCGCCGGAGTCAATGTCGGTGGAGGGCACGCCCACATGCTGCAGGAAGGGCGTGAAGTCGGAACCGGAGCCCAGGTCGCCCACAGGCGCCTCTCCAACGGGGTCGGGCGGGGCGTTGGATCCACGGTGCTCTTTGCCTTCCGGACGCGCGTTTTTCCACTGATCGTAGACCGTCGCGCCGAGCGGACTGGGAACGGCGCGGGTGAGTTCGCGGAGGAACTGCTTGAGCGAAGGGACGGCGGCGGCGGAGAAATCCGGGCCGGAGACGCCTACGTCCATGTTGAAGTAGGCGACGGCGCGTTCAAGGGTCTGGGCGTGCTGCTCCACCCACTCGGTTGATCCCATCAGGCCTTCTTCCTCAGCGTCCCAATTGCAAAAAACGATGGTCCGTTTTGGGCGCCAGCCCTGTTTGAGCAGCGCGCCGATGCCGTGGACGGCTTCCAGCATCGCGGCGGTGCCGCTGGAGGGATCGACCGCGCCGTAGACCCAGGCATCGCGGTGATTGCCGGCGACAACCCGGTCGTCGGGGTACTCCGAACCTTTGATCGTGCCCATCACGTCCCAGATGATGCGCCGCTGATAGTCCTGCTGGGAGACGAGATGGACCTTCACGCCGCCCTGTCCCCCAACCGCTCCCAGGTGATAGCGGAAGGGCAGCGCGCCCTGCCAGCCCTGCGGCACGCCCAGCCCCTTGAGGGCTTGCAGGATGGGCGCGGCGTCGTGATAGCTGAGGGGGATGGAGATGATGTGGGGCTGGTTGCCGTAGGCTGAGCCGCGAGCGGAGTCGGGCAGGTCCAGCGTGGAGGCCACGCCGGGGGTCTCGGGGTCGCCGGGATACTTGAAGATAAAATGCACCGACCCGCGCTGGACGCCGGTTTCAGGCCGCCAGGGACCCATGGGATAAGCGTCGCCCTTGTAGTAGCCGTCGTCCTGCGGGTCGGAGTAGATGAGCACTCCGGCGGCCCCGCGCTGTTCGGCGATGTAGACCTTGACGCCGCGGAAGTTGGCGCCGTAGCGGACCAGGACGATCTTGCCGTGCAGGTCGATGTGTTGTGCGGCAAGCTGATCGAAGTCTTCCAGGCGGCCGTAGTTGGCGTAGACCGCCTCGCCGGTCACATCTCCAGACCCCGATGATCCGTTGAAGGGCATCACCACGCGAGGATCGTCCTGGTAGGGATCGCCTTCGACGTGCTCCCGGGTGGGGCCGGTCATCAGCGGTTGGCCGGCTGCGTCCCAGGCCTCCACGCGGACCACCTTGGGCTGGTTCATCAGCACGCGGTAGGGAACGATCTCGGTATCGAGGCCGGCAGCGCGAAACTTCTGCGCGACATATTCGGCGGTCTTGCGGTCTTCCGGCGTGGAGGCCAGGTGAGGCTCGGCGGTAAGGATCTTTAGTTCCTGGCCGGCCAGTTTGGCGTCGGGCACGGCGAGGAATTTTTCCTCGATTTTGGCCTGCTCGGTGAAGTCGCTGTAACCGAATACGGCTGGCGGAGCGGCCTGGACAGCGGATTGTCCGGCGGATTGGGCCGCGAGCGGCCTGGGAACGAAGGCCAGGGAAACGAGCGCCAGACAAAGCAGGGAGGCAAACGGCTTGCGCTGATTCATGAATGGGGTCCTCTGAAGATCGATGTGTGTTCCTTCCGCCATTCCCTATGCTACCGGCTGGGCGCAGTGGGCGCAGCGGCGGGCGGCCAGAGGAATCTCACTCAGGCACTCGGGGCAGGGCTTGGTGGACGGTGGAGCCGGCGGCGCGGGCTTCTTGAGCCGGGCCAGCAGGTGGTTAAGGGGCAAGACCACCCCAAAATAGACCACGCTTGCCACAATCAGGAACGAGATAGCGGCGTTCAGGAAGTTGCCGATCAGGATGGGGGTGCCATTCACCTTCACCACCACGCCACTGAAGTCCGGCTTGCCCGCGATGGCGGCGATGAACTGTGTCAGCACGTCTTTCACGAGGGAGTTGACGATGGCGTTGAAGGCCGCGCCGATGATGACGGCGACGGCCAGGTCCACAACGTTGCCGCGCAGAATAAAATCCCGAAAACCTTTCAACATGTTTTCCTCCTATGGCTTGCCAGGTGAGATGGCCACGCTCTCGATCGCGGGAAGCGCGATTGGCCTCATCGTACACGGGAGCGGCGAGTTCGGTGTACTCGGAAAAGGGGACCCGGTTGAGAGCTTGCGACTCGTGCTTCCAGGGCGACTACATTCTGGGCTTTCTACAGATAAAGCCAGAGGAAGATCACCAGCGCCAGGATCATCAGTTCGGAGTAGAGCAGAATGAGGACGCCGGCGTGGTAGAGGCTCCATTTGCGATTGAGGCAGCGGAAGGTTTCAATCATGCCCCACGCGGCGGCCAGCGCGGGAAGAATCTGCCAGGGTGAGCCGTGGAGCGCGTCGATGTCGGGAAATCCGGCCAGGCGCAGCCCGGCCGCGAACGCGCCGAGCGCCAGTGCAACGCCGCGGACCAGCGACCGCTGCCGCAGACGAAAGAAGTTGGAGCGGGGAAGCGCCACGCTTATCACTGTAGACGGTTGGGCAACTGTGGATGGTTGGGCCTACCCTTACGCCAACTCCATCTCTTTGAGCGACTCGGCATACGGCGCGCGCAGCACGCCGCGTTCGGTGACGATGGCAGTTACGTATTGAGCCGGCGTTACATCGAATGCCGGGTTGCAGATGCCTACGCCGTTGGGCGTGAGTTGTTTGCCGCCGTGGTGTGTAACTTCAACGGGTGAGCGCTCCTCGATGGGGATGGAGTCTCCGGTCGCGGTGGCCATATCGACCGTGGACCAGGGAGCGGCGACGTAGAACGGAATGCCGTGCTCATGCGCCAGAATCGCGACGTTGTAAGTGCCGATCTTGTTGGCAACGTCGCCGTTCGCCGCAATGCGGTCCGCGCCGACGACGACGGCCTGAATGCGCCCCTGCCGCATGAGGCTGGCGGCCATGTTGTCGCAGATTACGGTAGTGGGGATGCCGTCTGCCATCAATTCCCATGCGGTAAGGCGCGCGCCTTGCAGAAAGGGCCGTGTTTCGTCGGCGTAGACGTGAATGCCCTTGCCCTGCTCGACCGCCGAGCGGATGACGCCGAGCGCGGTTCCGTAGCCGCAGGTGGCCAGCGCGCCGGCGTTGCAGTGGGTTAAAACGCCGCCTTCCTGCGGCAGCAGCGCCGCACCGAGTGCGCCCATGGTTTTGCAGGCGGCGATGTCTTCCTCGTACATCGCGTGGGCTTCGGCCAGAATCTTTTCCTTGATTTGTTCCAGGGTTGCGCCTTCGGCCAGCAGGGCCGCGAACAGCCGCTTCATGCGGTCGATGGCCCAGAAAAGATTGACGGCGGTGGGGCGTGTTGCGGCCAGCCGGGCGCAGATGCGCTCGAACTCCGGGGCGAATTCAATTGGCGTGACGGCGTTGGTGCGCAGTGCGCCCAGGGCAATGCCGTAGGCGGCGGAGACGCCGATGGCCGGCGCTCCGCGGACGACCATGGTTTCGATGGCCTCGGCTACCTGTTCATAGGTGGCGGCGAGCACGTAGCTCTCCTCGAGGGGGAGCTTGGTCTGATCGATGAAACGGACGCCGTCCGGAGTCCAAGCCAGGGTAGCAATCATGCTTTTCCAGTGTAAACTGCCGGGGATTGTGGAGAGCGGGCCGGGCGCGGCTGAAAACCTTTTCCAACTTCCTCTGGACGCACCTCCGCCCTAATGCGTAGAGTTGTTTCGGCGCATTTTTTGCGCGGCTGTCCGATTCCTGTGTTTGTTGCCGGCGGCTTGGTCCGCGTGGATGACGGTCAAGGGCAAACGGCGATTGGAAAGCAGCGAAGATCAGGCTATTTTTTTCAAGAAAGCGGAGGAGGACTTTTATGGCTACGCGATCCACGCCACCGGCGGCGCAAAGCGCGCCCAACTACATTGGCCCGTTTATCACGGTCACCGCGCTCTTCGGCATCTTCGGGTTTCTTACCAGCCTGAACAACCAGTTGGTGCACAAGCTTGAGGACATCTTCAATCTGAATCACTTCTCGGGCATGTTGGCCACATCGGCTTGGTTCTTCGCTTACCTGGTCTTCTCGGTTCCCAGCGCCAGGCTGATTGAGAAGGTGGGCTACAAGCGCACCATGGTGATTTCGTTGTTCATCATGGTGGTGGGCGCGCTGTTGTTCATCCCCGCGGCCAGCCTGGTCAGCTTTCCCATGACGCTGACCGCGATCTTTGTGCTGGCGACGGGGGTTACCGCATTGCAAACCTCGGCCAACCCCTATGTCTCGATTCTTGGGCCGGAGTCGAGCGCCCCGGCGCGCCTGAACCTGGCGCAGGCCTTCAACTCTCTCGGTTCGGCTGTGGCGCCTTGGGTTGCGGCCCACTTCATCCTCTCCGATACCGGCAAAGTCTCCGATGCCGCCAGCCAGGCACATATGCTGCAAGGACCTTACATCGCCATTGCCGCCGCGCTGTTGTTACTGGGCTTTGCGGTGATGCTGATGAACCTGCCCGCGATCGCTTTGACCCGCGCCTTCCGTCCCGGCGCCCCCGGCGACCTGTTGCTGGCCCGCAGCATCTGGAGCTACTCGCACACGGTGCTGGGCATGGTGGGCATCTTCTTCTATGTAGGCGTCGAGATAGCTCTCGCCGCCATCGCCATCCGGTTCTTCCAGGAGCAGGGCATTGACAGCCTCGAGACGGCTGGACTCCTGGTTACGCTTTACTACCTCGGCATCATGGCCGGCCGCTTCGTGGGCAGCGCTCTGATGAGCGTGATCAAAGCCGAGAAGATGCTGGTCGGCTTGGGCGTCTTGGGCGTGGCGCTGATGTTGGTTGCCATGTTCACCACTGGCCCGGTCGCCATCTGGAGCCTGGTGCTGTGCGGCGTGGCCAACTCCATCATGTATCCCACCATCTTTACCCTGGGCATCGCCGAACTGGGGCCGATGACCAGCAAAGGCTCGGGCGTCATCACCATCGGCAACGTGGGCGGAGCGGTGATCCCTCCTCTCTTCGGATGGATCTCCGAAATGATCGGGAAGCACTATGCCATCGCCCACAATATGCAATACGTCATTGGTGGACCGGCCGACAAGGTTGGAATTCAGTACGCCTTCTTGCTGCCCATCGTCTGCTACCTCTTCGTGGCATACTACGGCCTGTCCGGATACAAGCCCCCGCGCGCGGTCAAGGCATAGGCGGGGATTTTCTGCTGGTTCCCAGGGCCCTCCGGTTTGCGCCGGAGGGCTCTTGCGTTTCTGGCGGGTACTTCAGAAAACTGCCGGGACAGGTTCATTTCCGGCGTGCTTCTGGACTTGCCTCCGCGGCCCTGCGTACAGTGGTCTCAATACCTCAACGATTGCAAGGAGCCGTTCGTGCCCAACCTCGCCGCCGTCGATTGGCTGATCATGCTGCTCTACTTCGTCTTTGTGCTGGGCATCGGCTATGCCCTCAAGCGGCACATGAAGACGAGCATGGACTTTCTTCAGGCCGGGCGCGCGCTGCCGGCCTGGATCTGCGGGCTGGCGTTCATGGGCGCCAGTCTGGGCGGGCAAGAGGTCATCGGGATGGGCGCCTCGGGGGCCAAGTACGGCCTGGAGACGGCGCATTTCTTCGGCATCGGCGCGATACCGGCGATGGTTTTTGTGGGCCTCTTCATGATGCCGCTCTATTACGGGTCGAAGGCGCGCTCGGTGCCGGAGTTTCTGCGCCTCCGGTTCGACGAGAAGACGCGCGCGCTGAACGCCTGCTCGTTTGCGGCGATGACGGTGGTCAGCTCGGGGATTTCGATGTACATGATGGCGCGGCTGATGCAGGCGCTGCATGTCTTCGACGGGTTTTTCCGCGCGCACGACTGGGCGCCGGAGGGGATATTCACCTTCTCGATTGTGCTTTCGGCGGTGATTGTGCTGGCCTATATCCTGCTGGGCGGGCTCGCCGGCGCCATCTACAACCATGTGCTGCAGTTCTTCCTGGTGGTTGCGGGCATTTTGCCAATGGTGCTGCTGGGGCTGCGCAATATCGGCGGATGGAGCGGACTGAAGGCTTCGGTTCCGATCCAATATATGCACGCGTGGAAGGGCCTGGCCCATGCCGGCGCCAACCCCATGGGGATTGAGGGCATCGGCTTGGGGCTGGGGCTGGGCTTCGTGCTCGGAGCCGGCTATTGGTGCACCGACTTCCGGGTGATCCAGACGGCGATGGCCTCGATGAATATCGAATCGGCGCGGCGCGTGCCGCTGATTGCCGCCGTTCCCAGGATGCTGTTTCCATTCCTGGTGATATTGCCGGGGTTGCTGGCCATCGGGCTGCCTACGCCGCGCACGACGACCGTTACCCGCGTGGAGGACGGCGCCATCATTCGCGAGACTACTGTGGTTTCGCCGCAGGTTGAGGAAGGCCGCGGACTGGTTCCGGCCAGGACCGACCCGGCGACCGGGAAGCCGATGCTCGACGTCACTGGCCAGCCCTTGCTGGACTACGATATGGCCACGCCCAACATGATGCTGCACTTTTTGCCCACCGGCCTTCTGGGACTGGGGTTGACGGCTCTGCTGGCCACCCTGATGAGCGGCATGGCCGCCAATGCGACGGCCTTCAACACGGTGTTTACATACGATCTTTACCAGTCGTACATTCACCAGGGCGCGAGCGACCGGCATTATCTGGCGGTGGGACGATGGGCCACGGTGGGCGGCATTCTGCTGTCCATCGGAACAGCGTATGCGGCCGCTCACTTCAACAACATCATGGACACGCTGCTGCTGGTCTTCAGCTTTGTGAATGCGCCGCTGTTCGCCACGTTTCTGCTGGGCATGTTCTGGAAGCGGGCCACGGGGCACGGCGCGTTTTCCGGGATGATTGCGGGCGCCGCGGCGGCCATGCTGCACCACGGGCTGACGCTGCCCATCGAAACCCACGCCGGCATTCACGGCGGATGGCTCGCGGTGCTGCGCCACTATCCCAGCGGCATGGCGCAGAATCTCTGGACGGCAATCTTCGCCTTCAGCGCCAACTTCCTTGTGACGGTGTTGGTGAGTTACTGCACCAGGGCCAGGCCGGAGGCGGAACTGGTGGGGCTGGTTCATTCCCTGACGCCCAAGCCGGAGCGCTCTCACGCCAAGTGGTGGAAGCGGCCCGAGGCGCTGGCGGTGGCCGTTCTGCTGGGCGCGGTTGCATTGAACATTTTCTTTTACTGATGCAATAAGGCTGGGTGCCCCATCCTCGCCGCGTTCTTGTTTTTGCGGCTAGGGTGGGATCAGCAGTTGCATTCCAAAGAAGCCGGACCGATAGTGCGGAGAGGAGAGCGATGAGTCTCGATTTGCGCATTCCGATGGGATTGATGTTCTCGCTGATCGGCATGATCCTCAGCGCGTTCGGACTGGCCACCAGGGGCAACCAGGCCCTTTATGCCCGGAGCCTGGGCATCAACGCGAATCTGTGGTGGGGGCTGGTGCTGCTGGTCTTCGGGCTGACGATGCTGCTGCTGGGCCAGCGAGGGCAGAGGCGGATTGAGAAGGAACGCCAGTTGCCGCCGGCAAAAGGGGATGCGCGGCGGGGAAACTGAAGACTGATCCTTGCGTGGCCGCGTTTGAGACGTTCTTAACGCGCCGCCCGGTACACTTATAAATAGAGATGGCGCGCAGAACTATCGAACATTACGAGATTGTCCGCCGGCTGGGCGCCGGGGGCAGCGGTGTGGTCTACCTGGCCAACGACACGCTCCTGCAGCGTCCGGTGGTGCTGAAGATTCTGCGCACCGGGCTGCTTTCGGCCGAGCAGATGCGCTCGACCGTGCTGCGCGAGGCGCGGCTGGCCTCGGCCATCGAGCACCCCAACGTCTGCGCCATCTACGAGGTGGGCGAGAGCGGCGACGAAGCCTACATCGTGATGCAGTACGTGCCCGGCGAGAACCTGGACAAGCTGATTGCGCGCGGGCCGGCCAGCCTGCAACTGGTGCTCTCGGTCGGAATACAGATCGCCGACGGTCTGCAGGCCGCGCACTCGCTGGGCATCTTCCATCGCGACCTGAAGCCGATGAACGTGATGCTGACCGACGGCGGCCTGGTGAAGATTCTGGACTTCGGCCTGGCGCGGCGGCTGCGCCCCGAGGACGCCAGCTTCGACCCCTCCAAGCCGGCGCTGGCCAGGGATGCGTCTATAGCGGCCACCTACACCGCGCGCGGCGGGACCATCCGCTACATGGCGCCGGAGCAGTTTGTTACCGGGCAGTCAAGTGTGCAGTCCGACGTGTGGGCGCTGGGCGTGATCCTTTACCAACTGGCGAGCGGCCGGCATCCGTTTTCCCGTCCCGAGACCGAGGACTTCCAGGTTATCCACGCCATCCAGTTCGACAATCCGGAAGATCTGAGCGAAATCGTTCCGGGAATCTCGGCGGAGCTGAAGAGCGTGATCGCTACTTGCCTGGAAAAGATTCCAGGGTCGCGTTACGCCTCGGCCGCCGAGGTGCGCGAGGCACTGAAGACGATCATGAAGGCGCTGCGGATTGAGACCGGGATTATTCCCGGCGATGCGGCGGCCAACCTGCCTACGACAAGCGCTGAGGCGCAAAAGCGGAATACCGGATTTCTGTCGATGCTGGCGGAGCGGTTCCGCGAGTCGGCCGGCAACCGGGCGCCGCAAAACTCCCTGGTCGTCCTGCCCTTCAGCAATCTGGGCGCAACCGAAGTGGCTCCGCTGTATGGGTTTGCGCTGGCCGATGCGATTGCCGCGCGGCTGGCGCGGATTCCGGCCCTGGTTGTCCGGCCGTCGAGCACGCTCATGCGGTTGCCGATTGCGCAGATGGACCCGCTATCGGTTGGGCAAAAGCTGCTGGTTTCGTTTGTGCTGGCGGGCAACTTTTTGCGCTCGGAAAATGGATTCGATCTGAACTGGCAACTGCTGGACGTGGCTTCGCAGAGCGTGCGGTCGGGTGGCGCAATTCGCGTCGCTTCGCTGGACCTCATTGCGGTGCAGACGGAGATTTCGAACGAGGTTTTTGCCGCGCTGCACGGCCTGAGCGCCGCCGACAGAATCGAGGTTGCCCAGATCGACGCGACACGGCCCGGAACCGGATCTGGCCCCAGGGACGCCTCGCTGCCCGGGCCGGTCAGCGAAGAGTATCTGCAGGCGCGCGCGCTGCTGAGTTCGTTCATGGTGCGCACCGGCTCGCGTGCGGACCTTGACCGCGCACATGCGCTGTTTACCAACGTGACCGCGACCGATCCGGAATTTGCCGCGGGTTGGTGCGGGCTGGGCATCGCCGAGCTGCAATATGTGCGCCATGGGTTTGGCGGGCAGATTCACGTGATGCACGCACGGCGCGATTTCGACGAGGCGCTGAAACTGGACCCCGCTTCGACTGAGGCCAATCTTTACCGCATCTATATGCTTCTGTCGCGCGGCGAGAAGGAGTCGGCGCGGCACGGCATCGCCAACCTGCTCTCTGGAGCCGCCAACGACTGGAATGTGCATATGGTGGCGGGCATGGCGCTGCGCGGCGACGGCATGTACGAGGAGGCGCTCACTGAGTTCAACCGCTCCCTCAAGCTGAATCCCGCCAATGCGCCGATTCTCTACAACCACCGCGCCCGCGTCTATCACTATCAGAATCAGATCGAGCTGGCCGGCGACGAACTGGAGAAAGGCCTGGCGCTGGAGCCGCGCCACCCGCTGCTGCGGACCTCGGCCGGTTACCAGCAAATGCGGCTGGGCAACCTGAGCGCGGCCATTGAGATTCTGGAGGGCGTGGTCCGCGACGACGATTCGCTGCGCATCGCCGTGCCTACGCTGGCGCTTTGCTATGTGCAGGCGGGTGAGCGGGAGCGAGCCGCCGCGCTCTTGAAGGACGACACCCTGGCCGCGGCCGAGGCCGATAGCGAGATGGCTTACCGGCTGGCCACTTACTTTGCCGTCGAGGGCGACTCCAGCGAGGCGTTGCACTGGCTGCGCCGGGCCATCTATCTAGGCAACGAAAACTATCCCTGGTTCCAGAAGAACCCGGCGTGGAACAACCTGCGCGCCAACGCGGACTTCGAGCGGATTTTGGAGGATTTGAAGAAGGGCTTCCGCAAGAACCAGAAGACCTGGAAGCGGCTGCTGGAACAGGTGCCGCCGGACGGTGAGTAGGGTCTCCTCAGAGCGGTGAGGCTCTCTGTTTTCACCTTTCGGCCTGTTAAGAATGACATAAACTGGAGTAAGTCAGTACTGGGGAAAAAAGGGATTCCGTCATGGTACTTAAGTTATGGTCAGGCCTTCGGCTTGCACGCCGGCTTGCGGGATTCGGATTAGTGTGCCTGGTGCTGGCAGGTTGTGGAGGGAGCAACAAAAACAATCCGCAGATCGACTGGGTAACTCCTGCGCCGATTACTTATGGCACAGCGCTGAGCGCTACGCAGTTGGATGCAACCGCAAGCACTTCCGGCACGTTCGCCTACAGCCCATCCCTGGGCGCCGTGCTCCCAGCCGGCTTCCAATCGCTTTCGGTCACCTTCACTCCGACCGACACCACGGACTATGCCACCGTCACCGCGAGCGTGACGCAGGTCGTCAATCAAGTTCCCACGTCGGTGAGTTGGACCGCCCCTGCCGCAATTACCTACGGCGCCGCGCTGAGCGCGACGCAATTGAATGCAACCGCCAGCGTCCCCGGCGCCTTCGCCTACACACCATCTCTGGGCGCCGTGCTCTCTGCCGGCTCCCATACGCTTTCAGTCACCTTCACCCCGACCGACCCAAACTATGCTACCTCCACCGCCAGCGTGACGCTGACCGTCAATCAAGCGGTTCCGGTGGTGAGTTGGACCGCCCCTGCCGCCATTATTTACGGCACTGCGCTGAGCGCTACGCAACTGAATGCAACCGCAAGCGTTCCCGGCGCCTTCGCCTACAACCCATCGCTGGGCGCCGTGCTCTCCGCAGGCTCAAATACGCTTTCGGTCACCTTTACCCCGACCGACACCACAGACTACACCACCGCCGCCGCCGGCATGACGCTTACCGTAAGTCAGGCGACGCCGCAGATTACATGGGCGCCCACCGCTCTGATCGCTGTCGGTGCGCCCCTCGGCCCAGGCCAACTCGATGCAACGGCGACGGCGACGGGCGGCACAACGGAGCTGGCTGGGAGTTTCCTCTACTCACCGGGAACCGGGACCATCTTCAACTCGCCCGGACCACAGACGCTGTCTGTTACGTTTACACCCGCGGACACGGTGGACTACACTACGGCCACGGCCAGCCTCAACATGACTGCGTCTTCTTTCGGCGTAGTAGCCTGGGGAGATTCGCTTACCATAGGAGGCGAGGGCAATTTTGACAGAGGAAGGTACCCCACCGAACTCCAGACGCTGATTACTTTGTCTGTCGTAAATGAGGGCGTTGGCGGGAATTCCTCCACGCAGATCGGTGTGCGCGAAGGTGGGGTTCCAACCTATGCGACTGTCGTCGGCGGGATTATTCCGGCCTCAGGCGGAGTCAGCGTACTTTTCCCACTGGCCGCAAGCCGGTTGGCCGTTCGCATACACTGTAAGGTTATGCGGCATCTTGGTCAAGCTGTTCCAGCCGCGTTGGGGAAGAGACATATGAGGATGACCGGGGCTTTGGCCCTTGTTCTTTTTACGGCAGTTGCGGCAGCGGCTGGAGCGCAGGCGCGCTTTGACGCGGAGGCGGTGCGGACGAACAATCGCGGCGTGGCGCAGATGGGCCAGCAATTTACCGAGCGCGCGGCGGACTCGTTTGCCGAGGCGTTCAAGAAAGATCCCAAGCTTGCGCAGGCGGCCATCAACGAGGGCATTGCGCTGCTGACGCTGCAAAAGGTGGACGAGGCTAAGAGGTGGCTCCAGCAGGCCATCGCTCTCGATCCGCACAACGCTCAAGCCTGGTACAACCTGGGCCTTGCGCAACATGCAAACAACGAGCTGGAGCCGGCGCTCAAAAGCTTCCAGGAGGCGGCGAAGATCGATCCCAGGGATGCGGATTCCTTCTATTTCGCGGGCGTCTGCTACCAGGAGATGAAGGAGTTCGACAAGGCAATCGCGATTCTGCAGAAAGCTCTGGAGATCGACCCGCTGCACGCGTCCTCGGAGTTTGCCCTGGCGCGCGCCTTGCAGCGCTCCGGTCATGTGGAGGATGCGAAGGCGCACTTCAAGCGCTTTCAGCATTTGACCAGCGCCAAGATTGGGGCGCCGATCGGGTTGTCCTACGGCGAGCAGGGGCACTATTCGACGGTGACGCCGGTGGAGGAGCCGGAGACGGGCAAGCGCGCCATGATTCCGGTAAAGCTGGTGGCGCAGCCAATGCTTTCCCAGGTCTCTCCGTTGCGGCGGACCAGACCTGGGGCGCCCGGAGAGAAATGGACCACCACCGGCGGCGCTTGCAGCTTGGACGTGACGGGCTCCGGAACCATGGACCTGGTGCTGATGCAGACGGGCGCGCAGGCCATTGGCGTGCTGCGCAACAAGGGCGACGGCAGCTTCGAGGAGTGGGACGCGGCGGCGGCGGGACTGAAGGCATCGGGGCGCGCTGTTGCCTGCGCCGTGGGCGATTACGATGGCGACGGATTGAACGACTTGGCCGTTGCATTGGATGATGCGGTGCTGCTGTTCCGCAACCTGGGCCACGGAAAATTCCAGGACGTGACGGCTGAGGCGGGCCTAGCCCCGCGGAATCGGCCATCCGGCATTACGTTTGTGGATTATGACCACGACGGCAATCTGGATTTGTTCTTAACGGGTGCTCCGTTGAAGGATGGCGGCGTGCCGAACGTTCTTTGGCGCAACAACGGCAACAAGACGTTTACAGAGTGGACCGAGCCGACGGGATTGGGTGGAAGCGGCAAGACGGCTTCTGTCATTCTTACGGACTTCAACAACGATAAAGCTGTTGACCTGGTAACAACAGGTGATGGAGCGGCGCCGCTGATTTATGTGAATCCGCGCGAAGGGAAATACCCGACTCAGCCGCTGTATGAAGGCGTGAATTTGCCGCCCACCGTGGGCATTGCCGTGCTGGACTTCAACAAGGACGGCTGGATGGACATTGCAGTCACGCACGACGGCACGCCGGGATTGACGCTATGGCGGAATGTGGAAGGTCCGAACCATGTGGGGCGACGCTTTGAGCGCGTGGAATTGCCATTGCATGGAGCGCTGCGCGGATGGGGCCTGACGCCCATCGATATCGACAACGACGGCTGGATCGATTTGGCGGCCATCGTGGAAACCAAGGCGGGGCCGCAGGTGCGCGTCTTTCGCAACCGCGGCGATGGCAGCTTTGAGGATGTGAGCCACGCGCTGGGCCTGGACAGCGTTGCGTTGCAGGCGCCGCGCGGGCTGATTGCCGCCGATGTGGCCGGCGACGGCGCGGCGGATTTGATTGTGACGCAGTTGAACGCGCCTCCGCTGCTGCTGCGCAATGTGGGCGCCAACAAGAACCATTTTGTGCGCCTCAATTTGACGGGGTTTGCGGACAACAAGACGGCGCTGGGCGTGAAGGTGGAGGTGTTTGCAAACCGGCTCTGGCAGAAGTGGGAGCTGGCCGGAGCTTCGGGCTATCAGACGCAGGGGCCTCCGCAGATTCTTGTCGGCCTGGGCGATGCGAAGGGCATCGACTTGCTGCGGATTCATTGGCCTACCGGCGTGCTGCAGGACGAGATCGATTTGCCGCATCAGCCGGTGATTGCCATGAAGGAGGCCGACCGCCGCGGGAGTTCGTGCCCGGTGCTGTTTGCCTGGGACGGGCATAAGTATAAGTTCGTGACGGATGTAATTGGCGCGGCGGTGGTGGGTCACTGGTTCACGCCCATGCGGCGCAATACGCCCAATCCCGGCGAGTGGGTGAAGGTTGACGGCGCGCAGCTTGCGCCTGTGAACGGCAGGCTAAGCCTGCGCTTCATGGAGCCGATGGAGGAGGTCAACTACATCGACCAGTTGCGGCTGGTTGCGGTGGATCATCCCGAGACTGTTGAAGTGAACCCTGACGAGCGGTTCCTCGACGATCCGCCGTTTGCTTCGGGGCGCGTGGTGGCTTCGCAAGGTGCGCGGCTGCCTGCGGGCGCGTGGGATGGGGAGGGCCGCGATGTGCTGGACCTGTTGAGCAGGCGCGATCATCAGTTCGCGAGTGGATTCACAGCGCTGCCCTACGATGGGTTTGCCAACCTGCACGCCCTGACACTCGATTTAGGTCCGCTGGACGCGAAGTCCCCGCTGCGGCTGCTGATGACCGGCTATGTGAACTACTTCAGCGCCACCTCGCTGTACGCCGCGTGGAAAGCGGGCGTGAAGCCGGTTTCGCCTTATGTGGAAGCGCAGATGCCCGGCGGCGCGTGGCGGCGCATCGCCGGCGATGTGGGCTTTCCCGCGGGACTGGAGCGAACGATCGTGGTGGACCTGACCGACAAGCTGCCTGCGGGAGCGCGGCGCATTCGGCTGGTCACAAATTTGCAGATTTATTGGGATCAGGTGCTGATCGACAATAACGCGGATGCGGAGGCGCGCGCGGCGGAGGTTCCGCTCGCCGCTGCCACGCTGCATTTCCGCGGATATCCCAGGCAGATTGAGGGCGCAAGCCCTGGGGATCTGGACTACGACTATGACCGTGTGAGCCTGACTGGGCCGTTTCAGCATGAGCGCGGCAACTACACGCGCATGGGCGACGTGACCGCGCTGTTGAAGAGCGTCGACGATCGCTTCGTAATCTTCGGCAGCGGCGAGGAGATTGCGGCCCAGTTCGACGCGACGAAGCTGCCCGCGCTCCCCCTCCACTGGAAGCGCGACTACTTCTTCTACGCCAACGGATTTGTGAAGGACATGGACTGGTGGGATGCATCGCCGTTCACCGTGGCGCAGTTGCCGTTCCACGCGATGAGCGCTTATCCCTATCCCGACTCTGAGGAATATCCGCAGGACGCGCAGTCCCTCGACTACCAGTTGAATTGGAACGACCGCTGGGATTCTGGTGAGCCGGTGCGGTCGTATCGTTTCGACTACAAGGCGATGCCGTCCACTCCGGCAGAGGATCAGGCGCCAACGCGAAAATCCGAGCCGCGTTCATAAACCCCGGTCTGGAGTTTTCCGTAGATACTTGCTGCCCCATGAAAGGTGGGGCAGCAAGTTTGTGGCGACCAAAAGGCTAAGCCGCCCGTCGGATGCTCAGCATCTGGAAGAACGAATGGAAAGAGCCGCGGTCGCGGAAAGCATGGCATTGATCACGACGGCAAGATAAGCCTGTGGAGCAGGTAATTTGATCACGATGAGAACTGAGAAAGCAGTTGCGGCCAAACTCGCGATGAGTGAAAGGATCAGTGAAATCGGAGAACCCGATGTTCTGCGAATGAGGTGCAAGAGACCAAGGAAGACGAACGAGAGACCTGTTCCGGCAAACCAGAGCGCATCAATCGAGAACGTCTTGAAGAGGACCGGAGTGAATGCGATGTGCGCCAGACCCAAGACGAGGACGGACATGATAAGAAGAAGATCGAGCCGTTTGAGCATGATTACTCCATAGGGTGCGTAACGAAACAAGTTTGCGGCTTAACCCGCGATCAAGAGTTTGGAATCGATGAGAAAGATAAAGAGCATTAACATGATAGCAGGCGACGCCGGCCGGGCTGAGTCAGACGATGGGATAGGGCCTTGCTGCCATCCTGAGGGACTCTGAGCTCAGCGAAGCGGAGTCGAAGAACCCGTGTTTCGGCTTTTGGCGCAAGGACGGACACCTTGAACATTGAGTTGGCTTCATCTTTTTCGAAAGCATCAGGCATTTGCCACGGAGGTTAATTCATGAACGGCATTGTGCTCGCACCTGCGGTGCGGCAACTGGAGCTTCTCGGTTCAGGCGAGATTTCCGTGGTGGAGTTGGCCGAGGCGCACATAGAACAAATTGCCCGGCTGAATCCGCAGTTGAACGCATTCGCCGACTTTGACGCGGACCGGGTGCGCGCGCGGGCGCGGCTCCATGACGCGTGGAAGGGGCAGCGTGCGCGTAGACTGTTGTTCGGCTTACCAGTCACGGTAAAGTCTTCGATTGCGACGCGGGGATTGAAGTGCGAGATCGGGAGCCGGCTGCACGAGGGCGAGGTTCCGCGCAAGGATGCTGTGGTGGTGACGCGGCTGCGCGCGGCGGGAGCGCTGATTCTGGGCACGACCAACTGTCCGGAGTTCCTGATGGCCTATGAGACCGCGAATCTGCTGCACGGGCGCACGCGCAATCCGTGGGATTTGGAGCGCACGCCGGGCGGTTCTAGTGGCGGAGAAGCGGCGGCGATTGCGGCGGGGCTTTCAGCGGCGGGGTTGGGCAGCGACAGCGGGGGGTCGGTGCGCGTACCCGCGCATTTCACAGGCATCTGTTCGCTCAAACCCACGCCGGGACGGATTCCGGGGCGTGGCCATCTGCCGCCGTGCGTGGGGCCGTTTGCGATTCTGGGCGCGATCGGGCCGATGGCGCGGACGATTGCCGATGTCGCGCTGCTATTCCGCACGCTCAGCGGCCAAGACCCGCTTGATCCTGTCAGTCCGCCGCTTGCGCTGCGCGAGCCCGGCCTGGCTGAGTTGCTCTCGAATCGAATTGGATATTTCGAGGACGATGGGCTTGTTCCCGTCACGCCGGAGACACGCGCCGCGGTGCGGGCCGCCGCGGAGGCGCTGCGCTACGCGGGCTTTCGCGTGGAGCCGTTCAGGCCGCGGACGCTGGAGCAACTGCGCAAATTGTGGTGGAAGTTTTTTGTGCAGTGCGGGGCGATGTTTTTTGCGCCGGAGATTGCCGGCAGAGAGCATCAACTGAGCCCCATCTTTAAGGAATTCCTCAGTTTTTCGGAAACTGTGCCGCCGCTGACCGCTGCCGAATTGCTGGACGCGTGGGCCGAGTTGGACCTGCTGCGCTCGAAGACGCTTGCGGAGATGAGCGAATATCCGGTGCTGCTGTGCCCGGTGACCAGCATTCCCGCGTTCCGGCATGACGAGCGGACGTGGAATGTCGAGGGCCGGGCTGTAGAGTATTTGGACGCCGTGTGGCACACGCAGTGGTTCAACGCGCTGGCCACGCCGGCAGCGGTGGTTCCCGTGGGCCGCTCGCCAGAGGGGTTGCCGATCGGCGTGCAGATTGTTGCGCGGCCCTTTCAGGACGAGACCGCGCTGGGCATTGCGGCAGTTGTAGATGCGGCGTTTGGTTATCGTCCGCCTCCCATTTCGTTGGGGTGAAGCGTGCTTGCCCACCTTTTCTAAGAAACTAAAAACTGTAGATAGGAATATCCCTCCTTAGCCGCAAAAAGCGCGGCGAAGGTGGGGCGCCCGCTTCCGTGGATGAATGAGGCCTATTCCCCCGCTGTAAATGCTGCGGAATCAGACAGTTACCGTCTCCACCTTTAGGTGGAGGCGCGGACTGGAGGATCGCGGTAGTCTGACGCTTCCGCTTCCCCAGAAACGGAGCGCACAGGGTGCGTCAGAACTGGAATGAACGGTTTGCTGAAACCCCCGATGTTCTGAAGAGTGCGCGGCGCGAACAGACCGTGGTGCCGGTGCTGGACCTTGAGATTGGCGGGGACGAATTCATCACCATGGCTGGACCCTGCTCGGTTGAGACCGAGTTCCAGCTCATGGCCACCGCCAACCGCGTGCGCCGCGCCGGAGCCCGCATCCTTCGTGGCGGCGCGTTCAAGCCGCGTAGTTCTCCTTACGCATTTCAAGGGTTGGGCCTGGCAGGCCTGAAGCTTCTGGCCCGCGCGCGGGAAGAGAGCGGGCTGGCGATCGTGACCGAGGTGATGTCGGAGAGCGACGTTCCCATGGTCGCCGAGTATGCCGACATTCTGCAGATTGGCTCCCGCAGCATGGAGAACGACTCGCTGCTGGAAGGGGCGGCGCGGTCGGGCCGGCCTATACTGCTGAAGCGCGGCATGATGGCCACGGTGGCCGATCTGTTGCGCGCAGCGCAGTTGATTCTGGACAACGGCAACCCCAACGTAATCCTTTGCGAGCGCGGCATCCGCACCTTTGAAACGGCGATGCGGAACACATTCGACGTGGCCGCGATTGCGCTGCTCAAGCAGATTTCGCATCTGCCGGTGATCGCCGACCCCAGCCACGCGGCAGGGCATCGCGATCTGGTTCCGGCGCTGGCGCGCATCGCGGTCGCCGCCGGCGCGGATGGCCTGCTGGTCGAGGTGCATCCCAATCCGGACAAGGCGTGGAGCGACGGCGAACAGTCGCTGGACTTCGACGGGTTCGACGACATGATGGCCTCGCTCGATCCTTTTCTGGCGCTGCGCGAAGCGGCTCGCTTACGGCCCATGGAGGCCGTTGGATGAGATTCCCGGCCAGAGCTCTGGCGACTGCCGCGTCGGTTGCATTGCTGATTCCGGTTTGCGGCTTCGCGCCCGATCTGGCGCAGAGCACGACCGCGGATATCATCGTCACGGCCGCGCCTGTTTATGAGCCGCTGGCGGCGCTGCGTGGGCAGGAGCGCTTTCCCCAAGGCGCGCAATTGATGTTGGTGCGCGCAGGCAAGGCGGAGCCGCTGGTGACCGGGTTTGACGCGACCGCGGACGCCAATGTTGGATTCGATGGCAAGACGGTGCTGTTTGCGGGCAAGCAGGCTTCCGGCGATCCCTGGCAGATATGGGAATTGACGCTTGCGGATCGCTCCCTGCGCAAGTTGATCGCAGGCCAGGGCGATACTATACGCCCGTTGTATCTGCCCGCCGGCCGCATTGTTTATGCGCGCCGCACGCCGCGGGGCTTTCAACTTGAAGTTGCGGGAAAAGATGGCTTGACGCCGTCTGCGCCGGTGGATTCCGCGGCCGCTTCGGCGGTGCTTCCGCTCACTTACATGCCCGCCAGCGCGCTGCCCGCGGATGTGCTGGCGGATGGGCGCATTCTTTTTGAAGCGGGTTTTCCGCTGGGCTCGGGGACGACGCCGGAGTTGTTTCTGGTGTATTCCGACGGCAGCGGCGTTGAGTCGTACCGCTGCGATCACGGCGCGGCGCGCTGGGGCGGAAGGCAGTTGGCGTCTGGCGATGTGGTGTTTACGCACGGGAGTTCGCTGGCGCGGTTTACTTCGCCACTGGCATCGGAGGCGCACATTGTTGCGCCGCGTGCGGAGTACGCGGGCGCGATTGCCGGGACGGCCTCGGGCGACTGGCTGGTGAGCGCGCGGGCCGGAGTTGGCACGCATTATGCGCTCAAGCTGTGGAAGCCCCCTTCATCTTCGAATTCTGGATCCGCGGCGCTGCAAACTTTGCTGGCGGAGAGCGGCCAGGATCTTGTCGAGCCGGTATTGGTTGCGTCGCGACCCAGGCCCAAGCGTCATCCCTCAGGGCTGCACCCTTGGGACTATGCCAACATGATGGCGCTGGATGCGCGTCTGTCGCGCGAGGGCGATCTCAAGGTAGCTCCCGCATCGGTGCGGCTGGAGACGCTGGACGCTCAAGGCCGCACAGTCGTTACGGGCACGGCGCCGGTTGAGGCGGATGGTTCTTTTTTTGTGAAGACTCCGGCAGACAAGCCGATTCGCTT
>JBKQRH010000034.1:0-8851 GCA_052326045.1 Occallatibacter sp. | reverse complement strand
GACGAACTCGCGGACGCCGTTCATCGCCGCCTGGGTGACGCATCCCGCGCGGAGGGAGTGCCCGCCAAGCGGATCAACATTCATTCCGGCCCGGGCTGCAGCTCTCTTCAGGAGCTTTCCAATAGAGTCTCTGTGCAGGCCGCGCCGCGATACATGTCCGTAGCGGCCAACCGACCGGAAGACGGGGCCGTCGGAAATTCCAGACGCGGCGAGCCACTGGCGTAGCGCGCGGACTGGGCAAGTGTCGGTGCTCGACCCAAAGGGCAAGCCCACTTCTCGTCCGGCGCCGTCCTGGTCCGTCTTCGATCTGCGGACGGTGACGACGACACCGTCGGAGGAGAACTTCAGGTCATATATATGGATACCGGCCAGCTCAGAACGCCGGAATCCTCCCGCGAATCCGGCCAGAACTAGGTGTGTTTTCGGCAGGGCTGCGTGACGCAGGATAGGTTGCATTGTTACGTTGAGTCATCCGCTGAGGTCGGGTGAGATTGAACGAAAAGAGCAACGTGTCTGTCCCTGAGCCCATCGTGCAGTTGCAACGCCAGTTTAAACAGTTTCGCAGTTCCCATGCGCATCGGGCTAGGATTCCGGAGGCGCTGTGGCGGGCGGCGGTGGAGTTGGCGCGTCAGCATGGTCTGAATGCGGTGGCTCATCCGCTGCGCCTGGACTATGCGGGACTGAAGCGCCGCCTCGCAGGCGTTACGGAGATCGCAGAAAAGAAGAAGTCCCGATCGCCGGGATTCGTGGAATGGATTGCGCCTTGTTCGGCGGCCGGAGCGGAGTGCATGATCGAGTTCGAATCCAAAAGTGGCGGCAAGATGCGCATTCAGTGGAAGGGATCCGGGGCGCCCGATTGGGGAAGCCTTCTTCGCATCTGGCGGGAAGCGGAGCGATGATTCATATCACGGCGCAGATGCGGGTGCTGGTGGCGATCGAGGCCGTTGACGGACGCAAGGGTATCGATTCTCTTGTTCGCGTCTGCCAGGAGAAGCTTTCTGAGGATCCGATCAGCGGCTATGTTTTTCAATGCCCCTTCGATTGCACCCATCCCAAACCAGGAGGCCCGCCGCATACGGATTATCCATCCTTTCCATCCGCTGAGCGGCAAGCAAGTTGATCTGGTTGAACACCGATGCATCTTTGCTGAGAGCTTCGTGTACTTTTACGACGACGATGGGCATCTGCGCGAGATTCCATCGGCTTGGACAGATTTTGTGAAGGGCGACGCGTTCGTGGAGATAGCGGCGGGCCGCTCACAACTTCATGCCGGCTGTCTTTGGGAACTGGTCGATTTGATGGATCGACTGGGGAAAGTGCGCGGCCATGACATGTAAATCAAATTGCGCCGCAAATGTAAAGATAAATACGCCGGACTGTCGGAGGGCTGCTATCGGCTTATGTGCGTACTGTCCAGTTAGTATCTTGAGTCTACATCTAGAAATGCTTGCAATCTATCGAACGTCGGGCGTAATTATAATTACATATGAAAACTTCTCGGTCCACTCCCAAGACGACTGTCAAGGTCCGGACACTCCGCCAAAGCGGGACGTTCAATCCTCGCGAGGGGACCATACGGGATCGTTTGTTTCTGCAGGAGAGCTTCTTCGACCCCCAGGACCTGACCCAGGTCAAGTACGAGATGTTGCGCCGTGTCGAGAAGGACGACATGTCCATCAGCTCCGTCGCCGCCAGTTTCGGCTTTTCGCGGCCTGCTTTCTACAAAGCCCGGCGCGATTTTACCCGCGGAGGATTGGTGGGCCTTATTCCCCGACGCCGCGGCCCCAAGGAAGGGCACAAGGTGACGAGGGAAATCGTGTCGTTTGTAGAACGAACCCGCGCCCAAGAACCGGCGATGGGAATGCCAGAACTGGTGCGGCGGATTCAAGAGGAATTTGCCGTGCTGGTACATCGCAGAACCGTGGAGCGGGCGCTCGTGGCCGCGAAAAAAAAACGGGGCCAGGCATAAGTGGACGCGCCAGCCAAAAGCACGAGTTGTCTCCGGAGGTGCTAGTCGAGCAGTACGAGAGATTGCGTTCCTACGTGCTGGCGCGGAACTGCACTTCTGGTTCGCGGCTAGGCCAGGGGGCCTTGATGGCCCACGGGATGGCGAAGTGGATCGAGATAGCAGGCGAGTTGATTGCGCCGGTGCGATCGGCGGTGGTGTCCATGGAGGAGGTACCCAGTATGCCATTCCCCGTGCAGGATGAAGTGATTCGTTTCATGGGAGGAGCGGTGATCGCTCTGGTGTGTGGAGGAGCACTATGAACAGTGAAGCTCATCAGAAAGTTCAGGCCGAACACCTGGGCCGCAGCGCCTTCCTCTATATACGCCAATCCACGCTTCGACAAGTTCGGGAAAACTTGGAGAGCAGCCAGCGTCAATATGGCCTGCGGGACCGGGCGCTAGCTCTGGGATGGCCTCTGGAACAGATCGTGGTGATCGACTGTGACCAGGGACAGTCAGGCAGCGGCGCCGTCGAGCGAGAAGGCTTTCAGCAGCTGGTCACCGCGGTCAGCATGAACCGCGCGGGGATCGTCATGGGCCTGGAGGTCTCACGTCTGGCCCGCAACTCCAGCGACTGGCATCGGCTTTTGGAAATCTGCGCTCTCACCCGCACCCTGTTGTTGGACGAGGATGGAGTATATGATCCATCGCAATTTAACGATCGTCTGCTTCTGGGCATGAAAGGGACGATGAGTGAAGTGGAATTGCATCTGATCCGTGCGCGGCTGCGGGGTGGTCTTTTGCAGAAAGCGCGACGGGGAGAACTGGGTGGACGGCTTCCGACGGGGTTGGTCTACGGGCCTCGCGGCCAGGTGGAGCTTGATCCCGACGGCCAAGTTCAGGAAAGCTTCCGGCATCTGTTCGCGACGTTTCGGCGGACGGGTTCGGCGCTGGCGGTGGTGAAGGCTTTTGGTCAGGAGGGCCTCAAGTTCCCACACCGTGTCTGGGGAGGCGCGCACAGTGGGGAGTTGGTGTGGCGACCTCTGGGCTATTATCGGGCGACGTGGGTGTTGTCCTGTCCGCGTTTTGCGGGGGCGTACGGTTTCGGCCGAACACGATCCGTGCAACTGCCCGGCGGCAAGGTAAAGCGGACAAAGAAGAAGCTGGCACCCGAGGAATGGTACGCGTTTATTCCCAACGCGCACGCTGGATATATCAGTTGGGAAGAGTACCAGGAAAATCAGAAGAAGCTCCAGGAGAATGCTACGCAATACCAATGCCAGCGACAGCGGACTCCTCCGCGTGAAGGTCCATCCTTGCTGCAGGGGCTGGCAATCTGCGGAAAATGCGGCCGACGCATGCATGTGTCCTATCACAAACGACGCGGCCATCTGTACCCGGATTACATCTGCGGACATGCAGCTTCCCGCTATGGAGAAAAGCAATGCCAGCGCATCTCCGGCCGTGATCTTGACCTGGCTCTTGGCGAACTGTTGCTGACGGCCATCAGCCCGTTGAACCTGGAGGTGGCGCTGGCCATCGAACAGGAAGTGGAAACGCGAATCAAGGAAGTGGACCGCCTGCGCCGACAGGTGGTCCAGCGCGCGCAGCAGGAAGCAGACTTGGCGCGTCGCCGCTATCTGCAGGTGGATCCCGACAATCGTCTGGTAGCCGATCAACTGGAAGCGGACTGGAACAGCAAATTACGAGATCTGCGTTCGGCCCAGGAAGAGTACGAACGCCAACAGGAGAACGAACAGCGGACCTTGCGTGCAGAGCAACGGGAAAGAATCCGCGCCTTGGCTACGGATTTTCCCCGAGTATGGAATGACCCAAGTCTTCCCTATCGGGAACGAAAGCGCATGACCCGATTGCTCCTGGAGGATGTGACCCTTCGGAAAGAAGAGAAGGTCATCGCGCAGGTGCGTTTCCGGGGTGGGGCCGTGAAGACTCTTGAGCTGCCGCTACCCTTGCCCTTCTGCGTGCTATCCAGAACCAGACCCGAGGTAGTGGAAGCGATCAATGAGTTGCTGGGTGAGCACGAGTACCGCGAGATCGTGGATCTTCTCAACGCACGCGGCCTTCGTTCCGGCGATGGCCGTGCATTCAATGTCCATATCGTCGGTTGGATCTGTAAGCAATCAGGTCTCAGGAGTCGACGCCAACGGTTACGTGATAAAGGGATGCTGACGCTCAAGGAAATGGCACGCAAAATCCGGGTGAAGGACTTGACCATCACCCACTGGCGCCGGGAAGGCCGTATCATCGGCTATCGGTCGAATTACAGAACCGAGTACCTTTATGTCGAACCCACGGCGGAACAGATCGCCGCGTTGAAAGGAAGAAGACGGTCATGAAAAAACGAACCGCTCGCCGGCGAGACAAACAAAAACGAGATGGGTGCAGTGTGGCGGGCATATGTTCGTTTTCAGGAGCCGCAGAGGGACGTCGATACGCGTACTTACGTATGACGGTCAGGGATACTGGCTGGCGCAAAAGCGTCTTTCCCACGGAAAATTCCGGTGGTGGCCGGATTCGAGCTCACCGGCCAAGGCGCTTGAAGCTTATGAAGCGCAGTTGCTGATGGCAGCCGGCGATGTATCCCGCGTGCGTGCCGCGCCGATGTGGCGGCGGGTGAACGCCGTCGCGTAGGGCCGCATTTTCCCCTTGCGTTCCAAGAGAGGCTCGGTCATACTGCTCGCGAATGAGCCAATTTCGATATCGCGGGCGGGAGATCAGCCAGGAAGACATCCTATATATACGTGCGCTGATCGAGCGCCACTCGGGAGAGAGCCGCCGCAAGTTGTCGGTCCGTCTCTGTGAAGCCTGGCAGTGGCGGCAGGCCAACGGGGCGTTACGCGACATGGTGTGCCGGGGCCTGTTGGTGATGCTGGAGCGTGCCGGGCAGATCACGTTGCCTCCGGTCAGTTATGTGCGGCATAATCCGCTCATCCGGCGGGCCCGTCCGCAGCCGGTGCTGATCGACACTACTCCCGTCGAAGGACCGCTATGTAAGCTGCAGCCGCTGGAACTGGAGCAGGTGCGGCGCACCGTGCAGGAGCCGCTGTTCAACAGCCTGATGGAGCAGCATCACTATCTTGGTTATGAGCAGCCTGTTGGAGAGCACCTGAAGTATGTGGCGTGGGCACAAGGTCGGCCGGTGGCGTGCCTGGCCTGGTCCTCGGCGCCGCGCCACCTGGCCAGCCGCGATCACTATATCGGCTGGGATGGCGCGGCGCGGCGCAACCGCATCCGCTTCATCGCCTACAACACGCGCTTCCTGATCCTGCCGTGGGTGCGAGTGGAGCATCTGGCGTCGCATATCCTGGGCCGCATGGCGGCGCGGATCTCCGACGACTGGCAGCAACTGTACGGGCATCCGATCTATTTCCTGGAGACGTTCGTGGATCCGGAGCGTTTTCGCGGGACCTGTTATCGGGCGGCTAACTGGGTGTTGCTGGGTCGCACAACGGGTCGAGGCAAGCAATCCAACAGCTATGTACCCAACCGGTCGATCAAAGAGGTGCTGGGCTATCCACTGACCAGGCGGTTCCGCGAACTGCTGGGAGGCGCCGTGTGAAGCAGCCCAGGCGCCGCATCGAGGTGAACCTGGAGGAACTGGACCGGGTGCTGGATGGAGCGCGTGAGGCGCCGCTGAGCGAAGAAGATCACCACAAGCTGCGGGAAGCGCTGCATGCGCTGGCGGCGATGCTGGTGCGGCCGCGCAACACGGAGAAAACCAGTTCGGTGGTGGAGAAGCCCGAAGACGAAGCAGGCGACCCTGGAAAACAGGCGGACCCAAATGCGCCTCCGCCAGCGGGACACGGCCGCAACGGAGCCGAAGCCTTCAGTGGCGCTCGAAGAGTGGAGATCAAGCACCAGAAGCTCACGCACGGCGACCGCTGTCCGGAATGCGGGCAAGGCAACGTGTATGCGCAGAAGGAGCCAAGGGTGCTGGTGCGCCTCATCGGCCAGGCTCCGCTTGCGGCCACGGTCTACTCTCTGGCGCGGTTGCGCTGCGGCGCCTGCGGGCAGGTGTTCACGGCGCAGGCGCCGGAAGGCGTTGGCGAGGAAAAGTATGATGAATCGGCTGCGGCCATGATCGCCCAGCTCAAGTACGGCAGCGGCACGCCGTTTTACCGGCTGGAGCAACTGGAAAAGCAGTTGGGTATACCGTTGCCGGCGGCCACGCAATGGGAGATCGTCAAACAGGCCGCGCAGCCGATCAAACCGGCGCGTGACGAGCTGATCCGGCAGGCGGCGCAAGGCGAGGTGTTGCACAACGACGACACCAGCATGCGCGTGCTGCACCTCGAGCGTGATCCCGCGGACGAGCGCACTGGTGTGTTTACCAGCGGGATCGTCGCCACCAGCGAGGGACGAAAGATCGCGTTGTACTTCACCGGATCCAAGCATGCCGGCGAAAACATCGCCGACGTATTAAGGCAGCGCAGTCGAGAACTGCCGCGTCCGATCCAAATGTGCGATGCACTGTCACGCAATGTGCCGGGGTTGGCTACGGGAGTGGAGATCCTGCTGGCCAACTGTCTGGCGCATGGCCGCAGGCAGTTCGTGGAGGTGGCGGCCAACTTCCCCGCCGAATGCCGCTACGTACTGGAGATGCTTGGTCAGGTGTATGGCCATGATGCCGAAGCACGGGATCTCGGGCTGACGCCAGAACAGAGGCTGCGGCTTCACCAGCAGCGCAGCGCACCGGTGATGGACCAGCTGCACCTCTGGCTGGAAGCGCAACTGGCCGAGCGAAGGACAGAGCCCAACTCCGGGCTCGGCCAGGCAATCCGGTACCTCCTCCGGCACTGGCAGCCGCTGACGTTGTTCCTCCGTCAGGCCGGAGCCCCGCTGGACAATAACCTCGTAGAAAGGGCTCTGAAGCGAGCGGTTCTTCATCGAAAGAATGCCCTGTTTTATCGCACCCTCAACGGTGCGCAGGTCGGCGATCTGTTCATGAGCCTGATCCACACCTGCCAGTTGTGCGGCGCCAACTCCTTCGACTACCTGATCGAACTGCAGCGCCATGCCAGGGAACTGGCCGCCCGTCCGGCAGAGTGGATGCCTTGGAACTATCGCAATACCCTCCACCCCACGGACCTGGATCGAACAGCCGAGTTATGATGAACCTGCCTGGCCGGAAAGGATAGTCTATGGCCATGACTGGCAAGCAGCAGGGAACACGCGAAAAACGCGCTTCGGTAAAGAGCCAATCGCGGAAGGTTTTTGGCCACCCTGCTAAACCGTCGAAAGCCGTATTCCGTGCTGGCCTTTACGCTCGCGTTTCGACCGGCGACCAGCAGACCTTACCTATGCAAATGCACGCTCTTCGCGATTATGCCGCGCGCCGCGGCTGGGCCGTCACCATGCAGGTGAAGGAAGTCGGTTCCGGCGCTGCGCAGCGGCAGGTGCGGGAAAAGCTGATCGAAGCCGCGCGTCGCCGGGAGATCGATGTGGTGCTGGTCTGGCGCCTGGATCGCTGGGGAAGATCGGTCACCGATCTGCTGGCGACTCTCACCGAACTGGAGCATCTCGGCGTCGGCTTCGTGTCGCTCACCGAAGCTCTCGACCTGACCACGCCCGCCGGTCGCGCCATGGCCGCACTGCTGGCTGTGTTCGCCGAGTTCGAGCGCGAGGTTCTGCGCGAGCGCGTTCGCGCCGGGCTTGCCCATGCGCGGCAGAACGGCAAACGTCTGGGCCGACCTGTTACCGCCGCCCTGCATGCCGACGAGGTCCGCAAACTGCGCCGTGCCGGAATCAGCAAATCCGAAATCGCACGCCAACTCGGCATCGGCCGCACCTCCGTGCGTCGTATCCTGGACAGGAGAACCCAAGCATGAACAGCACCCCAATAGAGTTCCACAAAATCTGGATCGACCAATGCGCGGCGACCGAAGGTATCCGCGAGAAGTTCGGCCTGGAGGACGCGCTGAACTATCTGATCGGCGAGAAACTCTTCTCCTTCCTGCACGCGGCCGAGCGCGATCCTCTGTTCGCTGCCGAGGCGCCTGCCTTCATCGGTGAAATCCGGCGGCTGTTTACTGCCCAGGAGATCCGTGACTATCTCGATCACCTGGGACGAAGCAGATATCTCGCTCCTCAAGAGGTTGACCTTGAACCAGAACCCGGAGAAGACCTTGAAGAAGAGGAAGTCTGGCTGGAAAACCCCGTAATGGGCGCCGAGGAACTGCTCCGGTTCTCCCGTGTCCGTGAGCTTCTTCAAGCATAGGAACATGGCCAAAGCGCGGCGAAATCACGACCGGGAAATCCGCATCCGCGAGGAAATCATCGTGGATGCCTACGGGCCGGAGGAACAAGCCATGGGCTGGTATTACTATCTCGAGGACAAGATCCAGTTCCCGTTCCATGCGCAATGCGCAGCTTCTGTACCCACCTCGCCGCTGCGCAAAGGGGACTCTGTCGAAATCAGAAAAATGGCGCCTGGAGACAGCTGCTCGACTGACATGCTCGTAATAACCCGCTGGAACAACCGAAATATCGCCGTCCCACTCTCTCAGTTGAAGCCTATCGGCGTGGATGAATCAACCACCCAGGCCATCGAAGACTGGCATTACTGGATCGCCCAGGGAAACTGCTTCTGAATTACGCACCTCTGCCGAAAGCTCACGCTGTTCTTCGACTTTACGTCATCGACTGCGCGACGTCCGGCGGCTTGAGCGCTGGTCGGGTCGTTGGGGTCATTGAGCGAACTTACGGCCATTGCGACTGACCAAGCCGCAGCAATCTCTTTTGCCGAATACAACGAACTGCCCGGGTCCATCGAGACGATGACCTTCCATGCGGCAGTAGCAGCCGGGCGGATACGAAAAATCGTCTTATTGACATTTGCCAAGGCTTGCTACGATAATCCTTGTCGCAAAAGAGGTCTGACCAC
>JBKQRH010000033.1:0-2874 GCA_052326045.1 Occallatibacter sp. | reverse complement strand
AAACC
Organism: Occallatibacter sp.; assembly: GCA_052326045.1. Taxonomy (GTDB): domain Bacteria; phylum Acidobacteriota; class Terriglobia; order Terriglobales; family Acidobacteriaceae; genus Telmatobacter. The sequence continues at coordinate 2,869 of JBKQRH010000033.1, read as the reverse complement.
GTCCAGCTAATCGCGGTACCCCGCTAATCGCTGCACCGCCGACATACATCCGCAACACTCATCGTAGCCCGGCCGGCAACGGCGCCGGGAGGAACGCCAGCCTTAACAGTTCTCGCGCGACCTGAGCGTCCGTCCACTCGGGATGGTCCCGCCGAATCCCCTCCTGCGCCAGTTCGCGGGCAAACAAGCTCATCTCATACGACAGCAGGAGGCGCTCTTCCCCCGACATGGCGCTCTGAATCTGAAGCTGAATATCTTGCGCTGGCGGACTTGTGTCGCTCATCGCCATGGGCAGATGTTACCACGCTCCTATAGGACGGTCACCGCGCCCGTCAGCCAACAACTTCACGTCCGCGCGAACATCTCAAGAAGTGTGTCAGAAATGCCCTGCGCGGATTTAGCGGAGACCCTCCCCAGCCTTCGCACCAGCCGCTGCCGGTCCACTGCTCGGAGTTGATCCAGCGCCACTTGCCCTTGTTTTCCCTGAAAGCGTACTCCTACGCGCGTGGGGTACGGCCGGATGACCGTGGTCATGGGAGCGATAATGACAGTCCGCACATGCCGGTTCATTTCATCGGGAGAGACGACCAAACAAGGGCGCGTTTTCTGGATCTCCACTCCCTGCGTGGGATCGAGCGTCACCAGCCAAACTTCATCTTGCTGCGGCGGGCTTTGCCGCGCGCCTTGTTGTGAACTATGTGGCGCGCTCACCACCGCCATTCCTCACGGTCGAATTCATTCGATCCCGCAGTCTCCAGCAAGAGTTCATCCGCCGCGGCATGGCCCGCTGCGCGGAAGGTTTCGCCCCAATTCTGGCGTGGCCTGCGTTCCGGGGAGACGACCAAACTATCGCGCACGACCCGCACCTCGACGGTCTGACCGAACCCGCATTGCTCAATGATTGGCTTCGGTATGCGAATGCCGCGGGAATTGCCAATCCGAACCAGTTCCGTTCTCATATCCAGGACCACCTAGGTAATTACATTGTAATCACGGCAGGCCGATTTGGCAACAGCCGGAGGGACGGTTGCTTCCAAACAAGATTTTGCTTTCATCGGCTGTGGAACCACCGGGCATGCGCCAAACAGTCCCATCAAGGGTTGCCTTAACGCGCGCATTGAATGTTTCGCCGGCGATCGAGATCGATTCAGCCGCCGTAGGGCATCGGGGGCACTTTCCCGAGCTGGCGGGAGTAGACGGTCAGAGCGCCACGATGATGCGCGGTGTGCTCGACCATGGCCCAGACAATGTCGCTGATGGGTTGGCCGCCCTGGCCCTGCGCACGATGCCGCCCCTCACCACGCCCGGTCCCGAACTATCGATTGTCGTTCAACACGGGTCTTATCCGCATAAGACTGGATCGCGTCGGTAATCCTGCATCGGTCGTCTTCACCGATGGCAACGAACCGGAACGCTTGCTGAGTGCGGGAGATCGGATTCAGCATTTCCGCCGTGCCGAACACCAAGCCAGTCTCCGCCCGGAACATCAGCTTAACGCGGGAACCCTGATCGAGAGGGCTGCCCAAGCCAAGTAGCCCGCCCGTAACGGAAATGACCTGCAGCTTGCCATGTGCCTGGACTCCGCTCGGAAAGCGAAGAACGGCCGTGGTGCTACGCAACAAGTTCAGTCGCGGCGGTCGCGAACGAGCTTCTGATTGTGGCAGCTGAGTCATGCTCAACCCCAGTATGTTCCGAAGTTCCGAACGGTAAAGGTAACGGAAGGACCTGCCCAAAGAGCCCTCCCCGAATGAGGCGCAACATCGCGATAACCCTCACAATTCCACCGTTGGCCATTCAATTGGACAGTCGTCGGCAAACCGGGATAGACGCCGATTGCACTTCCTATTCACATTGCCGCCGAGCCGGCTCCACGCATATCTCGAGCATCGAAGCAGTGCCCAAAATACTACCCTCCGGCAATGGCCCCAAGAATGATAAACGGCTCAGCGCCGGATGCGACCGCGCTGGGCAGCGAGGCATCCGGCGGTTCATGCGAGAGATCTTCCTGGCAAGCGAAGAAGCGCAAGAAAGGACGGCGCTCGTGCGTCACCTGGTCGCGGATCGTCCCGCGCAGCATTGGATAACGCGCCTCCAACGCGTCGAGCACCGAGCGCGGCGTCACCGGACCGATGATTTCAAGTTCCACGTCGCCGCGCACTTGGGCCAGCATTCGCAGATGATGCGGAAGCGTGATGCGGATCAGTTGTGCCATTGCCTGGAGGTTGCTACCACGTTCGTACTCTTTGGCTTTTCAAACGGCCTGGCGCCAACGCCAGTTGCAACACCTTCCGCTGCTTTGCGCTAACCGCGCCTGGTGGCCGCTACGTCAATCACTTGGGCAGGCTTTGCAGGAAGTCTTCGAGCACGCGGTTGAATTTCTCCGGATCGTCGACGAACAGTGCGTGGCCGTCGCCATCGAATCGCTCTAGTCGAACCTTGTCGCCGAGCTTCGATTTCAGCAGGTCGGCGGTCGGCTGCGTGTCACGCTGGTACGTAAAGAGCATCGGCCGATTCATCCTGGCGAAAGCGCCTGAGAAATCCTTCACCGCAATCATGTTGTAGATGAGAACAACTGCGGTATCGGCCGGAACCTGAATGGAGGCGTCGACGACGCGCTTCAAGTAGTCCTCTGCCTGCGGCTTTCTGAACATGCTTCGAACAAAACCGTCGGCTTGTTTCTGGCGATCCTGCTGAAGTTGGTTCATCCATCCTGACATGGCGGTAAACATCTCGGGACTGGGCTTGTCCGGGATAAACCCGTCCACCAAAACTAAACCGCTTACATTATCGGTACCGAATTGTTCGATATATTTCATCAGTTCGCCGCACCCCATCGACCAGCCGACGAGGACTGGCTGCTTCAGGCCAA
>JBKQRH010000032.1:0-8615 GCA_052326045.1 Occallatibacter sp. | reverse complement strand
TGCCCAGGTCGCCGTGCAGCACTCCAGCCCAGTAGTGAATGTATTGTGCCCAGAGCGGCTGGTCGAGGCCGTACTGGTGGCGCAACGCGCTTATATCCGCCGGAGTCGCGCCCTCGCCCAGCATCTGCACAATCGGATCGCCGGGTACCAGATGAATAAGCAGAAAGACCAGCGATACCACCAGCCAGACGACCGGAATGGTGAGCGCGAGGCGGGTGAGGGTCTGCTTCATGGGCTGAACTCAACGATAAATCAACCCCGTCCCATCGTTCGCGCCAAGCAGCCTCGTTTCCTATTCCCTATTCCCTAGTCCCCTAGTCCCTGCCTTACCGGTACACCTCCGGAATGAAGTTCTGCTCGCTCATGGGAGGACGGACGTATTTGGACTTTTCCAGCTTGGGCAGTGTGAGCGGCTCGGGGGTCAGGTCGCGGTAAGGAATCATGGACAGCAGGTGGCGGATGACATTGAGGCGGGCGGCCTTCTTGTTTTCGGCGTTGACCACGTGCCAGGGGGTCTGCTTGAGGTCGGTGACGGCGAACATCTCGTCCTTGGCGCGCGAGTAATCGGCCCAATGCTTGCGGGACTGGAGGTCCATGGGGCTGAGCTTCCAGCGCTTGGTGGGTTTGTCCATGCGGTCCTGAAAGCGGCGCTCCTGCTCCGCGTCCGAGACCGAGAACCAATACTTGATGAGGACGATGCCGGAGCGGACCAACATGCGCTCGAACTCCGGGCAGCTCTGCATGAACTCCTGATACTGCTGCTCGGTGCAGAAGCCCATCACGCGCTCCACGCCGGCGCGGTTGTACCAACTGCGGTCGAACAGCACCATCTCGCCGGCCGCGGGCAGATGCGGAACGTAGCGCTGGAAGTACCACTGTGTCTTTTCCCGCTCGGTAGGCGTGCCCAGCGCCACCACCCGGCAGACGCGGGGATTGAGCGATTCGGTGATGCGCTTGATGGCCCCGCCCTTGCCGGCCGCGTCCCGGCCCTCGAACAGCACCACCACCCGCAAGTTTTCGTGGCGAATCCATTCCTGCAGCTTGACCAGCTCCACCTGCAGGCGGCGCAGTTCGCGCTCGTAGTCGCAGTCCTTGCCCAGGCGCAAGGCCCCGGCGTTGTCTGGCGGCAACTGCCCATGGGCATGTTTTTTGCCGCCCGGTTGTTTCTCCTTCCCGTCCGCGTGCTGGTGTTTCCGCTTGCTCTTATCCGCCAATTGCCTTCCTCCGGTCCCGGAAACAGTGTACTGCTGGGGCGGCCAACGGACGAGGCGCCCATTGGAATTTTGCCGGGTCGCGCACAGGCCCGCAGACCGCCATTCCTTCTATCGGCACGATTCTAGTCCTCGTTACGCCTAAATGCCGCAAGTTGGCCCCGCTCAAGATGGCTTAGCGCCCGGCAGCCCGCCGCGTCTCGGAATTCAGTCCGCAACCGGCTGTTCCCCCTCCACCGGCTCTACGCGCACTTTGCTGATCCGCCGTCCGTCCATCTCCACCACGGTGAGCCGTCGGCCTTCGAACATTACCGATTCGCCGGCTTCGGGAATGTGCCCCAGCCGCATGAGCAGGAAGCCGGCCAGGGTTTCCACGCCGCCCTCGCGCGGCAGGCTCCATTGCATCTGCGTTTCCAGGTCGCGCAGGTTCACGCCGCCGTCCATCAGCAGCGCTCCGCTGGCTGTAGTCAGGACGGGCAGGGCGGGCGAGTCGAACTCGTCTTCCAATTCTCCGGTGAGTTGCTCGATGGCGTCCTCGGCCGTCACCAGGCCCACCGTGGAACCGTATTCGTCCACCACGATGGCCAGATGGCGCCGGCGCTGCTGGAAGTCGCGGATAAGGTCGAGGACACTCTTGGTTTCTGGGACCACCAGAACGTCGCGCATGACCTGGGAGAGTTTCAGCTCCACGAAAGGCGGACCTGGCCGGTCAGGCGGGCTTTGCGGCGACTGAAGGTGCTGGGATGGGAGTCGCGCGTCGCTGCGGAAGTACATCAGCCGGGCCAGGTCCTTGGAGTAGGCCACGCCGACGATGTGCTCGGGGCCGCGGGTTTCGTCGTAGACCGGGACGCGGGAGTGCTTGCGGTCAATCACTTTGGCGCTGGCTTCTTCAACCAGCATGTTGGAGGGCAGGGAGAAGATTTTCTGCCGCGGGGTCATGATCTCGCGGATGGAGACTTCGTCCAGTTCCAGGGCGCGGTGAATGAGGGTTTCCTGGAATTTGGGCAGCAGGCCCATGCGCCGGGCGGCGGTGGCGATGAGCTTGAGTTCCTCGGGCGAGTGGACCTGGGCGCGCCCGGTCATGGGGATGTCGAAGCCGCGAAGGATGACGGCTGCCGAGCTCTTGAGGAAGCGCACGGCGGGACGGGCCAGGGCCATGAAGACGAGCATGGGTGGGGCGACGGCGACGGCCAGAGCTTCGGCCCGGCGCAGGGCCAGGGACTTGGGAACCAGTTCGCCGACCACCACGTGGAAGTACGTGATGGCGGCAAAGCCGAGGGCGGCGGCGATGATGTGGGCGTAGATGCCGGTCCAGGCCTGATTGAGGTTCAGTGCGCCGAGCCAGCCGAGAAGAACTTGGGCGGCCAGCGGCTCGCCGATCCAGCCCAGGGCCAGCGAGCACAGGGTGACGCCCAGTTGCACGGCGGGCAGAAAGTCGTCCAGGTCCTGCTGCAACCGGCGCACGGCGCGGGCTCCGGGAACGCCGTCGGCCAGCATCTGCTCGATGCGGGTTTCGCGGATGGAGACCAGGGCGAACTCGGCTGCCACAAAGAAGGCGTTGGCCAGGATAAGCATGGCCACGGAGACAAATTCGAGCAGCGAAAGACCGTGCATCTCGCTCTGGAGGATAGCATTCCGCAGGGATCGGGGGGGGCAGTTTAGCCGCGCCGAAGTTTTGGAACCACGGGGCGGCGGCTTGCGTATGAACAGGCAGGCGGGTGACGGCGGGGAGTGGGCGCCGTCTCATTCTTATGGTCCGCTTCATCTGTTTTTTTCAGGCCGTGGAGAGCTGCGGCTTATCTAACGCTTGGGAGGGTTTCCGGTGGCTGCATCGCGAAAGAGTAAAAAATTCTGGATCTGGCTGGGCATTGGGGTTGTGCTGATTGTGCTTGTGGCGGGAATCGCTCTGGCGCGGGTGGTGAAGGGTACGGCCATCGACCCCAACAAGCTGGCCAAGGTGACGCGCGGCGATGTGGCAAGATCGGTGGTGGCCACGGGAAAGATTCAGCCCATCACCAAGGTCGAGGTCAAGTCCAAGGCCTCGGGGATCGTGGAAAAGCTCTATGTGGACATCAACAATGTGGTCCACAAGGGTCAGGAACTGGCGCAACTCGACCAGCAGGAGATTCAGGCGCAGGTGGAGGCGCAGCGGGCGCAACTGGCCTCGGCCGAGGCCAATGTGACCACCTACGAAGCCAATATCGAGCAGGATAAAGTCAACGCGGCGGCGCCGGACCTGCCCATGTATAAAGCCACGCTGGACCGCAACCTGGAGATGCAAAAGGAGGGCGTGGTCAGCCGGCAGGCGCTCGATGACGCCAACAAAGACTACCTGGCGGCGCTGACGCGGCGCGACTCGGCCAAGGCCCAGATCGGCGTCGACTCGGCCAAGCTCAAGCAGGCGCGGGCGCAGGTGATGCAGAGCCAGGCCAGCCTCAAACAACTCGAGGAGCAGCTCAGCTACACCACCATCGTCGCGCCCATGGACGGGGTGATCCTCTCCCGGGACGTTGAGATCGGAGACGCGGTCAGTTCCATTCTGGTGCTGGGCTCCACGGCCACCTTGATCATGACCGAGGGCGACGTCAACGAGGTTTATGTCCAGGGCAAGGTGGACGAGGCCGATATTGCCCACGTCTACATGGGGCAGCCGGCGCGCATCAAGGTGGAGAGCTTCCGCGACCGCACGTTTAACGGCAAGGTGACCAAGATAGCCCCGCTGGGCGTGGAGAAGGACAATGTGACCACCTTCGAGGTGCGGGTTTCCATCAACAACCCAGGCGGGGAGTTGAAGGCCAACATGACGGCCAACGCCGAGATTTTGCTAGACGAGCACAAGGGCGTGCTGACGGTGCCGGAAAATGCGGTCATGTACGATAACCAGAAAAATGCGTCGGTGGAGATTCCGGACAAGAAGCAGAAGGACGGCCAGCGCAAGGTTGCGGTTAAGGTAGGACTTTCCAACGGCTCGGTGACCGAGATCCTGAGCGGGGTGAAGGAAGGCGACCAGGTGGTGTTGCAGCAGTAGTCAGTGAACAGCGGACAGTGGTCAGTGATCCGTGACGAAAATTGAACAGAAATGTCCGATTTCGAAAATCTGTGTTCGGAACCGGACAATCGACGCGCGGACGCAGTCGAACTGGGCCGGTCTTTCGGCTGAATTCATTGAGTTTGGCGCGTATCTGGATTTGGCATCAGGGGTGCATGGGTTGTGGGGGCTGTTCCCTGTTCCCTGCACTTAGAAACGAGAGGAGCATGATGAAGCATCTTTTTGTAGTAGCGGCGGCGTTGGCGCTGGCGGCGGTTCCGGCGCTGGGCTCGGAGGCCACCTTCGAGCGCAACTTGACGGTTAACGGCAGAGTGGAGCTTTCGGTCTCGACCGGCTCGGGAAACATTCACCTGACGCCAGGCTCCGGCAACCAGGTGCATATCTTTGGCCGGGTAAAGTCCGGCTGGGGCGGCAGCGAGGAGCGGGTGCGCGAGATCGCGGCCAATCCGCCCATCGAGCAGACGGGCAACATCATCCGCATCGGCGGGCGCCACGAAAACCTGCACAACATCAGCATCGACTATGAGATTGAGGCGCCCGCGGACGCGTACCTCGACGCTGGCTCCGGTTCGGGCAACGTGACCGACGACGGCATCGGCGAAAACGCCAAGCTGAACACAGGTTCGGGCAACATTCACGCCACCGGGCTGCACGGGGGATTCACCGTGGGCACCGGCTCGGGAAACATCTATGCCGAGCAGACCGGCCAGGGCGACGTGAAGGCCGAGACCGGATCGGGTAATATCGAACTGCGCAACCTGCACGGCGGCCTGCACGCTGAAACCGGCTCGGGCAACATCAAGGTGGGCGGAACGCCGGCCAACTCCTGGCGCCTGGAGACCGGTTCGGGCAGCGTGGATTTCTGGGCCGGCGACGCGCCCCTCACGCTGGACGCTGAAACCGGTTCGGGCAGCATTCACACCGACCGCGAGATGCTCACCCAGGGCTCCTCCGATCATCACCACATCACCGGCAAGCTGAACGGCGGCGGCCCCACGGTGCGCATCGAAACCGGCTCGGGCGACATTCGCGTTCACTAAGTTGGCAGGGTCAGGGGCTTGAGCCGGTGGCATCGCTCCCGGCCGCGCAAGTTTGTTCCGCAGGCGAGGCCTGTTTGGCTCCTTGGGAGGGTCTCGCCTGCCTTTTTACCTGTTCTTCTCTTCCCTACTGAATGAGATAAAACGGGTTGGGATACTTCACTGAAAACTCCGCCTCGGGGTTTCCCTTCAGGTCGCTCCACTGATCCCCTACGCTCTCAATAATTCTGTATCCCTGCGCCACGATGGTTGCGCGGGCGGCCGATTTGTACTCGAGTGCGGTCCACGAAGCCTGCGCGGGCGGCCGCATGATCAACTGCTGCCAGTTTGTGAAGCCCTGGCTACGAAGATTCTGCTCGGTCGCGGATCGTTGCGCCTCCGCCCTGCCGGTGAGGAAGAATACGCTCACGCCCAGCCGCTGCGCTTCCTGGTAGAGGCGCAGCGTGCCGGGAATGGCGGGCGCCTGCGCTGTATCCACCCACGCGGCAAAGGCTTTGCTGTCGTTGGCAAACTCCGCCTTCAACATCTCCTGGTAGTTCGTGAGCGTGGTTTCGTCGATATCGAGCACCAGCGCCGGCTTTTCCTGGGGCTGGCGCCGGGCCGCCCGCATGCGCAGAAAATCGATCGCCTGATCCGCCTGCCGCTCCAGGTCCTTGCCGTAGCAGCCGCACTTGCAGGTGCAGTCGTGGTACTGCCTCAGCTGGCTCTTCAGGTCGTCGAGGTTGGCAATGCGCTCGGCGGGCGCGTATACGCTGAACTTTGCAGCCTGCTGCTGCGCCGCCGGATTCTGCGCGGCGGGCTGCTGCGCCGCCAGGCTCATGGGCGCAAGCGCGATGGCCAGAATCGCTGCCAGGACTGCCAGGTGCTTCTTCACCGCGGGAAATCCTTTCAGGAAAACAGGAATGACGGGTCGAATCGATTCGGCCCGCGCAAACATGATCGCATTGATGGGTGGGTGTTGCCGAGATCTGCGGCTTCGGGGTCCGCGCTCTGCCAAGCCTAGAAGCGAAACCTGGGGCGACCGGCTCTAGCTTTTGCCGCTTCTGAGCCGCTGAAGGAATTCATCGACTTGCCATTGGTCCATGCCGTGAACCATGCCGTTAACCACAGGCGCCTGCCCTGGGCGCCGATTCTTGGCGTTTTGCAGGACAAACTGGAGACCAACGCCGTCGTTGCCCCAGCGGACGACACACGCATTTACGGTGATCGAACGTTCGACGGTCGGTTCCCTGCGATCCGTGAGTGTCATCCGCACCACGGTTCCTGGGTACCAGCGCTCGTCCGTGAACACGTACAACCCGGTCGGACTGATATCTCGAATGCCGTGCTCCTGTGAGGCGCCGCCGGTCCAGAAATAGGCAGCGAGGCCAGGCAACGACTCCCGTAGATTTTTCCTCGGTTCGGGAGGATCGGGAGACAACAGGCGCTGCAGCCAACTCTTCGCGGGCTTGATGTTCTTCATTCCCGGTTCTGCGGCGCCCTTCCCGGGCGACGGCTGAGCCTGGGTGCGGTCCTCCTGGGGATGGTCCGCAATCACAGAGTCCTGATCCGGACGCTTTTGCTTGGCCCGATCCTCAAACTGCAACAAGCGGCCGGCAACGCCGCGGTTTGCCTCATCCTGCGCAGGGGCGGCGTTTTGCGCCACGCCGGCATCGGCCTTTGAACTGGGCAACCGCTCCAGGCGGCGCTTCATCTCCTCGGGTTCGCAGACCACCACCTCATCGCCCGCTTGTGTCTGCGTCGACTCGATCGTGTGGGCTGGCAGCACCAGGACGCTTGCGGCGGACGGGCATAAAGGGGAAACTTGGAAGATGGGGAAAGACTCGACTGCTTCAAGGACTACGTAATTCCGGTCCAGATAAATCAGATCGAGGGGGACGCGCACGCCTAACGGAGAGATGCCCCGGAATGGGACCAGCCAAAGGCCCGCGCCCGATTTGGGCTCCAGCGTTGGCAGCCGGGCATCGAGGCTCGAAATGGAGAAATCGCCGGCTTCGACGTCCGAGCCGAGAAAGCGTTCCCGAGTCTGGTTGTATGCGCAATGTTTTTCCGGTTCCACGCAGCGTTGCACCCCCGGCGCGCGGCCCGCAGCCGATTGCTTGTTTCCGATCTCCCTGGCTGCTGAATCTCGAGATACCGGCATTGTCACGTTCACTCCCTCACGGCTTTCATCGGCAAATTCCGGCCAATCAATCACTTCGGCACGGAAATAGTTCAAATCGACCCGATCCTATTTCAGTGGGCAAGCAGGACAAGAGCTGCTCTTCCATCCTGCGTTGTTTACCCTCCTTCTGCGGCTCCTCGGAGAGTATCCCTTAATAGGATGATCCACTTGACATATCGGATGTGTAAATACCACTAATATCTCAGCTTGTAAGAAGTGCGTGTTACTGACTAACACAAAGGCGGCGAGTGGGAAGTTACCGCAACGCAGGGATAGAAGTTACCTTTGGGGCAGGCCTGAAATACGTTCTTTAACAGGAATTTCCTTTTTCTGCCGCCGGGTTGTCAGCGCGATTTTACTCCTGTTTTCGCTCCACTTCCAAAAGCCAATAGGGCCTCTGGAGAGCCCAAAGTGTATAATTTTGAACACTATGGGTGAACCGATTCTTCATGATGAGCTTCACTGCAATGATCCGATTCTCCATTATGAGTTTCACTGCAAAGGTTGCGGCTCGCCCATGCTGCTCCCGGCGGGAAAGATTGCATGGCTATTTGCCGATCCGGATGTCCAACCCAATCATTCTCACGCGATAGCTGCTGTATGCCGTCTATGCAAGAGTGTGGACACCTATTTTTTTGAGAGAGATTCCCCCGGCCGCAACCCTCGCGATCTAACGAGATTCGCAGACCCAATCCACGAAACGATGGACGGCCCAATGCTCCGATGCGGCGAGGAAGGTTGCCATGCTCTTGTGCCGCTCTTCGCGCAATGGAGTCCCGGTGCCACCACGGAGGAGCGCAAGGCAGACGTCGAAACCTGGCGCTGGGAGCACTTGCGGTGCCCGGCGGGACATTCCATCGCCAAGCCCGATTGGGAGCTTTCGTAAATCCTCCATAAACCAGACTGCGCCACTACCCCTTTTCGGCCGGCCAGCGGCCAGCGGCTCCCCGTTACACTGGTGGCATGGTTCGTTTCCTTCGCCCTCTTCCCGTCCAACGGCTCAAACTGCTGGTATTCGATATGGATGGCACGCTGATCGACTCTGCCCGGGATCTTTGCAACAGCGTGAACGCCACGCTGCGGCACTTCGGTCGTGAGCCGCTGCCCGGCCCGGTGGTGGCCGGCTTCATTGGCGACGGCGCGCAGATGCTGGT
>JBKQRH010000031.1:0-28599 GCA_052326045.1 Occallatibacter sp. | reverse complement strand
CAACCTCGATTCCTCGATCTACGCAATTTTGAAGGAGCAAAGTCATGGAACTGATTGAACGCTATCTGCAAGCCGTCAAATTCTGGCTGCCCCGGCAGCAGAAGGACGACATCATCACTGAACTCTCTGACGACATCCACGCCCAGATGGAAGAGCGGGAAAAATCCCTGGGCCGCAAGCTGACCGAGGCCGAAGTCGAAGAGCTTCTCAAGCAGCGCGGCCATCCACTGTTGGTGGCCAACCGCTTCCTGCCGCAGGAGTCCCTGATCGGGCCGGTTCTCTTTCCCATTTACCGTTTTGTGTTGAAGGTATTTGCCTTCGGCTATCTTCTGCCCGCTACGCTGGTGTGGATTGGGCTGATGATATTCAGCCCGTCCTATCGCTTCGAACAGACCCATGCCTCTTGGTTCGGAGCGTTCGCCTCGTTGTTTAGCTATTTGTGGACCACCACCTGCATAGCTGTCCTTGCGGTTACCCTCGTCTTCGCGGTCTTGGAGCGGATGCAGGCGCGCATTCATTTCTTCGAACGCTGGAACCCGCGCAAACTTCCTCCCGTCCGCAATATCAACCTGATCCCGCGTTCTTCCTCCGCCATCGAGGTGGCCGTCAACCTGATTTTCTTCGTCTGGTGGGCCGTTTACGCGCACTCTCTGGAAATGCGGTTCGGCTCCGTTCTCCACATCTCCTTCCAACCGCAGTGGCTTTGGTTCTTCTGGGGCTACCTTGCGCTGTCGCTGGGCAATGCCGCGCTTTCCTCCGCGAACCTGCTGCATCCCTATTGGACGATAACTCGCGCCAAGCTTCGTCTCTTCTCTGATGCCGTGGGAGCAGCGTTCTTTTGCTGGCTCATGCAGGCCAACGCCCTGGCCGGATTCGCTATCACCAATCTGCCCGCCGAAAAAGCGACGGCTCTCGCGCAGGCTATCAATCACTGGATGACCACGCTCTTCCCGGCGGCAATCGTCGTCGGCCTGGTGGTGATCGCAACAGGCATCTATCGAATCGTGCGGCTGTATGCAACCAACAAAAACTCCATCCTGTAAACCCACGAAACAATCGGCGAAAAAACGTCGCCGCGCCGGGCCGAAGACAATTCCGCTTCACGCCCGGGATGCATTCAACCTGGAAGTTAACAGCCGCCCTTCACCGGCTGGCGAAGGCGCAGGAACCATGCAAAGGAGACCAAAATGACAACGACAAACGCAGTACCCGCTTTCGCCGCCCCAGCAGTTTCAACCATGAAGTATAACCATGCAATAGGCTACCTTCGGGCCTTCATCGTGGCGCTGGTCGTAGCGCATCATGCCGCGCTCGCATATTACCCAATCCCACTTGTGCCGCCCGCTTCACTTGTCGATCAGCCTCGCTGGTGGGGGGCTTTTCCCGTTCTCGATGCGCACAAATGGAGCGGTTTCGCTTTCTTCGCCGGCTTCAACGATGTCTTTTTCATGTCGCTGATGTTTTTCCTCTCCGGCTTGTTCGTCTGGCGTGGATTGGCAAATAAGGGCGCCGCGAAGTTTGTGCGCGACCGCCTGATGCGGCTTGGACTTCCGTTTGTCGTGGCGGCCGCCATTCTCGCCCCGCTTGCGTACTATCCGACGTATCTTCAGGAATCGACTCATGACGGCCTCGCGGGGTATTGGCATCAATGGCTCTCGCTGGGTAACTGGCCTGCCGGACCTGCATGGTTCCTCTGGCTTCTGCTGGCCTTCGACCTGGTTGCCGCATTGCTGTTCGTCCTGGCGCCCCGGTGGGGCCAGGCGCTCGGCGCGCTGACTTCAGGCGCGGCCCGCAGGCCGGCGGTCTTCTTTGCCGCGCTGGCCGCCGTTTCTGCGCTTGCCTACATCCCGATGGCGCTCCATTTCACATCTCTTACCTGGACGGCCTTCGGCCCCTTCACCTTCCAGACCAGCCGCATTCTTCATTACCTGGCGTACTTTCTGATTGCGGTCGGCGTGGGAGCGTGGGGCGTGGATCGCGGCCTGCTCGCCCCGGACGGAAAGCTCGCCCGGCGCTGGCCGCTGTGGGTCCTGGCCGCTTTGGTTTTCTTCGCAGCGGCAACGGCGGTCACACTGATCGCTCTCGCGTCAGCGAGTCAATCGCAGGGATTGGCGATCGCCATGGACGCGGGATTTGTTCTCTCCTGCGCGGCATCCTGCTTCGCATTTCTGGCGCTGTTCCTGCGCTTCGCGCGAACCCGCTCGCGACTCTTCGACAGCCTTAGCGCCAATTCATATGCGATCTATCTCGTTCACTACGCGTTCGTGAATTGGCTGCAATACGCACTCCTGCCTGCATCGCTTCCCGCAGTCGTGAAGTGGTCGATTGTTTTCGCTGGCGCGCTGGGCCTAAGCTGGGTCACGGCGGCCGCGATTCGCCGCATTCCTTTGGTGGCGCGGGTGGTGTAGCTACAGAAGAATGTTTTTCAGCGATATTGCCGATATTGCCGGAGGGCCGCACTCTTCTGCCGGTCGGCAAGTCTCCGCGCGCGGCCTATCGCTCGCACCCAGGCGCTGGTGTGTAACTCAATCTATCCCAGCGCCTGCACCGCTCCCTTGCCGACTAACTCCTCGACCCGCTCCACCCAGCCGCGATCGGCGGCCACGCTCATCCCCTCCGGCTCCAGGATGACCGCGTACTCGCCCTTCTTTTCCAGATGCAGCATCACCTTGCCCGGCCCCGGCGCGCCGTCCGCGGCACTCTTCAGCCCGGCAAACATCTCTTCCGTCGCGCGGTCCAGGTTGATCCTGATCCGGACCCCCGCCGGCAGCTTCACAACCACTTCTTCGAGCGCCTGGATCAAGCTGACCGCTATCTTCTGCGCGGCATCCTCATCGCCCATCAGAACCCCGCGCACCAGCACCGGCGCCTCCATCCTCAATTGTCCCGAAAGCCGCTCATAATCCCGCGGAAAGCAAATCAACTCGATCTTGCCCGTCGCGTCTTCGAGCGCCGCCTGCGCGTAAAGCTTCTGGTCCCGCTTGCTCTTCTGCACACGCAGCCCAAGGATCATTCCAGCCACTTGAATCTCGTCCGCCGGGTCGGCCTGCGTCCCCCAGCGCTTCTCCGGCGGCTTCAACTCCAGCGCTTCCGCCACCGAAATCACTCCCGTCAAGTTACGCAGCTTCTCCGCGTACTTATCCAGCGGATGCCCGGAGACAAAGAACCCCAGCACCTCTTTTTCATTGGCCAGCCGCTCACTCTCCTCCCAGTCCGCCACGCGCGGCAAATCATCCACATCGCGACCCGGCGCCGGCGCCTCGTTGAACAGCCCGAACAGCCCGCTCTGTCCCTGCGCCGCGTCCCTCTGCGCCTTCTGCGCCCGTTCCATCGCCTTGTCCACCGCCTTCATCAGCGATGCCCGCGAACCCAGCGAGTCCAGCGCCCCGGCCTTGATCAGCGACTCGAGCACCCGCTTGTTCATCACGCGCAGATCGACCTTCTCGCAAAACTCCCACAAACTCTTGAAGCGCCCGCCCGCGTCCGCGCGCGCCTTCAAAATCGACTCGATCGCGTTCCCGCCCACATTCTTCACCGCCGCCAGGCCAAACCGGATGGCCTCGCCATGCGGCGTGAACTGCGCTCCTGAAACCTGCACATCCGGCGGCTCCACGCGGATGCCCATCTCCCTGCACTCGCCGATGTACTTGACCACGTTCTCCGGCTTTGAAGTCTCCGAGGTCAGCAGCGCCGCCATGAACTCCACCGGATAATGCGTCTTTAAATAAGCCGTCTGGTAAGCCAGCAGCGCATAGGCCGCCGAGTGCGACTTATTGAATCCGTACCCGGCAAACTTCTCCATCTGATCGAAGATTTCGCCCGCCGTGTATTTCGGATGGCCCAGCGCCGCGGCCCCGCTCATAAACCGTTTCCGCTGCCTGGCCATCTCCTTCGGATCCTTTTTGCCCATCGCCCGCCGCAGCAGGTCCGCCTCGCCCAGCGAGTAACTCGCCACAACGTTGGCGATCTGCATCACCTGCTCCTGGTAGACGATCACCCCCAGCGTCTCTTTCAAAATCTCCTGGATCTCCGGGAGCATGTACTCCACCTTGCGTCGTCCCCACTTGCGATCGATGAAGTCGTCGATCATGCTCATCGGACCCGGCCGGTACAGCGCATTCAACGCCGTCAAATCCTCCACCCGGTCCGGCTTGTAGCGCCGCAGCACGTCCCGCATCCCGCCCGACTCGAACTGAAACACTCCCGACGTCAGCGCCGAGTGAAACACGCGCCTGAACGTCTCCTCGTCGTTCAGCGGAATCATCTCGATGTCCACCTTCTCCCCGCGGCTGCGCTCGATCAGCTTCAGGCAATCGTCGATCACCGTCAGCGTCGTCAGCCCCAGGAAGTCCATCTTCAGCAGGCCCATCTTCTCGACAGCCTTCATGTCGTAGGCGGTCACGATTTCGTCGTTCTTGGTCTTGGCCAGCGGCACCAGCTCGGTGAGCGGCCGCGGCGCAATCACCACCGCCGACGCGTGCACCCCCGACCCCCGCACCAAGCCCTCCAGCTTCTTTGCCGTGTCGATCAGCTCCCGGATCGCCTGGTCGTTCTCGTACACCCTCCTCAGCTCCGCAACCTCCTCCAGCGCCTTGTCCAGCGTCATGCCCAGCGTCGCCGGAACCAGCTTGGCAATCCGGTCCACGTCGCCATAGGGCATGTCCAGCGCACGGCCGCAGTCCTTGATGGACGCCTTGGCCGCCATGGTGTTGAAGGTGATGATCTGCGCCACCTGCTCGCGCCCATACTTCCGCGTCACGTAGTCGATCACCTCGCCGCGCCGGTTCATGCAGAAGTCCACGTCGATATCCGGCATCTGCTTCCGCTCCGGATTCAGAAAGCGCTCGAACAGCAGCACATTCTGCAGCGGATCGATATTCGTGATCTCCATCGCATACGCCACCAGCGAGCCGGCCGCCGATCCGCGCCCCGGGCCCACTGGAATCCCCATGTCCCGCGCATGCTTGATGAAGTCCCACACAATCAGGAAGTAGCTCGCGTAGTTCATCTGCTTGATGATGGCGATCTCATGTTCCAGGCGCGCATCATATTCATGGATCGGCGAGCGAAGCGAGCCCCGCGCCTCCAGAATCCGCACCGCCGTCTCCAGGCGCTTCCTGTACCCCTCCCGGCACACCTGCTCGAAGTAGCTGTCGGTGGTGTACCCTTCCGGCACGGCAAACACCGGAAAGGGATTATCCACCGCGTGCAGCTTCAAATCGCACCGCTCCGCAATCTCCATCGTGCGTTGCAGCACCGCCGGCGAGTCTTGGAACAGCCGCTCCATCTCGCCGGCGCTCTTGACAAAAAACTGGTCGCTGTCGAAGCGGAAGCGCTCGCGATCGTGGATCTTCGCGCCCGTCTGCACGCATAGCATCACGTCGTGCGCGTGCGAGTCCTCGCCGCACAGATAGTGCGAGTCGTTGGTGGCCACCAGCGGAATACTCAGTTCCTTTTCCAGCCGGAAGAGCGCCTCATGAATCTTCTTCTCCGCCTCCAGTCCCTGATCCTGAATCTCCAGATAGAAGTTGCCCTTGCCGAAGATGTCCTCGTACTGCTCGGCCACGCCGCGCGCCTTCTCGTAGTTCCCCGCGACAAGTTCCTCGCACAGCTCCCCGCTCAGGCAGCCTGAAAACCCGATCAGCCCCTCGGCATGTTCCGCCAGGTACCGCTTGCTGACCCGGGGTCTTCTATAGAAGCCGTTCAGCGAAGCCTCCGACGTAATCCGGATCAGGTTCCTGTATCCTGCCTCGTTCTGGGCCAGCACCAGCAGGTGATTGTTGTCGTCCCCCTCGCCCGGCGTCCGATGGTCCTCGTTCTTGCTGATATAAAGCTCGCAGCCCAGAATCGGATTGATCCCCTTCTCCTTGGCCGCCTCGAAGAAGTGCACCGCGCCATAGATATTCCCATGGTCCGTCATGGCGACAGATCTTTGGCCCAGCGCCGCCACGCGGTCCATCAGCTTGGTCAGGTCGCAAGCCCCGTCCAGCAGCGAGTACTCGGTATGCAAATGCAGATGCGTGAATTCAGCCATGGCCACCCCAAATTCCAGTCCTGTTTCCAGCCTTGATTCTAGCCTTCACCCGTCCCTGCAACCCGCCCCGGAAGCCGGTTGAAATCCCGCCCATCTGAGGAAAAATGGGTTAGACTGCCTACGGGGTCCACGAACGGAGGAACGTGTCATGTTTGAGATCGGTCAAAAGGTAGTGGTCATTACAGAGAAAGGGATCGCCTACGAGGCCACCATTCTCGCCCGAGCCAAGGGCGACGGTGGCCGAGGAGCCTACCAGGTCGCCCTGATTGATAGCGGCCCGGAACAACATGGACAGTGGCATAAGGCGAGCGACGTGTTCGTTCCAGAACCAACAGAGCAGGAAAAGAAGGACTCCTGGAACGAATTTCTCAAGGAATAGCCGCGTGCACGGCCCTCCCCCACCCACGGCCTGATCCCCTTTTACTAGGCAGCCATGAAGAAGTGCACCGCCCCATAGATATTCCCGTGGTCGGTCATGGCGAAAGCCACCTGCCCCAGCGCCGCCACGCGGTCCACGAGCTTGCCCAGGTCGCGAGCTCCATCCAGCAGCGAGAACTCGGTCTGCAAATGGAGATGAGTAAATTCAGCCATGGCTCTATACCAATTCTAGTCTTCGATTGAATTCCCCGCCCGCCGCGAATCCCGAGCATCGCCGCTCACAGTGAGGAAAGCTGGGCCGATATCCCTCTGAGCAAGGCAAGAGCTCTATTCCAATCAATGCGCAGTTCCGAGCGACCGGACGCGAAGCGGGAGGGAGACGGAGGATCTGTGGTCGTCTCTTGCACCGGCCTGATTTGATTTATACTCGGCATTATCAGACTGCGCACATCGAGAGGCCAAACCCAGAGAACCCGCAACGCGGGAACCAACTGTTTGTCGAAGAGCAATCTGAGAGAGGAAAGGACATCAATAAATGGTTACCGCGACGACAAGCCCATGGCACGATGATCTGTTCGGCTTTGCCTACCTTCCCGGGATAGACGACAGGCTGAAGGAACTGGCTGAGATTGCAGAACCCGAAGATTGGGACTATCACCGTGTGGGCAAGGAGCACCCGCTCCCGGTTCTGTATAACTACATTCGCTCTACATACCGCCGCGTGGCGGAGGAAAACAAGATCGCTCTCTCAGATGACGGCCAATACTCCTGCTTCAATACAGGATTAGTTACCGAGGATCAAGAGCCTGTCTATGCGTCTTTCCAGACGAACAGGAAGGAGGGCGCGCAATCATGGTATTTCAAGGGGTGGTTCAGGCACGGTCAGTGGGAACTCAACTCCTTCCCGGAGCTTCCCGATCTCGCTCATTACTTCGACGACCCGAGTTGTCTAGTGCTCGACACGAGGAAGGACTTCCGGGTAAATATCGACCATATCCTCAACGACACTCCCCGAGAACGGTTCCCAGATCCATACAAGGGCATGGGTAACTACGGTTTACAAAACGTTCTACGCGGGGCCATCGACAGCGCAAGAGAGCGCGTGAGGCGTAGCTATAAGACCGCGATTCCGCAATATTACCAAGGCCAGGTCCAGTTGCTCATGCCCCTTTGCCTTTCCAATCCGACCCAAGCAGACCTCGCTCTAGTGGTTGAGCGACACGCGACCTTCTATCGTGCCGCAACCTGCTTAACGCTCGACATGGCGTATAACAACGCCCGTCAGATTGCTCGTCCTGACCGGGATTGGCTGCAACCATAGCCGGGTGCCCCAGTTCTCGCCTTTGAGACGTGGGAGCCCTCTGCTCTCCTACACCCAACAACAATAGGGGATTGAATATTCCAAAGAACTTATCCAGAATCCGACGACCGAAGGGATTGGTTCGCAACCAGAACACTGGCAAGATGCATGTCCTCAGCCCCAGTTATTACCGCCTCCCGACCGATAAAGCTGTGCTGGAGAGCAATCGAAATCGCCTCCTGAGACTGAATTAAGGCAGACGACCTTTGCTCTTTAACCTTGCTTCTACTGTTGGACGATCATCGTAGAAATCTTCAAGTATCCGCTGCGAATATTTATGCGCATCCTCGAACTCGTCATGAAGAACTTCACGCCAATCATCGTGAAGTACGTCATTGCCGAGAACTCTAATGTTCTCATGAGCACGTTTTTTACGAGTTTCAGTAATCACACCGTCATCCGACGCCGCATCAATTCGCCGGAGCAACGATTTGCTCTTCTTGGCGATGCCGCCCTCCAAATAGTCAACTTCGTCATATCCGTTTTTCGTCAGGGTCTTTTCAAGAACTGACCGCAAGAGGGCCGACCCACCCCGATAGGCCCCTATAGAGGCGACTAACTCGGCCTCGCGGAATTCCTTCACAATTTCATCTGGAACGGACGGCGGAAGGGTCTGACTCTCGACCGCGCGAGGGATGAAGTCTTGGAGGACAGCACCCTGGCTGTTTCCGTTGTCCAGGATTTTGGCAATTGCACCCCGACCACAAACATTGCAGCGTAGGGCCTGCCACAGAACTCGTGTATAGGTTTGGCCCTCAAATCTCGTCATGCTATTTACGAGAGAGGCTCCCATCTTTGTGCTACTGAAGCCCTTGTCGTCGAAGCTGGTTATGGCCTTGCACTCGGGACATGCAGCCAACACATTGTTTTCCGGCCAGTTGTAACGAGGTTTCGTCATCGCCCCGCATTATACCAGCCGGGTTCTCAATGTCTCTATTTCTAGACCCAGGAACCCGCTCAATAGGTATCCTCCCGCCGCACCCCGCAATACAGCAGCACCACCTCGCGCCCCTACATCGTCGCGTCAGGCGGGCGCGGCTTACTGCGCGGCAGGAAGATACAGATCCAGGTTTTTCGCGCGGTTGAGCTTGAGAGTTGCTGCGCGGTCAACCTCGCTCATGGAAATGCGCATGTGCCTCGCGTCAGGGTCGACGTAGTGCAGGCCGTCGTCAGAGGCGAAGACCGATACGGCGGAGAGGGTCGAACCGTTCTTGAGAACAATTGCAAAGTCCTGCGGCTCGGGCCCGGAGGTTGCGGAGGGCGCGGAGGCGGAAGAAGCCGCTCCCGCGGCAGGCCATTTGAGTTCTTTGATCACAGAATGCCCCGGCGGCTGGACGACGGGCGGCG
This sequence comes from Occallatibacter sp., assembly GCA_052326045.1. GTDB lineage: Bacteria > Acidobacteriota > Terriglobia > Terriglobales > Acidobacteriaceae > Telmatobacter. The sequence goes on along the minus strand of JBKQRH010000031.1, from coordinate 19,480 downwards.
CAGGCGGCTGAACGAACAGGACTGGGGGCTGAACAAACAGGACCGGCTGGGGCGCGTAGCCGTACGTGGCGCCGGAGTCGTAGGGCAGGTATGCGTACCCGAATCCGTAGGGCGAGAAGGCCCGGGCGTGGCTGAAACCGTACCCACCCCGGGCGAAGCCAGGCCCGGCTCCGCCGCGGCGCTGGGCGCAGGCATCGTTCGCCGTACTCACAGCCAGGAGCGCAAAAATGCTGAACAGGAGCGTCCGCCGCATGGCCAACCCTCGTGAGGCGGAGTCTAACACCCGGGCCTGCGATTGTAAACATGGTTCGCCCCGGTGGGTGGCCCAGAGCCGGGGCCCCCACGGACAGGTCTTCGTCCGTGGGGTGGAGAGCCCGCCCCGAGCACAACCGAAGGGTCTCGCCTTTGAGACCTCGGATTCCGCTCTAAACACTTACTGATCCTGCACGTTCAGGCAGCGTGGCCCTGATCGGGATTGTCGAAGCGGGTGAAGCGCGAAATAAAGTTCAGAAGGACGGTTCCGGTGGGGCCGTTGCGTTGTTTGGCGAGGATGATCTCGGACTTGGCTTTGTCGGCCTCGCTCATCTCCTCGTCGCGGCTGTAGCAGGCCTCGCGGTGGATGAAGGCGACGACGTCGGCGTCCTGCTCGATGGAGCCGGATTCGCGCAAGTCGCTCAAAAAAGGACGCTTGTCTTCGCCGCGGCGCTCGCTGGCGCGGGAGAGCTGCGACAGAGCCAGGACCGGCACGTCCAGCTCCTTGGCCAGGGCTTTGAGGCCGCGGGAGATGGCTGAGACCTCCTGGGTGCGGTTCTCGTAGCGCTTGCCGCCGGCCGAGGGCGGCGTAGCCGACATCAGTTGCATGTAGTCCACCACGATCAGGTCGAGGCCGCCGGCGTTCTGGCGGAGGCGGCGGGCCTTGGCCCGCATCTCGGCCAGCGAGATGCCCGCCGAGTCGTCGATGAAGACGCGCGATTCGACAAGTTGGCCCAATGCATTCTGCAATTTGTCGTGGTCCTCCCGGCCCAGGAAGCCAGTCTGGAGCTTGCGCTGGTCCACCCAGGCCTGGGAGGCCAACATGCGGCGCAGCAGCGACTCTTTGCTCATTTCCAGGCTGAAGACGGCAACAATGGCGTTGCGGTTGATGGCCGCGTTCTGGGCGATGTTGATGGCCAGCGCGGTTTTGCCCATGGAGGGACGGCCGGCAATGACGATCAGTTCGCCCTTCTGCAGACCGCTGGTCATACGGTCAAATTCAGTGAAATCAGTAGCCAGGCCGGTGACTTCGCGGCTCTGCTTGTAGAGGTTGTCGATGCTACCGAAGGAGTGCTGGACAATCTGGTCGAGCGACTGGAAGCCTTGTGTGATGCCTCTTTCGGTGACCTCCATCAATTGCGATTCGGCGGCGCCCAGGACTTCAAGGGCGGTCTCGCCCTGGTCGGCGGCGCGGGCGATGGCCATGGAGCAGATGCCCATGAGCTTGCGCAGCAGACTCTTGTCCTTGACGATGCGGATGTACTCCTCGATGACCGGGCGGCGGGGCAAACCCTCGGTAAGGGAGGCCAGATAGGCCACTCCGCCCACCGATTCGACCTCCTTGTAGCGGGCCAGCTCGTTGGCCAGGGTGACGATGTCGACGGCGCGCTGGGAGTCCATCAACTCGCTCATGCGCAAGAAGATACGGCGGTGGGAGTCGAGGGAGAAGTCGTCGGATTCGAGCTTTTCGGCGGCCTCGGCGTGGGCGGCATTGTCGAGCAGAATGGCGCCGAGGATGGTCTTTTCGGCGTCGACATTCGCGGGCAGTCCAGTGTCGAGGGTGAGATCGGGGATGGTGGCCATATCAGAAGAGTTTAGGCCGAAGGGCGGCTGTGCAGAAGGAAGGCTCACTCAGGAAAACACTCTAAGTATTGCTGAATCAACAATATAATTGTATGGTTCTGCGGAAAACTTCCAGTATTTGCCCAGTGGGCACTGGCAAGCGACGGGGATTCGATGACAGGTTGGGGCCGACTGGCTTGCTATGGCTATAATTTATGGCTATAATCGACGCATGAATGTTAGCACTGCAGAAGCGAAGAACCGCTTGCCCGAGCTGATTCGAGCCGTCGAGGACGGGGAGCAGGTGGTCATCACCCGCCATGGGCGGCCTGTTGCCCAGATTACGCCGCCGCCGGTTGAGCACAGCAAGGTGCGTTTCGACGGTATGAAGGGCCGTATCCACTTGCTGCCTGGGTGGGATGATCCGATCACCGAAGAAGAACTGTTAGGTGAGGACACTTGAGCGCGGAGTTTCCAGCACACGGTTACCTGCTCGACACCCACACAGCGATCTTCTCCATGTCGCAGTCGAAGTCCCTCTCTGCTGCTGCAAAAGCTACCGTCGCCCTGGGACAAAACTTCCTGAGCGTGGTCTCGTACTGGGAGGTCATGGTCAAGAGTATGAAGGGCACACTGGAGGTGGGCGACCCGCGCCTCTGGTGGCAGGAAGCATTGGAGCAACTGGCCGCCACTCCGCTGGTTCTGCGTCCCCAGCACATCGCCGCGGTCTACAGTCTGCCGCCGATTCACAAGGACCCATTCGACAGGATGTTGATTGCGCAGGCCACCGTGGAGGGGCTGGCGCTGGTAACTACCGATGGCGAGATGGCGCGGTATGCTTCGGAGAGCTTGCGCGTGGTTGGGTGATGGGTGGGTACGCCGTGCATCCCAGATTGATTGTTGCCGATTACTCAGCCGGCCTCCAGCGGAGGATGGGTTTTCTTGCTGCCTGCACTTCGTCGAGCCGTGAGACGCGTGTGGAGTGGGGGGCGGATTTTACGAGGTCCGGAGTTTCCTCGACTTCGCGGGCGATGGAGCGCATGGCTGCGATGAACAGGTCCAGCTCCTCAAGGGACTCGCTCTCCGTGGGTTCGATCATCAGGGCGCCGTGGACGATCATGGGGAAGCTGACCGTGTAAGGGTGGAAGCCGTAGTCGATGAGGCGCTTGGCGATGTCGCCGGTTTTGACGCCCTTGGCGGCCTGGCGCTTGTCACTGAAGACCACCTCGTGCATGGAAGCGGTGTTGTAGGGCAGCTCGTAGAGGTCTTCGAGCTTGTGGCGGATGTAGTTGGCGTTTAGGACGGCGTCTTCGGTGGTCTGGCGGAGGCCGTCGGGGCCGTTGGCGAGGATGTAGGCCAGGGCGCGGATGAACATGCCCACGTTGCCGTAGAAGGCGCGGACGCGGCCCACGGATTGGGGACGGTCGTAGGACCAGCACTTCGTGCCGTTCTCGTCTTGGACGAGAACAGGGATAGGCAGGAACGGCTCAAGAAACGCCTTGCAAGCCACGGGGCCGGAGCCGGGACCGCCGCCGCCGTGAGGCGTTGAAAAGGTTTTGTGCAGGTTCAGGTGCATCACGTCCACGCCGAAGTCGCCGGGTCGCGCCTTGCCCACCAGGGCGTTCATGTTGGCGCCGTCCATGTAAAGCAGCGCACCCTTGGCATGAAGAATCTCGGCGATCTTGTGGATCTGGCTCTCGAAGACTCCAATGGTCGAGGGGTTGGTGAGCATCAGCGCGGCGGTTTCTTCATCCACCTGGCGAGTTAGAGCCTCTAAGTCGATGCCGCCCTCGGCGTTGGACTTGAGGTTCTCGACCGTATAGCCGCAGATGGCCGCTGTGGCGGGGTTGGTGCCGTGCGCGGAGTCGGGAATGAGAATGCGGCGGCGGGGGTTTCCCCGCGACTCGTGCCACGCGCGGACCAGCAGGATGCCGGTGAACTCGCCGTGCGCGCCTGCGGCCGGCTGGAGGGTGATGGCGTCCATGCCGGTGATCTCCAGCAGGCAGCGCTGGAGCAGGTCGATAATCTCGAGGATGCCCTGGGCGAGCGAATCGGGACGGTAGGGATGAGCTTCTGCGAGGCCCTCGATGCGCGCGACGCACTCGTTGACCCTCGGGTTGTACTTCATGGTGCAGGAGCCGAGCGGGTACATGCCCAGGTCGATGGCGTAGTTCCAGGTGGAGAGGCGCGTAAAGTGGCGGACGATCTCAATCTCGCTCAGCTCGGGGAGCTCCGCTCCTTGATCGCGCCTTGCGGCGCCCAGCAGAGCGGCGGGGTCCACGGCGGGCACGTCGAGCGGAGGCAGTTTGTAGGCGCGCTTGCCGGGCGAGGACTTCTCAAAGAGCAGAGCTTCGTTCTGCGTCGGGTGAGGGCGGACTTTGCCGGTGGTTTTTGGAGCCGAAACTTCAGATGTCGCCATTATTGCCTCGCTGCAAACTTTTTGAGCCTGTCAGAGCTATTTCCTAATGATTGAGAATGGCCGCTTCGTCGCACCATAGAAGCGATTTTCGTTCACAAACCATGTACACCGCGCCCAGATGTATCCGGCCAGGGGACAGGCTATCAACGTGCTAACCACAAGAAGCCAGTTCAGTGTGTTGCGGCGAAGAATGAAATTCGTGATCGTGGTCAGGATAAACATTGTGCCGCCCCACTTCAGCACTCCCCGGTAAACAATGAAGGATCGCTTGCCGTGCTTTCGCTGTTTTTCCCATTTGAGGCGCTGTCTATTGCGCACAGCGGATTTGAAGCGGTCGAACATCTGCACATCTCCATTCACGAATGCAATACCAGACCATGCCAACCACGATCATCCGGTCGATGCCCTCGCCGGCCCGGCGGACAGTACCTTGGCTGCCGTATCGATCTGTTCGCGGGTGATGATTTCGGTTGCGCACCAGAGCGTGCAGTTGTTCAGATCCGGATACCAGCGGCTCAGTTCGATGCCGCCGACGATCATTTCATCCATCAGGCGCTGGCTCCATTGCGCTGGAGACTCTTCGGTTTGCAATACAAACTCGTGGAAGCGGGGCGCGCCCTGGAACAACTGCGTTGTGCCCTGGTTTTGGGAGAGTGTTTTGGCAGCATAATGGGCTTTAGCCAGATTGTGCTCGGCCAGCTCGCGAATCCCTTCCTTGCCGTAGACGCTGAGGAAGATAGTGGCCATCAGCGCCACCAATGCCTGATTGGTGCAGATGTTCGAGGTGGCTTTCTCGCGGCGAATATGCTGCTCGCGCGTGGAAAGGGTGAGGACGAAGCCGCGGTAACCGGTGCTGTCGGTGGTTTGGCCGACGAGGCGGCCGGGCATCTGCCGCACGAATTGCTCTTTGGCCGCAATAACTCCGCAAAATGGGCCGCCGTAACTCAACGCCACGCCGAAGGACTGGGCTTCCATGCTGACGATGTCCGCCTCGACGGGCGGGCGAAGGACGCCGAGCGAGATTGCTTCGGCAATGGAGACGATGAGCAGAGCGCCCTTAGCGTGGGCGATCTCCGCAATGGTGGAAATATCTTCGATGATGCCGAAGAAGTTGGGACTTTGTACGAGAACGGCTGCCGTTTCTTCCGTGACGGCTGCGTCGAGGGCGGAAAGATCGACGCGGCCGGTTTCGCGGTCATAAGTGACGAGCGAGCTGGGCAGGTCTCTGAATCTCGTGGTTGTGGCCAGGACCTCGCGGTACTCGGGATGGACGGTTGCGGCCACAACAGCCCGGTGGCGGCCGGTAACTCGGACGGCCATCATGACGGCTTCGGCCGCGCCGGTGGAACCGTCGTACATGCTGGCGTTGGCCACGTCCATGCCGGTCAGCTCGGCGATCATGGTCTGGAACTCGAAGATAGCTTGCAGCGTGCCTTGAGTTATCTCGGCCTGGTAGGGGGTGTAACTGGTGAGAAACTCGCCGCGCTGGACGAGGGAGTCGATGATGACCGGGCGGTAGTGGCGATAAGCTCCGGCGCCGAGGAAGCTGGCGTAACCGGTAGCGTTCTTTTTGCCGGCGGCGCGGAAGTAGTCGATGATTTCGCTCTCGGCGTGCGCGCGGGGCACGGCGAGGTCGCGGCCGAGGCGGTTTTCGGCGGGGATGACGGCGAACAGGTCGTCAATGGAGCCGGCGCCGATTTCGGCGAGCATTTGCCGGCGTTCGGCGGGCGATTTGGGCAGGTAGCGCATTTCAGCTTCTAGCTCCTAGCTTCTAGCCTCTAGCTAAAAGCCCGTTGGGCAGACCGGAATGCGGCCTGCCGGGAGAGAATCCTGGGTGAGTCGATACGGCCTCCAGCTCCGAATACCAAGCCAGCAGCTAGAAGCTAGCTTTCAGCCTCCCGTTTCTTCCGAGACGAAGGCTTCATAGGCGGCGGCGTCGAGCAGGGCGTTGAGCTGGGAGGGATCGGCGAGCTGGACCTTGATGATCCAGGCGTCGTGGGGGGCTTCGTTGATTTTGTCGGGAGAGGACTTGAGCTCTTCGTTGACGGCGGTGACGGCGCCGGTGACGGGCGAGAAGAGGTCGCTGACGGCCTTGACGCTCTCGACGGAGCCGAAGGCAACGCCGGCGGTGACCCGGTCGCCGACCTTGGGCACGTCCACATAGACGATGTCGCCCAGGGATTTCTGCGCGTAGTCGGTGATGCCGATGGAGCCGATGGCGCCATCGACGGCGATCCATTCATGTTCGCGGGTGTAGCGGTAGTTTGCGGGGTAGGCCATGGCGGGCAGGCTCCTTGATGGGAAAGATTGCAATGCGACTCCCTAGTGTACGACGAAAGGCAGTGGCCGGGGATCAGGGGTCAGTTTTCTGGCCGCAAGTCCGATGCGCAAAGCTGAGGTCACCGCAGGCTGATCCCTGATCTCTGACCCCTATTCCCTATTTGTCGAAGAACCTGCCATGGCCGCCGTTGGCCCAGGGGTCGTAGTGCAGGGCGAAGTTGGCGCGGGTTTGGACGGAGGGGTGGTTGTACTCCCAGAACTCGATGAAGGGACTGGGGTTGGGGTCTTCAAGCCAGGCTTCGCCCAGGGCGTTGAAGCCGGCGACGGCGGTCTTTTGCGGGTCGGCGACGATGCCGTGGATGGCCTCCTGGCCGTAGATATCGGCTTCATGCTCGAAGTAGCGGCTGAAGGCGTTGCTGGCCGGCGTGAGCAGGAAACTGACGACCGAGATGGCGAAGAGCAGAACCACGAAGCCGGCGCGGGTGGAGAGCGGGGCGGTTGCGGCTTGCTCATTTTTGAGGAGCCAGCGAGCGCTGAAGCGGCGCGCCAGCCAGGCGGCAAACCCGGCGCAGGCCCAGAAGACGAAAAACAGGGCGGCGGCCGTGCCGGCGAGCATCTTGGGAATGTGATGGAGAACGTAGTGGCCGCTCTCGTGGCCGAAGATGAAGAGGATTTGGTCGTCGGGAATGCGGCCGGCGGTGGTATCCCAGACGACGACGCGCTTGGTGGCGCCGATGCCGCTGACGTAGGCGTTGAGGCCGTTGGTCTTGAGGCTGGCCTTCATCAAATACATACGCTCGGGGGGAATGCTGGTGCCGGTGCGGGCCACCACCTTTTCAAGCTCGGCCACCAGGGCGGGATGATTTTTGTTGAGGGGTTCGAACTTGTTGAAGATGGGCTCGAGCAGGGGCGAGACGAAAAGGAGGAGCACCAGGATGGGGAGGGTGGCGACCCAGATGCCCAGCCAGTAGCGGCGCGGCCAGCGGCGGACGATCCAGTTGAAGAGCAACAGAATGGGGGTTCCGATGAGTACAGAGAGGCCAAGGGCCTTGGACTGGTCGCCAAGCCAACTGCCCCAACCCTGGATGCTGATGCCGTAGGCGCGACTGAAGTGGTGGCCGGCGATGTCGAAGGAGATGCTGGCCAGGGTGGTGATGATGAAAAAAGCGGCGAAGAAGGCGAGGCCCTGCACCCAACGGTGGCGGGAGATGCGCTGAACACATGATTCAAGTTTGGCCCAGGCGCGGGTGGCGAGCAGCAGCCAGAGAAAAACCAGGCCCCAGAGCGAGCCGGTGATGTCGAGGATATTGCGGATGCGGCTGAGGGCGATGGCCTTCGCGAGCTTCTCGGGGGGCAGCGTGTAGGCCTGAGCGGCGGGCTGAGCGGTTGCCGATGGGGACTGGACAGGCTGGGACTGGACGGCCGGGGACGATGCTGACTGAGCGTCGCAATGGCGAGGGAGCAGGCCAGTGAGCAAAATGGTGAAGCAGAACGCGAGCAGGCAACGGGGTGCAAACGTCACAAGATTTCTCCTTTACGCAAGCTGACTCTGAGACAATTCTGGTTAAAGATGCTTTTACACGATTTGTCCCAGTCTATGCCAGATGTTTCCTGCACCGCCAAGAGGCGGAACGCCCCGAGAACCGGCTTCTGCGCGGCATTTGCCGCTGCCGTTTTGAGTTTGGCCTTGCCTGCGGCAGGCGGCGCGCAACAAGCTACTCCTGTACTGCTGGATGCCATGACGGCCGAACTGCATCGCGCATTTACCTCGCTTGGCAAGCAGGGTCCCGGCAAACAAGAATCTGACAAGCAGTTGCCTCCTTACTTCTTGAGTTATTCGGTGAGCGATGCCAGCTTTGTCTCGATTCGGGCGCAGTATGGGGCGCTGGTGGACAGCTCTGCCAATCATGTGCGCGTGGCCGACGTGCAGGTGCGGCTGGGCGATCCCAAGCTGGACAATACGCACGGGACGCATCGCGGCTCGGCGGTGAACAGCATGCAACTGCCGCTGGGCGACGACCGCGAGGCGCTGGAGCGAACGTTGTGGCTGGCGACCAACACGGGCTACGGCACGGCGCTGGACAACTATCTGCGGGTGAAGACCGAGGCCGAGGTGCGGGCCAAGGAAGAAGACACTTCACCGGACTTCAGCCAAGAAGCGCCGCAGGAGCATATCGGCAAGCCGGCTCCGCCGGTGGTGGTGGACAGTGCGGCGTGGGAGCAGCGGGTGCGGGCGCTGTCGAAGATCTTCCGCGAGTACCCGGACGTGTATCAGAACGGGGTGATGCTGACAGCGCAGAACGAGACCGACTACTTTGCATCGTCGGAGGGTTCGCGGGTGGTGACGCCGCACCTGCAGGCGCGGCTGGTGGTGTTTGCCGTGACCCGGGCCGACGATGGGATGGACCTGTTCCGGGCGCAGACATTCGAGGCCGAGACGGCGGAGGGCCTGCCCGCGCAGGCGGAGCTGGAAGCGGCGATGCGCGAGCTGGGCAAGAGCCTGGAGGCGCTGCGGAAGGCTCCGCTGACCGAGCCCTTCGACGGGCCGGCGATTCTTTCCGGACGGGCCGCGGCGGTGTTCTTCCATGAAGTGCTGGGGCACCGGCTGGAAGGCCAGCGGCAGCGCGGCAACGAGGAGGGTCAGACCTTTACCAAGGAAGTGGGCAAGGAAGTGCTGCCGGCGTTCCTGTCGGTGGCGGACGATCCGACCGTGACGAAGTTCGGAGATACGTGGCTGAGCGGCAGTTATGAATATGACGATGAGGGGCAAAAGGCGCGGCGCGTTGACCTGATCCAGGACGGCGTGCTGAAGACTTTCCTCATGTCGCGGCTGCCGATCGCGAGCTTTGCGAATTCGAACGGCCACGGACGGGCGCAGACCGGCAAGGTTCCCACCGGAAGGCAGGGCAACCTGATTGTGACCTCGACGAAGACGGAGCCGGAGAGCGAACTGCGCAAGCAGTTGATTGAGGAGGCGAAGAAGCAGGGCAAGCCGTACGGACTCTACTTTGAGGATATCTCTTCGGGCAATGCCGAGACCACGCGGCGCACGCCGCAGGCCTTTCAGGAGATTCCTCTCGTGGTTTGGCGAGTGTATGTGGACGGGCGGCCGGATGAGCTGGTGCGGGGCGTGAGCATGGTGGGCACCCCGCAGGCAGCGCTGAAGCACATCCTGGCGACCGGCGACAAGAGCGAGGTCTTCAACGGGGAGTGCGGCGCGGAGTCGGGGACGATTCCGGTGAGCGCGGTGGCTCCGGCGATGCTGCTGAGCGAGATGGAGACGCAGCGCGTGCAGCAGGGCACGGCCAGGCCGCCGATTCTGCCCATGCCGAAGTGAGGGTGTAGGGAGTAGGGAATATGAAATAAGTTGGGTGCCCCATCCTCGCCGCGTTTTTGTTTTTGCGGCTAGGGTGGGATACCACGAACCTCAACCGTTTTTATTCTATGTAGGTTTTCCATAATCGATGAAAGGAGGGATTGCCATGCGAATTCGGTACTTCGTAGCTTTCCTGCTGACGACGGGGATTGGTTTCTCGCAGGTTTCCAGCAAACAGACCGGTGGCTGTGTCGGCTGTTTTTCTGAGCCGCAGTCGACGCTGCTTTTTAGTCCCGTTGGTGGCGACACGAATTATGGCAACTATACCCTTGTCACACCGAGAGGGAGTTTCACCGTGCCGCAGCTCTCCGGCCCGATGGAGCGCGCTTCGCCCAATTGGGCAATCAGTCCCTCAGGGGATCGGGTAGCCGGGGGAATCTCGTTCATGCTGAATGCGGACGTCGTGAAATGCGATCCGAAGATAAAAGGATGGTGCGACCCTCATCCTCGACCAATATTCAAGTCGGTGATGGGCGTGTACTCGGTACGGGACAAAATGTGGAAGCAATACGGCGACTTCGAAACGGTTGGATCGGCGGCCTTTTCGCCAGATGGGAAAAGAATTGCATTTGACGGGGAGAAAGAATGTACCGGTGTTAACTGTGACGCGGGTCTGACGATATTGGATCTTGAAACAGGCCACATGGGTACGATCCCAGAATCCATACAAGTAGATTGGAGAAATCAGATTAGCTGGTCGCCTGACGGCAAATTCCTTGCGGTATCTGCAGTTAGTCCTGGAAACGGGCGGATTGTAGTGTTCGACGTGGCCACCGGAAAAATGATGACGATTGCTCAGGGAACCAATCCTTCCTGGTCTCCCAAGGGCGACTGGATTGCATACGCCTTCATTGTACAGTGCATGATCATCCACCCTGACGGCACCGGCGCCCGATCCGTTCTGGATAAAGAGCGCAAATGGATGAAATATACACTCGATGGCCCCATCCTATGGTCGCCGGCCGGAGACAGATTGCTGCTCAACCAACGGAAAATTTTCGGTGGTCATCCCAGGGTGATCATGGTAGATCTCGCTACTGGCCATGCCGTATTGAAATCTAAGAACGGAGAAATGGTGTCGGGTTGGGTTCCGTACACCGGCAAGTAATAGAGATAATTCATCTTTCTGAGAACCTTGGAGGCGCGATGAACTCGATTCGTCCGATTGCAATGCTTGGGGGAGTTGGACTTCTCGCGGCCTGCTTGTGCGCGCCGTTTTTAGGTACCGCGCAGCAGACCCGCGCCGACGCGGAGAAAGACCCTGTGCTGAAGGCGATGCTCGAAGAGCTGGACCGGAGCAAGAGCGAGTTGCAGTTGAAGGGCTTCGAGAAGCCGTTCTTTATCCAATACCGGATTGAGGACGTGGATAGCTACGAGACCAAGGCGGAGTTTGGGGCCAGCGAGGGCTCGCAGCACAACCACCAGCGGGTGGCGCGCATTACGGTGCGGGTGGGCGACTACAAGACGGATAGCTCGGGCGGGCGCGGCGACGGCGCGCTGCAACTCGTCGGCCTGGACGACGATCCGATTGCGGTGCGGTCGGCGCTGTGGACGGCGACAGACCAGGCGTACAAGAGCGCTCTGGCAGCCTATGCGCAGAAGCAGGCGGCGCTCAAGCAGGTGCAGACGCCGCCGCAGGCCGATGACTTCAGCCAGGAGAAGCCGGTGATCGTGCTGGAGGAGCCGCTCCGGTTGAAGGTGGACGAGGGCGCGTGGGCGGAACGCGTGGCGCGGGACAGCGGGCTTTATCGCACCGATCCTACCGTCAAGGCTGGCCAGCGCGATGTGGAGTACTGCTCGGCTTCGTTTCAAGCGCGTGTGACGACTACATGGCTGGCGACGAGCGAGGGAACGATCGTGCGCAAGCCGACGGCTGAGTACGAGGAGGCCTTTGCGGTAGGCACGCAGGCGGCGGACGGGATGCGGCTGGACCGGTCGTATGCCTCGGTTGGCGTTTCGCTCAAGGACCTGGACTCGCCGCCGGTTTTCGAGAAACATGCGGTGGAGCTGATCGCCTCGCTCACCGATTTGCGCAAGGCGCCGCTGGTGGAGGAGGAGTATCACGGGCCGGTGTTGTTGAGTTCCGACGCCGGAGCAGACACCCTGCGTGAGCTGATCGCAGGCGCGGTGACGGCCACGCGGCCCAAGCTGGGCACCGAGGCGCGTACCAATGGCCCCTTTGCCTCGAGTTACCATGCCCGGGTGCTGCCCGAGTTTCTGGATGTGGTGGACGACCCCGGCTTGAAGAGCTATGCCGGTCAGGGGCTGGTGGGAGCGTATGACGTGGACGACGAGGGCGTGCCGGCGCAGGCGGTGAAGCTGGTGACGGCGGGGCGGCTGGAGAATTATCTGATCGGGCGCGAGCCGGTGAAGGATTTTCCAGAGTCGAACGGCCACGGGCGCGCGGGGATTACCGGAGCGCCCAGGCCGGCTATCGGCGTGCTGCAGGTGACGGCGAAGGATGGACTATCGGACGACGAACTGGACCGCAAGCTGGTGGACCTGGGGCACGAACGCGGGCTGAAGAGCGTCTATTATGCGCAGACGCTGGGCGGGGAACTGACGCCCCGGCTGCTCTACCGCGTGGGCCTGGACGGAAAGCGCGAACTGGTGCGCGGAGCCGTGCTGGACGACCTGGACCAGCGCGCGCTGCGCTCCGGCGTGGTGGCCGCGGGCAAGGATCAATGGGTGGCCAACTACTTTGGTGACGTGCCGCAGACGGTGCTGGCGCCCGCATTGCTATTGGACGACGTGACCATCCGCCGCGCCAACGAGACGAACGAGAAGCTGCCGTTTTATCCGCCGCCGGAGTAGGGCGCTGACTGGATCGGAATGCGAAAAGGGGAGTGGAGTTGGTTCCGAGTAGCCGACCACCAGGGAACAGCGACGGAAATGCAGCTAAACACAGTGCCGGATTCGGAGATGCACGAGCGGCGAGGCTTAGGTCACGTCTAGGCTAAAACACGAGGTGGCACCGGACGGTGCCTAAATACTCGATAGTAGTAAATCAGCGCTCCCAGCCAGTTTATGATCACCAACAGCACAAGCCATTTGACCTTCGACCATACCTGCAAGTTGCTAGTGACCGCGCAATCCCAAATCATTCCAAACCAGAGCGTAAGGATGCCGAATGCACTGAACGCGCCAAGCAGGCCAAACGGAAGACGGATGAGAACGGGCAGCGACTCCAATGCTTTCATGCGTTCGTAACCCACGACAACTACCGCGATGTTGAGGGCCACCAGTATCGCGATGGTGATAAAAAAGCAGACGACCACAACCCGGTAAAAGGATCTAAGTGCCACAGTAGTTGGTCCTCGGTAACGATCAATTGTAGAACAAGCCACTCGCCTGCCGGCCTTGGGCCGAATTCTGGGCTGATCACGAACAACCGAAAACTGGCCAGCTACTCCGAAGAGCATGCCTCGGGACCTAAAGGCCTGTCGATTGCGACGGCGATTGCCGGGACTCAAGTCCCGGCCTACCGGCTTCAGTCCAGCCGGGTGAGGAATGCTTCGCCCTCGGCGGGGCGTAGTTTGCGGGCGATGAATTCGGCCTGCTCGCGGTTGTCGCCCTGGGGGCGGATGCGGACCCAGTAGCTGTCTTCTCCGGGAAACTCGATCACATTGGAGCTGGGGTACTTGCGCAGGAGCTGTTCCTTGAGCTTGTTGGCCTGGTGCTCGCTATGGAATGCGCCGATCTGCACGCACCAGCGGCCGCCCGTCTCGATGGGTTTGGGGGTCCGGTAAACGTCCAGACGGACGCGGGCCGAGCCAACCTGGTAGATGCCCGTGGCTTTGGCGGAGGCGATGGTGAGATCGAGAATCTTGCCCTCCGCAAAGGGGCCGCGATCGGTGATGCGCATGGCGCTGGACTGGCCCGTCTTGAGGTTGGTGACCACGATCAGCGAACCCATGGGCAGGGTGCGATGCGCGGCGGTCAGGGCGCGGTCGCTGAAGACCTGGCCGTTGGCCGTCTGGCGTCCCTTGTAGGGCACGGTGTACCAGGTGGCCATGCCCTCCTCGGTCAGGATGGGCCTGTGGGTGTTGATAAAGTCGAGGTCCTGGTCACTGATACCGCCCCGCGGGACCGGCGAGACGGGAATGCGCGCGGGCGGCGTGGCCTGGGCTGCAGAGGGATACGTTTGAGGCGCGGGAGGAGCGGCCTGAGGCGCGGGCAGCTGGGCCACGGTGGTGCGATGCCCGCAGCCGGAGACAAACAACAGCGCCAGCGCGAGTCCCGCGCCGACGGCTGCCTGCCGGACCCCACACCGGATCTCCCGCAAAAACCGGATGTCCCACAAAAGCCGGGCGCCCCACCCTCGCGGCGTGTCACCGCGGCGACTTTTTGCCGCTGGGGTGGGATACCTCGAACCCCAACCGCGCTGGTTCATCACGCGCGCGGCCCCTGTGGCGGATTCGGCGGCTGGCCGTCGAGGCGGTCGGCGAAATTGCGCAGCGCATCGGCCGCCTTGCGCATGGCGGAGATCGACTCGCTGCGGACCTGCGGGATCACGGCGTCGTTCACGTAGCCGGCGGCGTGGCGCAGCTCCATTTCGATCAGTTCGATGGCCTCTTCAATGCGGCGGCCCACGCCGCCGGGACCGGGACCGTAAGGGGGATAAGCGCCCATGGAAGTAGCCTCCGGGTAGAAACTTCTGACCAGTAACTCCACTCTAAGTTTGCGGGGCGCGGCGCGGCGCGTCAATCGCGGAAGGCTCGAAGGTGCCGCAATGGTCAATATGTTTATTCAGCGGGGGAGTTTCCTCTTCGATAGGATGGCGCGCCGTTTGGGTCGAGATCGGCAATCTCTACTTGCCGGGGCAGGAGAAGGATCCGCCAGCCTCAAGCGCCAGCCGTGGGCTTGCTCCCTTCTCAGGCCGGAGGCCGGTATTTCGGGTCCGATCCCGTGACGCTCTCTAAACTCTCCCAATCGCATCCCAATCATCCCTTCGGTCTCGAAAAAAGATGAGCGGAGCATGAAAAAGAGTATCTTAATCCTTGCAGAGCCATCTTTGGGGTAAACTCTTTCTTCGTCAACACGTCTTAATAGGTCAGTTGGGATTTGGCGTGAGAGCCGGGGCTTTTATTCGCATTGGGAGCGCGCTATTCCCATCGAGGAAAGTTCAATGAGAAAGCATCGTTCGCTGCCAGGTTCCCTGTTTGGGTGCCTGCTTGGATTCGCAATCTTTTCGCTAACTTCCGCGGCGCAGACAACGGCCGCATGGACATGGATGGGCGGAAGCAGCAACCTGGACGGAAGTGGCGGCGAGCCGGGAGTATACGGCACCCTAGGTACGCCCGCCCCCGGAAACATCCCCGCCAGCCGCTGGGACGCTGCAAGCTGGACCGACGGCAGCGGCAATCTCTGGCTCTTGGGGGGCACTGGCTACGAGGCATCCAGCAACACCATGGGTGTCCTTCTCAATGATTTTTGGGAGTTCTCGCCCTCCACGAACGAATGGACCTGGATGGGCGGAAGCAGCCCGACAAGTTCACAGCCCGGAGTCTGGGGCACGCTGGGAACGCCCGCTCAAGGAAACTTCCCGGGCGGCCGCTCCGGGGCTTCTGGCTGGACCGATAGCAGCGGCAATCTCTGGCTCTTCGGCGGCTGGGGCTCCGATGCCAACGGAAACGACGGCTCGCTCAACGACCTGTGGGAGTTCTCGCCTGTTACAAACGAGTGGGCGTGGATGGCGGGAAGCAGCACTCTCGGCCTCCCGCAGGATGGCCGGTCCGGAGTCTATGGCACATTAGGTTCGCCTGCTCCAGGAAATGTCCCTGGAGGCCGCGAGGGTGCCTCCAGCTGGATCGACAGCAGCGGCAACTTCTGGCTCTTTGGGGGCCAGGGCTACGACGCAAACGGGAAATCTGGCTATCTCAACGATCTTTGGGAGTTCTCGCCCTCTACGAACGAATGGACCTGGATGGGCGGAAGCAGCACGTTGCCGGCCGCCAAGAACGCAAGCGGCTGGCCCGGAGTCTACGGCACGTTGGGTTCGCCTGCTGCCGGCAACATCCCCGGATCCCGTAGTGCCGCGTCGACCTGGACCGGAAGCGGCGGCAATCTCTGGTTCTTCGGGGGCAGCGGTTACGACTCCCAGGGCAATCTTACCGCCCTCAACGACCTGTGGGAGTTCTCGCCTGCCACAAAGGAATGGGCGTGGATGGGCGGAAGCAGCACCTCGGCCGGTTGCGTCACATATCAATTGGGACTTGTCATCTGCGGAGGCCAGCCCGGCGTGTACGGCGCGATGGGAACACCTGCCGCCGATAATATTCCCGGAGGACGCGCGGCGGCCGCGAGCTGGATCGACGGCAGCGCCAATTTCTGGCTCTTTGGGGGCCAAGGCTACGATTCAGCCGGCGCCAGCGGCAATCTCAATGACCTGTGGGAGTTCGATCCCTCTACGAACCAATGGGCGTGGATGGGTGGGAACACCACGACCACTAACTGCATGTACACGCCGGAAGGGAACATCATTTGCCGAGGCCAGCCCGGCGCATACGGCGTACTCGGCACGCCGGATCCGGGGAACGACCCCGGAGGCCGCTTGGGCGCCAGCATTTGGATCGACACCAAAGGCAATTTCTGGCTCTTTGGCGGCTACGGCGCCGACAGCACAGGCGGCTTCGACGGCGCTCTGAACGACCTGTGGGAGTATCAGCAAAACACAACCTCCCTGCCGGCCGCCGCCACTCCAACCTTCAACCCCGCGCCGGGAACCTACGCGGCCACGCTGTCGGTTACGGTCAGCTCCGCATCGGCGAACGCGACCATCTACTACACCACCGATGGCTCCGCGCCCACCACGAGTTCGACCGTGTACAGCGGCCCAATCACCATCTTGGCGAAACCAGGGTACGTCATAGAGACCATCCACGCGATGGCAACCGCCAGCGGCTACTCCACCAGCGCCATGGCCAGCGCGACCTATACCATCGAACTGCTGCCGGGCTTCTCCGTCGCGGCCTCTCCCACGTCGCTCACCGTGGCTGCGGGTCAAAGCGCCACGACCACGATTACGATCGCGCCGGAGAATGGCTTCAATTCCACCGTTTCGTTCACTTGCTCGGGGCTGCCCTCCGGGGCAACGTGCAGCTTCAATCCAGCAACCGTGACACCGTCGGGCGCGGCGGCCTCAACAACGCTGACCGTGAATACCTCCGCGACGACCGCAACTCTGGGCCGCAACTCCAGCCCGCTGTTACCATCGGCGGCGCTGGCGGCCGTTTTGTGCTGCTTGAGCTGGAAGAAGCGGCGGAGCTTGCAGATGCTTCTTCTGCTGGCGGTGTGCGGTGTCGGGCTTAGTCTACTCAACGGGTGCGGCGGGTCGTCCAATTCTCAATCCACCACATCGACTGTGACTGTGACTGCTACGTCGGGATCGCTATCGCAGACGACCACTCTGTCGCTCACAGTGAACTAACGCATTCCAGCGGTGGCGCAACGCATTCGGGGTCCATCGGCCCTACCGTTCGGTGTGCAATATTGACCACTCAAGGGGAGATTTCGCCGTTCGCTGCTCCGGGTTTGGGTTGACCGGGGGCGGCGATTACTCTGGCAGTGCATTTTCAGCCACTGGATTCCCGCGGGAACTCAAGAGTCTGAGCGGGGCCAGAGACGGCCGCAGGCGGCCAATTTCTTCGAGGAGACCGCAACACCATGTCCAGAGCGATCAAGTACGCCGAGAAGGCCGCCGTTTATGCGGCCAGGGGCGCGTGGGTGGTTTATGAGCGGCTGAACCGCATCAGCCCGAATCCGTCCTTTACGCCCAAGTGGAGCGACAAGCCGCTGCAGAAGAGCTGGCAGAAGGAAAAGCCGCCGCTGGGCTGGCCGCGCACCACGGACTCGCTGTGTCCCAAGTGCGTGCCCGAGATTCGCCAGCAGATTCTGGACGGCAAGCTGCCTTACGAAGTGCTGCTCAACGAGAAAGTGGGCGAGATCAAGGCACAGATCATCGAGCGCGATGGCAAGATCCTGATGGTGAAGGACTGCCCAAAGCACGGACACTTTGAAGACGTGATGTCGATGGACCCGGCCTTCTTCAAGCACCTGGAAGAGAGCTTTCCGGGGCGCGACGTGCGCGCGCACAACGACAAGCGGCTGCACAACCACGGCACCTCGACCGTGACCCACGGGCGCGGCGCGGTGCTGACTATCGACCTGACCAACCGCTGCAACATGATGTGCGACCCGTGCTTCATGGACGCCAATCAAGTGGGCTTCGTGCATGAGCTGACCTGGGACGAGATCAAGACCATGCTGGACAACGCCATCACGCTAAAGCCCAAGCGGCAGATGAGCGTGCAGTTCTCGGGCGGCGAGCCGACGCTGTCGCCGTACTTTCTGGACGCGGTGGCCTACTGCCGCAAGGTGGGCTACAACTCGGTGCAGGCGGCGTCCAACGGAATTGAGTTCGCCAAGAGCAAGGAGCTGTGCCGCGCCGCCGCCGAAGCCGGCCTGCGCTACGTCTACCTGCAGTTCGACGGCATCGGGAACGCCGCCAACTCGCATCGCAAGGTGGGCAACCTGTTCGACGTGAAGCTGCAGGCCATCAACAACCTGCACGAAGCCGGCGTGGAGATTGTGCCGGTGACCACCATCATCAACGGGATCAACAACGAGCAGGTGGGCCGCATCATCCAGTTCGCCCTCGACAATCCCAAGACGATCAGCTTCCTGAGCTTCCAGCCGGTCAGCTTTACCGGCCGCGACGAGGACATCACCGATGAGCGCCGCCAGGCGCAGCGCTACACCCTAAGCCACATGGCCCACGACATCAAGAACCAGGTGGGCTTCGGCGAGCCGGAGCGCGACTGGTTCCCCATCAGCTTCATGGCCACCTTCAGCGACTGGGCCGACCTGATTCACGGGCCGCAGGCCGAGTGGGGCCAGCTGAGCTGCGGCTGCCATCCCAACTGCGGCATCGGCATGGCCATGATGATCGACAAGGAAACCAAAGAAGCCGCGCCAGTCACCGCATTCCTCAACATGAATAAGGTGGCCAAGGACCTGGCCAGGGTCAACGACTCCGCCCGCGGCAAGTGGATGTCGGTCATCGGCTTCGGCCTCGCGCTCCTGCGCAATTACGATCCCTTCCAGGCGCCCACGCACTTCCGCATCACCGACATGTTGAAGAAGATGGACAAGACCTTCAACGCCACCGGCAAGGACTACGGCTCCGTCAAGGGCACGCGCACGATGGAAGACATTCAAAAGCGCCGCCAGGACCGCTGGAACTTCCTCTTCATCGCCGGCATGTGGTTCCAGGACCTGTTCAACTACGACTTCCGCCGCACCGAGCAGTGCATCATCCCCTACGCCACGCAGGAAGGCGAGATCAGCTTCTGCGCCTACAACACCGGCGTGGGCTGGCGCAACATCATCGAGAAGATGCACATGACGGCCACGCTCACCAAGTGGTACGAGGAGCACGGCCGCCACGAGTTCTTCGCCGGCGGCAAGAAGGTCGGCATGACCGAAGTCGGCCACCACCTCCAGCTCAACATGGCCCACGTCAACCCCGAAGCCAACCACACACTCGACGAGTTAGGCATCGCCAAGAACGCCCGCGAAGAAAGAATCCG
>JBKQRH010000030.1:0-2698 GCA_052326045.1 Occallatibacter sp. | reverse complement strand
CCGCGCGCCATTCTCAATGCGGATTTGAAGCCGCGGGGGTTGATGCGGCTCTTTCGTTGAGATTGATCGATCCGGAGCCGGACAATCTCTCTCCTGCGAGAGAGAGAGCGAGGAGAGTTCAAATATGACGCAGACAACGGCGCAGGATCGAATCGGGATGAGTCGTGGTGTGGACGCGGTGAGAGCGACTGCCGCTGCATTCGGCGTTTATGCAGGGATTCTGGGGATGGAACACGGGTACTTTGAGACGCTGCAAGGGAATGCAGCGCCAAAAGGACTGAAGATACTGGCTGTAAGTCCGTGGGAGCTGCCGTTTCCATTCGGCCACGAGCCGGCGATGACTCTGATTCCCAACTTCCTGGTTACGGGCATTGCTGCGATGATTGCCGGCCTGGCGATCGTTCTCTGGTCCGTTTGGCTTCCTCAGAAGCGCTATAGCGCCGCGGTTCTGGTCTTGCTGTCCGTGATTCTTCTACTGGTTGGCGGAGGGTTCGGACCGATCTCGCTGCTGATTGTGGCTTGCATTGCCGCAGCCAATATCGACAGGCGGCCCACAGAGCGGCGAACGCATCTGCCGGCCGGCGTGAACAGCGCTCTCGCAACACTATGGCCATGGTCGTTTGCCGCGGCCCTGTTATGGGTGCCGGGCGAATTCGTCATGGGGCAAGTCTTACATTTGAAGAACGACCACAGGCAGATTCTGACCAACCTGAATCTGTTGCTGTCTTATCCGATGCTGGGGCTCTTTGTCTTAACGCTCATTGCCGGATTTGCGCATGAGGCGCGGAGACGGAGCAATTGAGAATCACGGAAAGGCGAGCATCGAGAGCTGTGTTGAGGGTTTGGTTTTCTGATCCCCGATCTCTGACCCCTGTTTCAATGCGCCAGAAGATAGACGCCGATGCAGACCAGGACGGCGGCGGCCCAGCGGCGGCGGTCGACATTTTCTTTGAGAAAGATTTTGCCGGCAATCGCATTGGTTACAAGCGTCAGTGAGGCCGAAGCGGGCGCAACCAGGCTCAGGTTGAGGTGGTTCAACGCGAAGAGCAGCGAGAAGAAGGCCAGGGCCAGAAAACCTACGCCGGCAAAGAAGAGCGGGCAGGTGAGGACGGCGCGAATGGCGCCCTTGAGTCCGGAGTGGGCGCGGATTTTGTCGAGATCGCCGATGGACTTCATGGCGGCGGCGGTGAGGACTTCGCCAGCCGTGGAGCAGAGGACGACGGCGGCAATCATGGCCGTGGCGGCCCAGAGGCCGGGCTGGTCGGCGAAAGCGGGAATGGTCATTGCGCCCGCTCCTTTCCAAAAGCCTGTTGGGTCGATTCGGCAAGGACGGGTTTTTCCGGCACGGGCCGCTCCGTCAGCGACGGTCCCTGCGCGACAAAGCCCACTCCCAGCGTAATCAGCACAATCCCCGCCCAGCGTTCAAGCGAGATTGCCTCGTGCAGCCAGAAGCGGGCGAGCAGGGCGACGATGACGTTGCCGAAGGCCGTGGCGGGGAGCACATAGGTAAGGTCGGCCCAGGAGAGAGCGGTGAGATAGCTGGCAAAGAAGCCGATGAGCAGCGCGATGCCGAAGGCGATCCAGGGCGTGAAGACGGCCGCGATGAGCGTGGCGGGATGGGCCAGCGAGATGGCCGGGAGGCTGGTCATGCCGCGCGAGAGGCAGGTATCGCCGAGAGGGGCGCACACGGCCACCAGTCCCAGGATCATGTATTGACGCGGCAGGAGTCTTGCGTGAGCCATCGGGGGTTTGGTCCTGACAATCAGGGCGCTGTTTCAACTTTCGAAGTATCCCACCCTAACCGCGGAAAAAAGCGGAAAGGATGGGGCACGGAGCACTTGTTGGTGATTCAGCTTATCCCAGGTCTCAGAATCGAGACCTGGGGCACCCAGCATCCGGGAATCAGAAAGAGCGGGAGCTAAGCTCCGGCGCTTGCCGGCGCCGGCGGCTCGGCCTGCTGACTGCGCGCGACTTTCACCATCTTGTTGCGTTGCGCGCGGAGCTTGAGGAAGGCTTTTGCCTCGACGTAGAGCCGGGGCAGATCGCGATTCACAAACGCCTTCCAGACCACGCGGAATGCGGCCTTGGGCCGGAAGTAATACTCGTCGTAAAAGCGGTGCACCATTTCCAGCACGTAGTCGGTGGGCAGACCGGGGTACTCGATGTGCGCCATCTGGTGGCCGCCGTCATCGCTCATGGCCGCTGAATTCACAATGAAGCCGTTGGCCTTGGCGTAATCATAAAACTCGGTGCCGGGGTAAGCGTGGGCGATGGAGACCTGGAGGGTTTCAACGTCCAGGGACTTGGCGAAGTTGATGGTGTTGCGGATCGACTCCTTGGTCTCGCCGGGCAGGCCGAGAATGAAGTCGCCGTGGATGGTCAGGCCCAGGTCGTGGCAGTCCTTGCAGAAGGCGCGCGCTCGCTCGACGGTGGCGCCCTTCTTGATGTTCTTGAGAATCTGCGGATCGCCGGACTCGAAGCCGACGATGAGCAGCCGGCATCCGGCATCCTTCATAGCCTTGAGCGTCTCGCGGTCGGTGGTGACGCGCGAGGTGCAGCTCCAGGTGATGCCCAGCGGCTTCAGTTTCTCGCAAAGCTCGATGGTGCGCACCTTCTGAATGTTGAAGGTGTCGTCGTCGAAGAAGAATTCCTTCACTTCGGGGAAGTTCTCTTTGGCCCACTTCATCTCCGCGGCCAC
>JBKQRH010000029.1:0-2644 GCA_052326045.1 Occallatibacter sp. | reverse complement strand
TCCTTGCGGGGCGCATCCGCGCCGTCGAAATCGAGGCCGAAGCCGCAGCGCAAATCGCTCTGCTCCAGGCTGAGGGCATTGAACTTACGCACGTTGACACGCACAAGCACGTCCACATGTTCCCTGCGGTGCTGCGGCCTGTGCTGCGCGCGGCGGCCAGTCGCGGCATCCGTGCCATTCGCAATCCGTTTGAACCGGCGTGGAGCCTGCGCGCCACGCCCGGCGCTCCCTGGCTGCGGCGGGCGGAAGTCAGCCTCCTGAGACATCTTGAGCCTACTTTCCGGCGCATCGTGGCGGAAGAAGGCTTTACGACCACGGACGGAGCCATCGGCGTGCTGGCGACCGGGACCCTTGATTCCAAAACAGTTAGTTCCCTTCTGCACAGCATTCCGCCGGGCACATGGGAGCTGGTGACGCATCCCGGCTACAACGACGCCGATCTGGCCCAGGCTCGCACGCGCTTGTTGGCCTCGCGAGAGACCGAACGGGAGGCGCTGCACGTGCTGAAAGAATTTCCCGCTATCGAACTCATCTCCTTCGCGGATTTGAAGGCTGGCGCCAGCGCGGTTCTGTGACCAGCGGAAGTCTTTGATTCAAAACAGACTGGACGCCATCTGCATCTTCCGCGCCGCCGGGAGCGTCCAAGTCGAAGACAGACAAAAACCTGATTGAGAAGGCCTTATGCGCATCGGCATTACCTGTTATCCCACCTACGGCGGCTCGGGCGTGGTGGCTACGGAATTGGGCATCGAACTGGCCGCGCTGGGCCACGAGGTGCATTTCATCTCCTATTCGCAGCCATTCCGGCTAAGCGGACGCGACGAAGGCATTTCTTATCACGAAGTTCCGGTTTCCAGCTATCCGCTGTTCGAATTTCCGCCGTATGACCTGGCGCTGGCGTCGCGGATGGCGGAAGTTGCTGAATTCAATGAGCTTGACCTGCTGCATGTGCACTACGCGATACCCCACTCGGTAAGTGCGCTGCTGGCGCGGCAGATGCTGGCCGCCAAGGGGCGGCGGCTGCCCTTTGTGACCACGTTGCACGGCACAGACATCACGCTCGTGGGTCTGGATCGCTGCTACCTTCCAATCATCCGCTACGCCATTCAAGAGAGCGACGGGGTTACCAGCATCTCCAACTATTTAAAGGCAAAAACGGTCGAGGACTTCGGCGTGACGCGGGAGATTGAGGTGGTGGAGAACTTCGTCAACTGCGATGTTTACAGGCCGTACAAGGATGAGGCCAGGAGGGCGGAAGCGCGCAGGCGGCTGGCTGCGCCGGAGGAGGCGATCCTGATGCATCTCTCCAATTTCAGGCCGGTCAAGCGGGTGGTGGACGTGGTGAAGATCTTTGCGCGGGTGGTGCGCGAGACGCCGGCGCAACTGGTTATGGTGGGAGACGGGCCGGACCGGTCGGCGGCGGAGTGGCTGGCGCACGACCTGGGAATTCACTCGAGGGTTCACTTCATGGGCAAGCTGGAGCGGGTGAACGAGGTGTTGCCGCTGGCCGATATCTTGTTGATGCCAAGCGAGTTGGAGTCGTTCGGGCTGGCGGCGCTGGAGGCCATGGCCTGCCAGGTTCCGTCGATTGCGACGCGGGTGGGAGGGGTGCCGGAACTGATCGACGATGGGGAGACGGGGCTACTGTACGAGGTGGGCGATATTGACGGCATGGCCTTGGGAGCATTGAGCTTGCTCCAGGATCGGGAGCGGCTGGATGCGATGCGGGAGGCGGGCCGGAAGACGGCGCAGAAGCGCTTCTGCTCCTCGCTGGTGGTGCCGCACTACGTGCGCTATTACGAGCAGGTGTTGGGAAAACGGGGGCAGGGACTAGGAACTAGGGACTCAGGGAATCGAGAATAGGGACTGAGGGACTAGAGACTAAGGGACCAGGGGTAAGTGGTCAGTGAGACGGCTGCTCGGCGGGGTCGGGGGCGAAGACCGGGGTGAAGCCGAGTTGGCGCCAGAAGCTGTCGAGGAGGGCTACGGTTTCGGGGCTCGTTTTGGTGGTGGTGCGGAGGAGAATCCGGGCGCCGGGATTTCCGGCCAGGCTGGAGGCTTCGGCAGCGATGGCGACGCATTTGTCCGGACGGTAGGTGCAGGCGGCCAGGTCGGCGATGGACAGGCGCGTGGTGGGAGTGGCCAGGACGGTGCGGGGCGGGGCCATGCGGTCCAGGAGCCAGAGGATTTCGAGCTTGGATTCGAGTTCGTCGGGGACGCAGTCGATGGCCAGATCGGCGTCGCGGACGGCGTCCTCGATGGTGGAGACGAAGGTGACGTTGGGCAGGGCTCCCGCGGTTTTGCGAAATGCATCCGGACCGAGTGCGGCCCGAAGGGCTTCCTGGGCGTGGTGCAGGTTGGCGGGCATCACGTCTTCGAGGAGGACGCGGAAGCCTGAGCGGGCTGCGGAGAGGGCCAGCCAGCGGCCCAGGGGGCCGGCTCCGATGATGGCGACAGTGGACAAAGTTCAGGCTTGCCTGGCAGACAGGGCTTCGATGACATCCTCGGCGCTGGGCTTGGCGTTGAGCATGTGTTCGGCGACGCGGGCGCGCTCCTCCTGGGTGAGAGCGGGGATGGTGGCCAGAATCCGGCGCAGGGTTACGGCAACGTCGTCAATGTAGTTCATCAGGCGGATGGCTTCTCC
>JBKQRH010000028.1:0-63401 GCA_052326045.1 Occallatibacter sp. | reverse complement strand
CCGCGGCGGGAGTTGAGGTCGCCCATGAGGGTTCCGGCAAACTCGTCGGGAGCCTCGATCTCGACTTTCATGATGGGCTCAAGCAGTGCGGGCTTGCACACCTCCATGGCTTTCTTGAAGGCGATGCGCCCGGCGGTCTTGAAGGAGAGCTCGTTGGAGTCGACGTCGTGGTAGCTGCCGTCGTAGACGACGGCCTTGAAGTCGACGACAGGGTAGCCGGCGAGGTAGCCGCGCGCGGCCGCCTCGACGACGCCTTTCTCGATGGCAGGAATGAAGTTCCTGGGGATGGCACCGCCGAAGATTTCGCTGGCGAACTCAAAGCCGCCGCCGCGGGGCATGGGCTCCATGCGGATTTTGCAGTAGCCGAACTGGCCGTGGCCGCCGGACTGCTTTTTGTGGCGGCCGTGCGCCTCGCCTTTGGCGCGGATGGTTTCGCGATAGGGGACCTTGGGCTGCTTGAGGGTGACCTCGGCGTGGTAGCGCTTTTTGAGGCGGCTGACGATGGCCTCGATGTGCGGCTGGCCCGCGCCGGCGATGAGGAACTCGTTGGTCTGCGGGTCGCGGAAGAAGCGGATGAGCAGATCCTCTTCCATGAGCTTGTGGATGGCGGGGGCGAGCTTGTCCTCGTCGGCGCGGGACTTGGGCTCGATGGCGTAGGTCATGGCCGGCTCGGGGAGCGGAGCCAGATCGACCTGTATCTCGGCGCCTTTCTGGCCCAGCGTGTCGCCGGTGAGGGTGTCGCGCAGCTTGGCCACGGCGCCCAGGTCTCCGGCGTGCAATTCGGGAATCTCGATGGCCTTGCGCCCCTGCATCACGCTCAGGTGGGAGAAGCGCTCCTGGCTGCGGCGGGTGTAATTGTCGACCGTGGCGTCATTCCTGACCACGCCGCTGACGACCTTGAAGAAGCTGATGCGGCCGGCGAAGGGGTCGGACATGGTTTTGAAGACCAC
Organism: Occallatibacter sp.; assembly: GCA_052326045.1. GTDB lineage: Bacteria > Acidobacteriota > Terriglobia > Terriglobales > Acidobacteriaceae > Telmatobacter. Next base: position 62,451 of record JBKQRH010000028.1, on the reverse strand, counting down.
AAGCGCCAACGGTTCGTTGTCGTCCACCTTGCGCAAGGAGATGCCTGCGTCAGTCGCCTCGGCATCGTCCGCGCCAGCCGCCGCTTCATACTCCGGGTTGCGCACGGCAATAGGCGCGCGCTCGACGGGCGACGGAGCGTAGACCTTGAGGAAGTCGAGCAGGTGGTCCACGGCCATGTTGCTGAGGCCGCTGGAAAAGAGCACCGGAAAGATGCGGTTCTCGCGGATGGCTTCGTGCAGAGCGGCGATGAGGTGGTCTTCGGCGATGGTGCCCTTCTCGAAGTACTCCTCCATCAGCTCGTCCTTGCCCTCGGCGACTAACTCGACCAGCGCCTCGTGCTTGGCCTTGGCGTCGGCAGCCAGGCCGGCGGGAATCTCCGCGGTGACCTTGCCGCGGCCGTCGCCGCCGGGGGTGTAATAGAAAGCCTCCATGGTCACCAGGTCCACCACGCCGTGAAAGCCATCGGGGCCGGAGATGGGCAACTGGACAGGTACACAGTTACGGCCCCAGCGGTCGACGAGATCGTCGATCAGGGCGCTCAGCCCGTCGCCGCCGCCGGCCTTGGGGTGGTCCATCTGGTTGACCACCACGATGCGCGGGACTTTGGCCTCGTCGGCATAGCGCCACACCCGCTCGGTCACGGGCTCGGAGCCATTCTGGGCGTTGACCACGACGAGGGCGGCTTCCACCGGCAGCAGGGCCGCACGGGCCTCGTGGCTGAACATATGAAAGCCGGGAGTATCGACGAGGTTGATTTTGACGCCCTGCCACTCGGCAAAGGCGACGGCATTCTGCATGGTTGCGCCGCGCGCTACTTCTTCGTCGTCGTAGGCGGTCACGGCCGAGCCGTCTTCCACACGGCCCTGGGTTGGGGTCATTTTGGCGGCATGCAGCAGAGCGGCGATCAAGGTGGTCTTGCCACTGTGCGCATGCCCCACTACAGCTACGTTGCGGATCTCACTTCCCTGGTACGTTTTCATAGCGTTCTCCTCATGATTTTGCGAGCGATTGTCAGAATTTGCGGGATCGGATGAGGGAGGCACAGGAAAAGATTGCGGACGTCCACGAGGGCGTCCAGGTGGCCGGATTGGAGGGCCACGTGTCCCGGTCTGCCGTCTACCTCGTCCATAAAGGTTTGGGCCGGCGCCGTGCAGATGGATGGAGGATGAATCCGCCAGGCGTCTATCGCTAAGAAATCGGATGCTATCACACGCGGAGTGTGAACGTCCTGTGACTGGGGGCACACGGCGGCCACAGCCCTTGGATCGGCGGCTTCTGCACATCTTCCTTCCCGCAGCCGCGGCGGGATGAACGAATCGGCCGGAACTCGACGAGGGCATCCCGAATGGTGTGAAATGAATGCGCCGGGCAGAGAGGCGGGGAGCTTCCCCCCCGGCGCATTTGCCGAGAGGGGCCCTTTCCGTGCTGATTCGCCATGATTCTACTTTATTTGCCGCCAGCTTTTTGCTGGCAATGGCCTGGGGAGCGCTTGCCCAGGCTCCCGCGCCGGCTCCGGCGGCAGCGCCCGCCCGTAGCGCGCTGGCATTCACCCTGCCACCCCCCCATGTGAATGCTCCGCTCGGCGACATCAAACGAATGCCGGGGGACGGGGAGGGGGCTTACAAGACACACCAGTATCGCGATCTGTTTGCCGAACAGGGGCACACGGCGGCGGAGAGCCGGGCGAAGATCGAGAAGGCGTTCCAACAGCTTTTTCATGGCGACGGACAGGAGGAGCGGATCTACTTTGAGACCGGGGCGAACCAGAACGGGCCGCTGGCGTACATTACCGACTGGGCCAACAACGATGCGCGCACCGAGGGCATGAGCTACGGCATGATGATTACCGTCCAGTTAGACAAGAAGCGCGAGTTCGACGCGCTGTGGAACTGGTCGAAGACAACCATGCTGATTACCGACCCCAAGAATCCTTCCGTGGGTTACTTTGCCTGGTCAATGAACACGGATGGCACGCCGCGCTCGACCGGAGCCGCGCCAGACGGGGAAGAGTACTACGTCATGGCGCTCTACTTTGCGTGGCATCGCTGGGGCAACGGAAAGGGCATCTACAACTACAAGGCGGAGGCGGACAAGATTCTGCGCGGGATGCGGCGCCACCCGGTGCTGACGGGGACGGGCCCCTTCCGGATTCACCCCGAAGATGCGCCGTTTACGCCGCCGGATCATCCCTGGCCGAGCCCCAACAACAGGAATCGGGAGCGGGAAGCGGCCGCGGCCGTCAGCAAGGGCGCGCCCAGGCCGCCGATGTTCTGGTTCGGCCGCGGGCCGCGCACCGAGTCGATCGGGCCGATGGTGGACGAGGAGCACTTCATGATCCGGTTTCTGCCGAATGTGGAGTTTGGCTCGACGGATGCGAGCTATCATCTGCCGGCTTTCTATGAGCTGTGGGCGCGATGGGGTCCGCCGGAGGACCGCGCGTTCTGGGCCAAGGCGGCGGACGTGAGCCGGGAGTTTTTCAACCAGGTTGCCGGCCCGGAGACGGGACTTACACCGGACCAGAGCAACTTTGACGGATCGGCGTTTATTGGCTGGGGTGGAAAGCCGGTGACGTTCGGTTACGACTCGTGGCGGAGCGTGAGCAACTGGAGCGTGGATTACTCGTGGTGGCGGAAGGAGGCTCGGGAGACTGTGCTGAGCGACCGGCTGCAGAAGTTCCTTTACGGCGAGGGGATCGACAAGTTCGCCGATCGCTACACGTTGGACGGCAAGCCGCTATCCACGCGGCACTCGGTGGGGATGGTGGCGACGGCCGCGGTGGGGAGCTTCGCGGCGACGCCGGGGCCGGTGGCGAAGGCGTTTGTGGAGACGCTCTGGAGTACGCCGGTTCCTTCCGGCGAGCAGAGGTACTTTGATGGGATGCTCTACTTGATGAGCATGATGCACTGCAGCGGGAACTTCAGGATTATTGAGTAGAGACAGGGGCGGCGCGCCTTCCCAGGTCTCGGCATCGGGAGCCGCCCCGGCTTCGCGCAGGGCAGGCTTCCGGCAGGCGCATGACATACTCTGGAGACTTCCGGCATTCCAGGAATCGGGGGGGGATGGATGATGATGCAGACGGCTGTTGCAGCTGGGCGCGGGTCATGAGGACGCGCCGGGCTTGCGATGAACTACAAACTTACCGTCGCCGGCAGGATATCTTCCACATCGACCCACTGGGTGGGGTAGTTGCCGGTGTAGCAGGCGGTGCAGTAGCCGTTGTGCTCTTCGCCATCGCAGCAGTCGAGCAAGCCTTGGAGGGATAAGTAAGCCAATGAGTCGGCTTCGATAAAGCGGCGGATCTCTTCGACGGATTTGTTGGCGGCGATCAGCTCGCGCTTGCTGGGAGTGTCTACGCCGTAGAAACAGGGAGAGATGGTGGGCGGGCAACTGATGCGGAGATGGACTTCCTTTGCGCCCGCGCCGCGCACCATGCGCACGATCTTTCTGCTGGTCGTTCCGCGGATGATGGAGTCGTCGATGAGGACGACGCGCTTGTCTTCGAGCAGGTTGCGGACGGGGTTGAGCTTGAGGCGGACGCCGAAGTCGCGGACGCGCTGCTCCGGCTCGATGAAGGTACGGCCGACGTAGTGGTTGCGGATAAGGCCGAAGCGGAAGGGCAGGCCGGCCTGGTCAGCGTAGCCGAGGGCCGCGGATACGCCGGAGTCGGGCACCGGGACGACCAGATCGGCGGGCACGCCGGATTCGCGGGCCAACTGGCGGCCCATCCGGTCGCGGCTCTCCTGCACCCAGCGGCCGAAGACGCGGCTGTCAGGGCGGGCGAAGTAGACGTGCTCAAAGATGCAACTGGATTGCGGAACGCCGGTCGAGTATTGGCGGCTGGTGACGCCGTCTTCGGTGACCATGACCAGTTCGCCGGGGAGAACGTCGCGCTCGTATTCGGCGCGGAGCAGGTCGAGGGCGCAGGTCTCGGAGGCGAAGACGATGGTATCCGGTCCGTCGAGATTGCGCATGCGGCCCATGGAGAGCGGGCGGAAGCCGTGCGGATCACGGGCGGCGAAGATGCGGTCGCGGGTCATCATGACGATGGAGAAAGCGCCCTCGACCTGGCGGAGCGAGTCGGCGATGGCGTCAACCAGCGTAGAGGCGCGGGAGTGGGCGATGAGCTGGACGATGATCTCGGAGTCGGAGGTGGTTTGGAAGTAAGCGCCGTCGCGCTCCAGGCGGGCGCGGACGTTGCCCAGGTTGACCAGGTTGCCGTTGTGGGCGATGGCGATGAGGCCCTTGGTGGAGTCCACGCGGATGGGCTGGGCGTTGAGCAGCGCCGAGTCTCCGGTGGTGGAGTAGCGGGTGTGGCCGATGGCCATGGGGCCGGGGAGCTTGGCGAGAACGTCGTCGGTGAAGATTTCAGAGACCAGGCCCATGCCCTTGATGTTGGCCAGGTGGTAGCCGTCGGCGGTGGCGATGCCGGCCGACTCCTGGCCGCGATGCTGGAGGGCGTAGAGGCCGAGATAGGCCTGGCGGGCGGCGTCGGGATGGCCGTGGATGGCGACTACGCCGCATTCTTCATGGAGCGTGTCGGTGCTGCGCGCACGGCGAACGGCGGCTTCGCCGCAAGTACCCTTGCGTTTCGATTCATTAAGGATGGCGGTCGAAGCGTCGGCTATTCCTTCGACACCCTGGTAGAGCCGCTCGGTCATGCCGTCACCTCGCCGTGGAGAGTGGCTTGCAGGGAGTTGGCCCAGGGCTTGCGGAGATCGGCGAGCGGCGCGGAGATGAAGGGCTCGCCGTCAACGGTAATCTCCAGGCGATGGCCGCCGGTAGTTCCGATGCGGGCGGCGAGGAAGTTGAATTCTCCGGCCAGTCTCTCGATTTCAGAGACGTTGCCGTGTGGCGCGGAGAGCAGCAGCGTGGAGGCCGGCTCGGCGAAGAGGCCGAAGAGCGGATGAACCAGGAGCGACTGATCCTGCTCGACGGTTGCGCCGATGCCATTGGGGAAGGCTGCCTGCGCCAGAGCCACGGCGATGCCGCCGTCGGAGATGTCGCGGGCGGAGCGGAGCAGCTTGCGCCAGGCCAGCTCGGACAACAGCTTATGCAGGCTGGCCTCGGCGTCGAGATCGAGAGCGGGCGGTGTGCCCCAAAGGCCGCCGAGGACCACCTTGGCGAACTCCGAGCTGCCGAATTCCGCCATTTCCATCGCAGGAGTTTCCATGGTGTCTTCGGCAACATCCGGGACCGGGGAAACAACCGGCGCCGAGACAGGGAAGGGCGGCTCGGGAGACAGCCCGGCAATGATGTAAGGGTTGATGGGCGCGGGCTGGAAGGGAACTTTGAGGTTCGGATCGGACTCTTCACCCCTGGGAACCGGCCAAAGCAGCAGAATCGCGTCGCCCGCCTTTTGAAAATCCGCCGGAACGGCCCTGGTCACATCGTCCAGAATGCCCACGATGCCCAGCACCGGCGTGGGATAGATGGCTTCGCCGCGGGTTTCGTTGTAGAGAGAAACGTTGCCGCCGGTGATGGGCGTGCCGAGGGCAGTGCAGGCTTCGGCGATGCCGTCGATGGCCGCCGAAAGCTGGGCCATGATCTCCGGCTTCTCGGGATTGCCGAAATTGAGGCAGTTGGTTGCGGCCACCGGGGTTGCGCCGGTCATGGCAACCTTGCGCGCACACTCGGCGACGGCGTGCATCGCGCCCAGCTTGGGATCGAGGTAAGCCCAGCGGCCATTGCCGTCCAGGGCCATGGCCAGGCCGATCTCCCCGATTGGTGCTTTAGGTCCGTCCGGCTTTGCCGTTCCCTTGATGCGCATCACGCCGGCCTCGCCGCCGGGGCCGATCACGGTGTTGGTCTGGACCATGGTGTCGTACTGCTCGTGGACCCAGCGCTTGGAGCAGACATCGGAGCTGGTCAGCAGCTTCTTCAGGTCGCCAGTGAAGTCGCGGTCCTGGGCCAACTCGACGCGGATCTTATGAAAAGGCTCCAGAGGGACGGGGGCCTTCCATGTGCCTACGGGGCGATGGTAGAGCGGAGCGTCGTCAGTCAACGATTTGTTGGGTATGTCCGCGACCAGCTCGCCGTGGTGGCGGATGCGGAGGCGCGGCTCCGGCTGGACGGCGCCGACGATGACCGCGTCGAGGCCCCACTTCTCAAAGACCTTGAGGACTTCGTCTTCGCGGCCCTTGACGGCCACCAGCAGCATCCGCTCCTGGCTCTCGGAGAGCATGATTTCATAGGCGGACATGCCGGTTTCGCGCTGCGGGACGAGGTCCAGCTCGACGTCGAGTCCGACGCCGCCGCGCGCGCCCATCTCGCAGGTGGAACAAGTGAGGCCGGCGGCGCCCATGTCCTGAATGCCGACGATGGCGCCGGTCTGCATGGCTTCAAGGCAGGCTTCAAGAAGGAGCTTTTCCATGAAGGGGTCGCCGACCTGGACATTGGGCCGCTTGGCCTCCGAGCCTTCGCTGAACTCTTCGCTGGCCATGGTGGCGCCGTGGATGCCGTCGCGTCCGGTCTTGGCGCCGACGTAGATGACCGGGTTGCCCGCGCCGGAGGCTTTGGCGTAAAAGATTTCGTCCTTGCGGACCAAGCCGAGGGCGAAGGCGTTGACCAGCGGGTTGCCGTTGTAGCAGGGCTCGAACTTAGTTTCGCCGCCCAGATTGGGCACGCCGAAACAGTTGCCGTAGGCGGCGATGCCGCTGACCACGCCTTCGACGATGGAGTGGTTGCGGGCGATGAGCTTCCGCTCTTCCGCGTTTTGGTCGAGTTCTTCGCTGATCGGCCCGAAGCGGAGCGAGTCCATGACAGCCAGAGGCCGCGCGCCCATGGTGAAGATGTCGCGCAGGATGCCGCCCACGCCTGTGGCCGCGCCCTGAAAAGGCTCGATGTAGCTGGGGTGGTTGTGGCTCTCGATCTTGAAGGCGCAGGCCCAGCCGTCGCCTACGTCGATGATGCCGGCGTTCTCCCCCGGCCCCTGCACCACGCGGTCGCTTTTGGTGGGCAGCCGCTTGAGGTGGACGCGGCTGGATTTGTAGGAGCAGTGCTCGCTCCACATCACGCTGTATATGCCCAGTTCGGTGAGGGAGGGCACGCGGCCCAGCGCCGCCAGAATGCGGTCGTACTCCTCCGCGGTGATGCTGTGCTGGGCCAGCAATTGCGGGGTGACCGCAACCGGCGTGGGAACAACCTGGGCAGAGAAGGCTGTGGTCATCGCTGTTGCTTCCATTGTCGCACGGCATTCACATCCGGGGGCCGGCGGATGGGTGTGGAAAGCCGGGACGGTGCTCAAATCGGCCCATTCCGGATGCGCCAGCGGGGCCGGCTTTGCGGGCGAGTTCCGGAGCCGCGGAGGGACGCAGGGCCTGTAGCGCCGCAAGCAAAGCCTGTGCGATACTTTTGAGGGACATCCCCACCTCAAGCCGGGATGGCGGAACTGGCAGACGCAGCGGACTCAAAATCCGCCGGCCCTCGCGGCCATGGGGGTTCGACCCCCCCTCCCGGCACCAATTAATCTATTTATAATTAATAGTTTAAAGTGTTTTGCGCCCGGGTGTCCTTGTGCCGTGCGGATGGAAGGCTGCATGATCGTGGGGATTTGCATTCTGGCAAACCTTTTACACGTGTCCAAGGCAGTTCCGGCTCATGGCATCTGTTCACCGATAAGTAACTCCCGTGTAGCCGACCACTCGCCCAGAACCTCAGCCTTACGCTTCCCAGAACCCCGTTAGCGCAGGTACTGTAGATCGAGTTGCGCTCCTCGAAAGGGCCAGGGCATCACGCATCGGCCCTTCTGTTTTCCGGCCGGTGAAACCACCTCCTCGCCGTCTCCCTTATACTTCTTCACAACCCCATCATGAAGCGCCACGCCCTCATCTTCGGTGTCGTCGGCGGCCTCCTCATCGCCACCCTCCAATACACCGAATACCGCTTCGTCGTCATCGAGCACTCCGTGGAGCTCTACAGCGCGCTCGTCGCCATCCTCTTCGCGAGCTTCGGGATCTGGCTCGGCCTACGCATCACGCGGCGTCGCGAAATCATTCGGGAAACGGTGGTGGTGAGGGAAGTGCTTGTCCCCGCGGAAGCCCCCGCCCCCTTCGCTCCAAACCCGGCACCCTTCGCTCCCAATACGGCCAACCAGCAGGCCCTCGGCATCACGGCACGCGAGCTCGAAATTCTCACCCTGGTCGCCCGCGGCATGAGCAACCGCGAGATCGCTGCCAGCCTTTTCGTTTCCGAGAACACCGTCAAGACACACTGTGCCCGCGCCTTCGACAAGCTGGGAGCCGCCCGCCGCACCCAGGCCGTCCAGCGCGGCAAAGAACTTGGCCTGCTGTCGTGACCGCATCACCCGAAAGCATGATTTCAGCTCCACTCCTGCAAAATCATCCAAAAGGGTGACGACATCAGGCCCCATTACGCCGCATCATGACTCCATCAAAACTTGCCCCAGGAGGCTCACATGAAGAAAACCGTCCTCACCTTCGGCCTGATCTCCGGCCTCATCATCTCCGTCCTTATGGGCGGCTCGCTTCTCCTCGCCGACAAGATCGGCTCCGGACACAGCATGGCTCTCGGCTACACCATCATGGTGGCGTCGTTCCTGCTCATCTACTTCGGCATCCGCAGCTACCGCGACAACACCCTCGCCGGCCAAATCTCCTTCGGCCGCGCCTTCGCCTGCGGCATCCTGATTGCCCTCATCACCACCGTTTGCTACGTCGCCACGTGGGAGGTCCTCTACTTCAACTTCATGCCCCACTTCATGGACAGCTACTTCGCCACGCAGATTCACAAGGTCCAGTCCTCCGGACTTGACCCCGCCACCACCGCCGCGCGGGTCGCTGCCATCGAGCGCTCTCAGCAGCTCTACCAGAACCCCTTGGTCAACATGGCCTACACCTTCATGGAGCCCCTGCCCGTCGGCCTTATCATTACTCTCATCTCCGCTGCCATCCTCCGCCGCAAAGCCCCTGTCGAACCCACCGCCGCTCCCGCAGTCATGACAAAATAAATCAAAAGGCCGGGGTGTAAGCTCCGACCTTCCGTCTTCTAAACTGTCAAACATTTCTCATAGGAGGTTGCATGGCATCAATCACTGGCTTTGGCGGAATATTTTTGCGAGCGGATGATCCAAAAGCTCTTTATCAATGGTACGAGCGGCATCTCGGTCTGGTGAAGTCCGAAGGGTCTTTCGCGTTTCCTGCCCCGACGCAACACGCTCAGGTCGTCTTCGCCCTTTTCAAACAAGACAACGCATACTTCCCTCCGGCACAGAAAGCAATGATCAATCTCCAGGTGGACGATCTGGACGGTGTGCTGGACCGTTTGATAGGCGAAGGTGTCACCGTCGATCCAAAACGCGAAAGCTATGACTTCGGAAAGTTTGGCTGGCTCACCGATCCGGAAGGAAATCGCGTCGAACTTTGGCAGCCCGCCGCAACCGAATGATGCCGAGGCCGCCCAGATGAATCCCCAGAAGTCGGCTTCTCGAACGTTTTCTGAGGCTTCGGCGCAGCTCCGGTCGGATTGCCGGCAATCCGGAAGTAACTCTCGACTACGGTTGAAATACATGAGCGCTCGGTAAGCCGGTTCTTCACCGGGCATGGTGATACCTTGGGCAGATCAGATCTCAAGATTGAGCAGCGCATAGCCGAGACATTTTCCATGGGTGTCGACCGCCAGTGAGCGAGTGACTCCCTGGGATGCAGGCCGGTGCAGGACAAAAGTCAGCGCGGCAAGTTGGGGAAGAGCGTAACGGGCAGCGGGACGATCGATCAGGCTGCCGAAATAGGCGCTGACTTTTTCCGCGGTCACTTCTTTCTCCAGGAGCGCGTAGTCCCGGGCGCGATAAGCGATCAGCGAAATGGTCAGAATGCGCCCTTTGTCGCCGGTGCGTGTGTGCGCAATCTCTCGCAGCAGCATGTTAGGTCACCTCGAGATGGATGTGGTGCTGGATGAGTTCGCGAGGGAGGAGTGTGGAGAAGATGGCGATGGTCTCGCGGACTGAGCCTGAAACGCCGCCACCGCCCGCGGGGCCGTTCGTGTAGAGCGACTCCACCTCTCGTGGAATGAGCGACGCGAGCTGCCTGGAGGAGGCTCGTGCCACGGCGCGCAACCGGACCTCGTAGGGCTCGCTCCGCATCCGCGAGAGCTCTTCCCCGTGAATGGAGCTGACGCCGATCAAGTCAAAGCGCAAATCCTCAAATCGATGCTCGCTGAGCCGCTCTGCAAGAATCTCGCGGGAAAGCTGGGCTCTGGCCAGCGCGCCGGGCCCCGCATAAGAAATCTGACCCTCGCCAACGAATCCGTCCTGGTGGCCAATCGAGACTTTGAGGCTGGAGGGACGCTGCCGACCGCTGCCGCCAGAAACCCTTACGTGGTCTGGAGCTTGTTCGAGAATTTCGACGCCGGTAAAATCGGCGACAACATCGGGCGTGAAATAGGCTGCGGGGTCCATGATCTCGTAAAGAAGCTGCTCTTTGCAGGTGGCAGCAGTGATCAAACCGCCCGAGCCTGCGACCTTGGTGACCATCGCGCTGCCATCTTCGCCGACTTCGGCAATCGGAAAGCCGAGCCGGGCGAGATTGGGCACATCCTTATAGCCTGGGTCGGCAAAGTAGCCGCCCGTAAGCTGGCCCGCGCACTCCAGCAGATGGCCGATGACCGTGCCCTGGCCCAGGAGCGGCCAATCGTCGAGTGGCCAGCCGAATTCATGAATCAGGGGAGCGAGAAAGAGAGATGGATCGGCAATGCGCCCCGTGAGGATGACATCCGCGCCCGTTGCCAGCGCTTCCAGAAGCGGTTCCACGCCAAGGTAGGCATTGGCAGAGAGAATCTTGTCGCCGAGCGATTCCACCGTTGTTTCGTCGTCGAGGATTGCGGGCTTGAGCGTTCGCACCAGTTCCAGAACATCGTCGCCGGTGACGGCTGCGATGCGGAGGCCATCGAGGCCCAGTTGGCGGGCAATCTCCCTGGTGCGCACCGCTGCGGCAACCGGGTTGGCAGCTCCCATATTGCTGACGATGCGGACGCGATTCCGATGGCAGATGGGCAGAACCGCTTCCATGCGCTCGGCCAGCAGCGGGTCGTAGCCTGCCGACGGATCGATCCGCTTGCTTAACTGCGCCAGCGCGATGGTGCGCTCGGCCAGGCACTCGAAGACCAGGTAGGATATCTGTCCGCTCCGGGCAAGTTCGATGGCAGGGTCGATTCTGTCGCCCGAGTATCCTGCTCCTGCGCCGATTCTGACGGGTCTCATAGCGATTTCTCCCGGCGGCTCAAAGTGGGAAGATTCCAAACAGGACGCTGGCCGCGGTCATGACCAGGGTCGCGCCGAAAAGGAAGGGAATGGCGAAGCGCTGGTGCTCAGCAAGCGTGATGCCGCTGAGGCCAACCACCAGGTAGGTTGCAGGCGTAAGAGGGCTCACTGGAAAACCGGTCGTCATCTGCCCCAGCAGCGCCGCCTGGGCAACGCTGATGGGAGCCACGCCCAACGCGCCAGCAGCATTTGCAACTACAGGAAGCACGCCGAAGTAGAACGAGTCCGGATCGAAGAGCAGGCTGAGCGGCATGGAACAGATGGCCATAACGAAGGGAATGTGAGTTGCCCCATGTTGCGGGATGTGAGCCACCGCGGCGGCAGCCATTGCGCTCAGCATCCCAGTGCCTTTCAGGATGCCGGTGAAGGCGCCGGCGGCAAAGAGAATGCTCGCCATCGTGAGCGCGGCAGGCGCGTGCGCGGCAAGCCGCTCCTGCTGGGCCTTGAGGGACGGGAAGTTCACCAGCAGGGCCACAACGGCTCCGAGCATGAAGATGACAACCGGATCGGCCTTGCCCGAGATCATTGCGCCCAGCAACAGGGCCGTGATGAGAATGTTCAGCGCAAAGTGCCGCGGCAAACGCGAAGCGGCCTCAGGGCTCCCGGCCTGCGCTGACGCACAGGCTGCCAGATGGTCCCGGCCGATTCTGCGTTCCTCCCGGAGCCCGAGCAGGAACGAAGCGGCAAAGACAAACCCAAGACCCACAATCTGCACGCCGATCAGTGGAGTAAAGATGCTGACCGTGGACAGATGAAGCGCGGACGCTGCCCGGATTGTGGGCCCGGTCCAGGGCAGAAAATTGACGCCGGCAGCCATCGATACCGCGCAGGCCAGGATGCGGCGATCGATGCCAACCCGCTCGTAGAGCGGCAGCAGCGCGGGAATGGTAACCAGGAAAACCACCGCGCCGGAGCCGTCAAGATGCACTAGCAATGCCAATAGCGCCGTGCCCGGAACAATGCGCGATGGCCGGTAGCCGATAGCGCCCAGAAGCCAGCTGATAATCGGGGAGAGCACGCCGGCATCGGCGATGATGCCGAAATAGAGGATGGCGAAGATGAACATTCCAATGACGGGCGCGATGCTTTGGATGCCAGAGACGATGTACGCGCCTGTCTTGAGGCCGAAGCCCCCGGCCAGAGACGCCAGCACTGGAATAACCAGCAGCGCACCCAGCGGCGAGACCTTCTTGCTCAGAATGGCCGCAAGCAGGACAACGATGGTGATCAGACCCAGCAGAGCAAGCGTCATGGAGTGTTCTTGGCCGCGCGAAAACGCGGCAGGAAGCAAGTATACGGCCAGGATGGGATTTCTGAAACGGATTCTATGCGTCCCCGGCTGCCCTTACTCGAACGTGATCTTGTACTCTTTCCGCGCTTCGAGCCTCACACTCCAGTCGCCGTCGGATTCACTGGCCTTGATGGTTCGCCCTGCCGAGCGAATACTTGCGATGCGCTGCCCTTGCGGCGGCCGCAATTTGAATTCTCCGGCAACGGCCGGGCGGAGCGCCGCGGAGACGGCCTTACCGTCTTTCCAGGTTGCGTCCACAGCCACACCTCCACGAGCCCGCAGGCCATGGAAGCTGCCTTCCGGCCAGGCGGAAGGGAGCGCCGCCAGAATTGCGATTTCACCGGAGTGGCTCTGTAGCAGCATTTCGGCTATGCCGGAAGCGCCGCCCAGGTTTGCGTCGATCTGGAACCACATACGGCTTGCGTTCAACAGGCTCTCCGACGCGGTGGAGAGCAGATTCTGGATATGCTGATTTGCGCGGTCGCCGTCCTCGAGCCTCGCCCAGAGGTTCGAGTACCATGCGGCAGGCCATCCATTTTTGCCAGCGCCATTCTGCACCCTCCGCTCGAGCGAAATGCGCGCGGCTTTGGCCAGTTCGGGCGTACCCCGCGGCGTAATCTCATCGGACGGAAAAAGCGCGAACAGATGCGACACGTGACCCATCCCCGGAGTGGGTTCATCGTAGTCTTCGCTCCATTCCTGCAACTGGCCGTACTTTCCGATCTTGAGATCGGGGATGCGCTTAAGCGCGTTTTCCAACTGTGCGCGATAGGCAGCATCAACGCCCAGAATCTCAGAGGCGTTCATAGTCGCATGGAAGAGCGAGTAGATGATCTCGTAGTCCATGGTGGCGCCGACCGTCTGCCGGCCTATCGTTCCATCCGCCGTGCGATAGCTGTTCTCCGGCGAATAGGACGGGTTTGTGACCAGATGGCCCTTGCCGTCATCGACCATGTAGTCGAGGAGAAACTGCGAGGCTTCCTTCAGGATTGGATACGCTTCGCGGCTCAGGAAGGCCCGGTCCATTCCGTATTGATAGTGTTCCCAGAAATGCAGCGCCATCCAGGCGCCGCCCATCGGCCAGATACCACAATAGGCGTAATCGACGGGCGCAGTGTCCTCCCACGCATCCAGATTGTGATGAAACACAAAGCCGCGCGCGCCGTACATCTCTTTGGCCGTGCGCCGGCCGCTATCGAGATTCGCCTTGACCAGATCGAAGAACGGCAGCGTCGTCTCCGGCAGGTTTCCAACCTCCGCCGGCCAGTAGTTCATCTCGACATTGATATTCGTGGTGTACTTGCTGTCCCACGGCGGAGCCATTCTGTCATTCCAGATTCCCTGCAGGTTGGCCGCCATGGCGCCGGGGCGGCTGCTGCCCATCAGCAGATACCGGCCAAACTGGAAGTACAAGGCGTCGAGTCCGGGGTCGCTTTGGCCCTTTTTTACCCGCGCCAAACGCTCATCGATCGGAAGACTCTCGAACGTTGCGGCATCGGCCGGGGGAGCCAACTCCACGTCCACACGGCGGAAAAGTTTCTCGTGATCCGCGAGATGCGCGGTCTTGAGGGTTGCATAGGGTTTTGAAGCGCGCGCCAGATATTGATCGCAAGCCGCGGCCGGATCGCCGCCGCGATAATTCGTTGCTGCCACTACAAGCAGAGTCACCGCATCGGCATTCGTTACGACGATTTCGCTTCCTGAAGCTTCAACCTGACCGCCTTCATTGATCGCGCGCAGCACCCCGCGGAACTTGACGCCGGTCTTCTGCAGCTGATCCATTTCAGCCTTGATAACCTCCGGCTTCAACCTCGGATTCGCCCAGAAGCTTGTATGCGCAATCGCCTCGCCTTCCAGGATCAGCCGGTCGGCGCCGCTCGCGGTCGTCTGGCTGTCTTGAGAACGCGTCAGCGAAGCGTGAAACGAAACGCGGCCGGGTTTGTCGCCAGCGATGTGGACCACCAGCACCTGATCCGGCGCGGATGCAAACACTTCACGCGTAAAACTTGTGTCTCCCACTTTGTACGAAATGCGTACAATTCCGGTTGCCAGGTTCAACTCGCGACGATAGTCGGTGGCGTCGTCCCGGCCGGAGAATTTGATTTCCAGATCGCCCAACGGCTGATACATCGCTTGCCGGCTGGGGATACCCAGCATCTTCGCGTCTTCCAGCGCCTCCGCCTCCTTCGGCTTGCCCTCGAAGAGCAGGCGGCGCACCTCCGGCAGGGCCTTCAGCGCCTCCGGGTTCAGGCGGTTCCGCTTCTGGCCGTTCCAGATCGTATCCTCATTCAACTGGATGTGCTCTGTAGCAATGCCTCCAAATACCATCCCGCCCAATCGTCCGTTACCAACAGGCAGCGCGTCGCCCCATTTTTGAGCCGGGTGCTGGTACCAGAGCACCGGGTCGGGAGCCGAAAGCTGGGCCGCGGCCGGGATGCTCAAGAAAAGAATTGAACCGAGGAGAATGTTGCGCATAAGTCCCCTTTCAAAAGGAAATGCGATGGCCGGAGATCACGAGGCCATGTTGCAGCTGCTTGAAGAATACTGCGTTTCCATGCTGAATTTGGCCGCATGGATTCTGTGAAGAGCAGAAGTGAAAATGCCGTGGCTGCGAGATCAATTCGGCGGAGTTCACCTCAGGTTTTATCTGTAATCGCTGTCCCACTCGCCGCGGGCGCGCAACTCGGCGATCTCCTGGCGAGCCATCTCCTGGGCGCGTCCGTAGTCCGGCTTGACCACCCGGTTCAGCGGCATCTGGCCGGGCGAGAGAATGATCCAATGGCGCGGCCGCATATAGGATGGCAGGGAACGCGCGTGCCGATCCAGTTCCCGGCGGCTCAGTTCAACCCCGGGTTTCTTCTCCACTACGGCCACTACGGCTTCCGAAGCTACTTCATGCGCCACGCCGACCACGACGCAGTTGGCTACCTTGCTCGCCAGCGCGCAGATATGTGCCTCCACATCGCCGGGGAATATCTGGTAGCCGAAGGACTTGATCACCCACTTTTCCCGCCCGGTCAGATGCAGTCCCGCGGCGTCCTTGAACCCAAGATCGCCGGTATATAAGAAGCCGTCGCGCGAAATCGCCTGGGCAGTGGCCGCGGGATCGTTGACATAGCCAAGAAAGGTCTGCGGACCACAAAAGCAGACGCAGCCAATCTCGCCGGAGGGCAGCTCATCGCCGGCGTTGCCATCGGCGCGCATGGCTTGGCGAATCGTGCAGGGATAGATAGGCATGTCCACGCCCAGCCCGGCAAGAACCGTCTCTTTGTCATCCGCGCCCGACTGAATATAGGTGCAGAAACCGGCGGCTTCAGTGAGCCCGAGTCCGGTGCCGATCACGGGCGCCATGGCGGCAAGCCGGTCCACAAAGGGCCGCGAGACCGCATGTCCGCCCCAGACGGCAATTCGCAGGCTGGAGATATCGTGGCCATCGTAGTCTTTCAGCATCCACTCCAGGTTGAACATGGCCGGTATCTGGCCCAGGATTTCCACTCGATGCCGGGTAACGGCGCGCAACGAACGGCCGGCGTCGAAGACCTCCAGCAGGATCGCCGTGCCTCCCCCGTAGAACGTGCTCATCAATTCCTCCGTCTGGCCGCCCACGTGCGACGCAGGTAAATTGACCAGAGTGCGGGAACCGCGGTCTCCGCCAAAAAAGGCGCCGCAGATGCACATGTTCTGCACCGTGATGTTACGGTGAGAGAGCAGGGCCGGTTTGGGCGAGCCGGTCGAGCCGGTGGTAAAGATGACCAGCGCGCCATCGTCCTCGGCGACGGCGATTCCCGCTAGGGCGGCAGAGTCCGCGGCCGTCTCGGGATTTCGATCCTTCACGGCGCGCCAAGCCGGCTCGGCAATCGACGCAAAAGATTGCGTGCCTGGAATCTCGTCGTCCGAGTCCATCGCGATGGAATGCTCAATCCATGGGCACTGTGCCTGCACGGCGCGCCACAATTCCCGAAAATCGAACGGCGCTTTCACACCCAGGCAGACAAACCCGCGCGGCCGGAGGATTTCCAGCGCTCGAATCACCTCGGCGGCGGACAAACGCAGATCCAGCGGGGCGACGATCACGCCGATTTTGAAACAGCTATATTCCAGCAAAACGTGATCCACGGAGAGCGGCAGCAAGGTGACCAGGAAATCGCCCTTGGCGAAGCCCAGGCGCAACAATTCCCTCGCCAACGCCGTGGTGATGCGGTCGAAATCGCTCCAGGCGACTGCGCGATCGCCCTCCGCGCTGAGAATGGCGGGAGCATCCGGCCTTTCCTTCGCCCACTTCGCCACCACACCATGCAACAGATGGCGATCGGCAAAAACTCTTTCGTAATCGTCGCGGGTAAATTGAGGCACGCGCATCGGTTCACTCAGGGCTGTTCCTGAACCAGTCGAACATTCGCGGCGGCACGCGTCAAGCGCCGCGCCCCATGCTTCCGATTTAGAGACAGGAACCGCACGGGCGCCTGCTATCCGTTTGGCCGAGCCCGGCAGTCTCCACTTTTTGCCGAGTTCAGAGCGGTGGAAGCGGCATTCCGAATGCCTTCAGCGCTTCGGCTTGAGGGTCATGCGTTGACCGGGGCAGGACTGTATACACGGTGGTTCGCTCGATTTGGCTGCCGGCGCTGATGGCCGCCAGAGGGCCCAGGGTTTCCAACTCGACATATTGCAGCGGGTCGGGATTGGTGTAGACTTCGGTGAGGCAGCCGCCATCGGGATATTCTCCCGGCCCATCTTGGGCATCGATGCGAACGATCAAACCGGGTCCGACCCACGCTATGCTGCTTCCGCCGGCGCCGAGTTTTACGCAGACGCGAGGATGGCGCGCGAGCGAGAGCAGGCGGCCCTCGATCTTCAGCTCCGCCGGTTCGCCGTCCATCAAACGAACGTAGCCCTGGGGGAAGCTCGAATGTTCCGGCAGCAGCATGAAGACGCGCTCGGGCTCCCGCATCTGGGTGATGGTCCAAATGCCCACCGTAACGGGCGCGCCGGAGAGTTTGCGATACTCGGTGCGGATGCGCATGACTGGTTGCGCGGGATCGAGCTCCACATGGCGCACAACCTGGATTCCGTAGGCCAGATCGAGCGGTGAGGTGAGCACGACGCCGCGCTCGACGGCAACGGCATCGACGGGGCGCGAGTCGAATGTGGTGGGAGGCGGCCACTCCCGGCTTTGATGCTCGGGCCAGGCGGACTGCGGAGCGGGCCAGCACTTATCCCCGCCGACGTTCATCCACTCGTTTGGGGCCGGCGAGTGCAGTTGGCCGTCGAGCTCGCGGTTCTCCCAGAACGCGCCCTCATCGTCGCCCCTGAGGCGGAACTGCATTACGCGCCCGATGGCGGGAACGACGATAGCTTCGACCAAGCCGTTCGAGAGGAGATAGCAATCCGCCCAGCCATGATACGAGGTGCGTTCAATAGCCGCTCCTGTCCGCCGGGCGGCGGAAGAATGGCATTCAACGGGGATTTCGCCGCGGTTTTCCAAGTGAGGGGGCCTTTCTGGCTAAGTGCAGCATTGGTTAGGTCTGCATATGTCTGAAAGATGCTGGGCGGCGGCCTTCCTCCGCGGGAAAGCAACCGCCCGGCTTGGTTTAGATGGCCTCTTTCAACGCAGCTTTGTTGGTCTCGACCTCGCGCTCGTTCAGATGGTTGTACCAGGTGAACTTGAGAATCACCGAGGTGACCAGAGTGATTGCCAGGGTAATGGCGGCGCGGTCGAATTCCTTGATCACGACGTACAAGGGCAGCGCCACCAGGGAAACCTGCCAGACGATGCCGATCACGATGTTGAACATATCGAGGAAGAAGTCCGTGTTTTTCTTGAAGCCGGGCTCTTCGGCAAGGACCTTCTTCAGCACCGGTCCCCAGAAGCCCCACGGCCGCACCCGGCGATAGAAGTCCATCAGCACCTCATCGGATTCCGGCTTGGTCAGCAGCGTGCCCAGCAGAGATCCAATCAACGAGATGCAGAACACCAGCGGGAAGATGATGGTGACGTTCATGTTGATCGAATATGTAGCCAGCAAGTGCTGCACCCACGGGACATTTGCCATGATCGCCGGCATGGTCAGCGCGGAGGCAATGCCGCTGGCCATTCCCCAGAAGAAGCCATAGCCGTTAAAGCGCCACCAATACCACTTCAGGACGTTGGCCGCGGTGTAGCCGCCCCACAGGCCGGAGACGATCCATACCACCACCGAATTGACCGAAGTCACGTTCCAGCCGATGATCACGCCGACCAGGATCACGGTAAAGGAGGAGAGATAGCTGAGGCGAACATAAGTCTTTTGCGGCGCATTGGGATTGATGTAGCGCTTGTAGATGTCGTTGACGAAATAGGGCGGGGCCGCGTTCACGGTGCCCGCGAAGTTGGACATGAAAGCCGCCAGCAGGCCGGCGATCAAAAAGCCCAGCAGGCCGGTGGGAACGAATTGGCCCAGCGCCATGGGCAGCACCATCTCGAAGTCCAGGTGGGGCATGGCGCGGATGTGGTCGGTGAAAAACACCGCCGCCAGGACGGTAAGCCCGATGACCAGGAAGTAGCGCGGGAAGGTGAGCACGACATTGACCCAGCCGCTCAGCATCGAGGCCTCGCGGGGATTTTTCGAGGAAAGCACGGCCTGCATGTCGTAGTTCGGGGCCGGGCCGGCGGCGGAGATCAGGATGCCCTTGAAGAGCAGCATCATGACGAAGAAGCCGAACAAGCCATAGCCGTCGTGGGCGATCTGGTCCTTGGCGGCTGGGAGCAGGGTTGACCAGTCCAGGCCGATATGCCAGCCGAAGAAGACGTTGTCCCAGCCGGCGGGCACCACCTTGTGCAGCGCCTCCGGAGCCACCTTCATCATGGCGATGATGCCCACCGCGAACGAAGCAATGGCCAGAATGCAGAATTGCACCACGGCGGTGAAGACCACGCTGAACATGCCGCCCTTGATCACGTAGATCGACGTGAGGGAGATCAGGATCAGCGCGTAGATGTTGGCCGAATCCAGGTGCACCAGCCAGGGCGCGATGTGCCCGCCCGAGAGACCCCAGAGATGAACCGTGCACGAGAGGTCCCAGGGCAGAAATTCTGAGGCGAACTTGCCGATGCCCTTGAAGCCGTAGGTAAAGAATCCGATGATACTGACGAAGGCGTAGATCACCACGATCAGGTGCGCCATCTGCGCGCCGCGTCCTACGCCGAACCGGGTCTTCATCCATTCCGCTCCGGTCATCACTTTGGAGCGGCGCAGCCACGACGAGAGGTAGACCATCTGGAAGATCTGGTTGAAGGTGGGCCAGAGCCAGGGAATCCATATGCTCTTCAGGCCGTAGACGAACATCCAGGAGACCAGCAGCATGGTGCCGCTGATGTCGAACATCCCCGATGCGTTGGAGACGCCCAGCACATACCAGGGCATGGTGTTTCCGCCCAGGAAATAGTTCTGTATGCTATGGGATGCGCGTTTTGAAACCCAGTAGCCTACCGTCACCATGCACAGCAGGTAGGCCAGAATGATAACGACGTCGATCGCGTGAAGGTGCATTAGACTCCTCGATGCCAACGGGCATCTTCCCGCCGCTCTCCGCGGGAGACAAAACGGACTTTTCCGCCGGCCGGAACCGACTTTATAACGATCTTGCAGGGCCCGCGTGTGATTACCGGCACAGACCGGCCCCGCGCCGGCAACCCATGCGAGGATTGCCTTTGGGGACCAGGTTCCCTCGACTCCTGGAGCGTTTCTCCAACTCTACGTGACCCTGCCAATTGAAGCAAATTTCATGGCCTCCCTGCGCCACCTTACCCCATCGTTACTTCCACATGGTTCTCCGCTAACAATTCCTCCGCCGGAATAAAATTCCCCTCCAACTGCTTCCCATTGAGAACCAGCTTCTTCACGCCCTTTTGCGTTCCGGCTGGATTTCTGACTTCCACAGTCAATTTCTTTCCGCGAAAGACGCGCGTCATTTTGAATTCTTTCCACGCGGAAGGAATGCAGGGATCGATTCTGAGTCCGCCATACTCCGGCTGAAGCCCGAGAATGTATTGGGTGGCGGCGAAAAACGACCACGCCGCGGAGCCGCTCAGCCAGGGAACGCGCGAGGCGCCGAATCGGGGACTGTATTTGCTGTGGGTGAACTGGCAGTATACGTACGGCTCAATCTGCCGGACCTCCGCCCGCGTGTTGTAGGCGGCGGGCAGATAGGCCCGGAAATACCGGTAGGCCAGATCGCCGTGGCCAAGCAGCGCCTCCGCCATCACCGCCCAGCCCTGGGTGTGAGAAAAGATGCTGCCGTTCTCCTTCAAGCCCGGATTGAACAACGCGGCCCGCATAACATGAAAGTCCGTCTGCACATAAGGAGGGTCACAGATCATCAGGCCGAACTCCGTGGCCAGGTGCTCGTGCACCGAGTACATCGCCCGCGCGGCCCTTTCAGGATCGGCATGTCCGCTGATCAGCGCCCAGGATTGCGGGTTGAGAAAAATCTTGCCTTCGGCGCTTTCCTTCGAGCCGAACTTGAAGCCGTCGGCGCGATAGGCGCGCAAGTACCATTCTCCGTCCCACGCATCTTTTTCCAGATGATCGTCCAGCTTGGCCAACTCCTCCCTGGCCCACTTTTCTTCCTCGTTTGCAGTCAGGAGCCAGCAGATTTCCAGGTAGACTCGCAGCGCGTAGCGCAATTGAAAGGCTACGAAGATCGATTCCCCCTGTTGCCCCAGACGAATGCAATCGTTCCAATCGGCTTGCAGGCCGCAGGGCAGGCCGTGCGCCCCCGAGCGCTCGAGATTGAATTCGATGGCGCGTCTCATGTGGCCCAGGACCGTGTCTTCGCCCTGGTCGGCATACGGCAACACCTTGCGATAGAAAGCCAGGTCGCCGGTCTCCTTCACGTAAGCCGGAATCGCATTGAAGAGCCACAGGCAGTCGTCGGAGCGGTACTCTTCTTCGCGCGGCGCGCTTTCGCTCCCTGGGCGATGATCGAACTGCCGCACCACGGGCATGGCCCCGCCGGTCGAGACCTGTCCGGTAATCATCAATTCCAACCGTTGACCGGCTTCTTCGGGAATGGCGTGCAGAACGCCTAACATGTCCTGAACCGTGTCCCGGAACCCCAACCCGTCGCGCTCGCCCGCGTAAATCAAGCTGGCCGCGCGCGACCATGCATAAGTAATGAGGCAATTGAACGGCCCCCACATGTTCAGCGTGCTGTTCAACTCGGCGTCCGGCGTTTCCACCGTGAGTCCGGCGATGCGCTCGTGCCAATAGCTCTTCAGCTTGGCAAGTTCCTCGCGAACCTTCATCATGCTGCCGAACTCCGCTGCGGCGCGTCTCCCTTCATCGCGGCCCCGGCCAATGCCCATCAGGACGAGAAACTCCTTCGTCTCTCCCGGCGCAAGAATGATCCTGGCCTGCAGCGCGCCGCAGGCGTTGTCGCCAACGGCGAGAGAGTTTGTGCATTGTCCCTGCTCGACAACTTGAGGATTGCCATAGCCGCGATAAGTCCCTATGAAGGCGGCGCGATCCGTGTCATAGCCAACCGCCTCGGCGCCCACCAATGCTAGGAAGGTGTGGCGCCCCTGGTCCTTCTCCGCAAAGTTCTCCGGCATGGAGGGGATATTGACGTTAGTTCCGTGGTCGACGATGTTGCCCTCGACCTCCATTTTTACGGTGTGCTGCGTGTATTGCAAATTGATCAGATCGTCGCCGGCGTCCCAGTTCCCCGCATATTCCACGTAAGTGAAGGCGCTTAACTCACGAGGCTTCCCGCTCAGGTTGGTTAGCTTCACGTGCCAGCACTCGAAGGTCTTTCCCAGCGGAACAAAATAAGTGGTCTCGGATCTTATGCCGTCATACTCCGACGAAATGGCCGTATAGGCGCTGCCGTGGCGGCATTCCGACTTGTACTTATCGAGCGGCTTGCCCACCGGCTGCCACGATGCGGACCAGTAGTCCTTGCTCAAGTGGTCATGCAGATAGATATAACGGCCTGGCTGGTCCATGGGGAGCGCGTTGAAGCGAAGCCGCATGAAACGCCCCCTGGCCGCCGATTTGTAGAAGCTGTATCCACCGGCATTGTTGGTGATGATGGCGCCATATTCGGTCGAGCCCAGATAGTTGCTCCACGACCTGGGAGTATCGGGACGATCGATCACATACTCTTTGTTCGCGTCGTCAAAATGCCCGAATTGCATTGGATAGCCTTCCTATTACTGTCTTGAAACTCGTCCACATAGAAAGCACAGAGCACGGTATCCCTCCGGCCGCGCCTCGCAGATCGGCGCTATCTTCCGCATCGCCAAGACTCAGGAAAGCGCCGCCTGAGCCGTTGCTTGCCTTGCCTGCAACTCGCCCTGCATCTTCTTCATCCGGGCTTCGTTGAGCGGATAGAAGAGCAGTCCCACGCCGGTAAGCAGGAATGCGACAGCGGGAATGAAAGTAAACAGGAGCAGGATTCCATGCAGAGCATGGGGCGTCTGCGCGACGCTGGCCCGGTATCCGAAGAGGGCGAGCAGCCAGACCGTCACCGGTCCGCCTATGGCCCAGCCGAGTTTGTTCGACATGCCGGCCGCGGAGAAGACCAGCCCGGTGGCCCGGCGGCTGGTGCGCCACTCCGAGTAATCGGCGGAGTCTGCGAACATGGCCCACAGCACCGCGGAGGTCGGCCCCGTCACCGCGCTGTAAAGCACCTGAAAGACGAACATCAGCGCCACCTGCTCCGGCCTGACCCAGTACGAAACAGCCAGGAAGATCGCGCCCAGCGTCGCCAAGCCGATGTAAGTGGCCTTCCTTCCGGCAAACCGCGTGACGTGTTGAATGACGATGGTTCCCAGCAGAGACATCAGCGTTCCGGCAACCATAAAAGAGGCGGCCAGCTTTTCATTGCCGACATAGTACTGGAAGTAATACAGGATGGCTCCGCTGCGGATGGCGACGGCGCAGACGGTCAGCGTTCCCATCCCAAAGAGGATGAGCCACGGAACGTTGGTTGCCAGGTCTTTGAGATCCTGTCTGAGCGAACTCTTGTCCTGGATTGGTTGCACCCGCTCGCGCGTGAGCGCGAAGGTCAGGAAGAACAGCGCAACTGCAGCAACGGCGTAGATGCCCATCGTCAGTTGATAACCATGGGCTTTGGCCGCGGCCAGAAGCACCCCGCTCATCTCCGGTCCTACTTTTCCGAAGTAGTCCACCAGGTAGAGCGTCGAATATTGAACCACCAGGCCTGCCGCAAACGCAAACGCAAAGCGGTACGATGACACGCTGGTGCGTTCCTGCGAATCGGGCGAGATGACGCCCATCAAAGCCGAATAGGGGATATTGATTGCCGAATAGACCATCATCATCAGGCAGAGCGTGATGTAGGCGTAGATAAGCTTTCCGTTGGGGCTGAAGCCGGGCGTGGTGAAGGTGAGCGTGCTGATGATGCCGAAGGGAACGGCAAACCAGAGCAGATAGGGGCGAAATTTCCCCCAGCGCGTCCGAGTGCGGTCGCTCAACACGCCCATCGACAGGTCAAAGGCCATGTCGAGAACACGCGTCAGCAGAAGCGCCGCCGCCAGTTTTTCCAGCAGCGAGCGTTCCAGCGCGGCATCGGGAGTGTAAAAGAAGACATCGGTATAAAACTTGGTCTGAAAGTAGATGAAGGTCATCCAGAACAGATTGGAGGCCGCATCGCCGAAGGCATAGCCCGTTTTCTCGGCAAACGTCAGCTTTTGAGTTTCCGGTTTCATGAATCGTGTCCCTCTTGTTCAGCGGCCCTCATCAACAAGCACAAACCGCGCCGGTCCGGCATCAGGCGGAAGCGGTTAACCTGGCGTCACGCATGCCCCGTAACGGCCGGTGATGCGGATGCTGGAACGGATTCCCTATTGCAGTTCTCCAGCCAACAAAAACACCAGCGACGCCTGCCAGTTGATGCAAATCTCGTTGCTGGTATATGAACCCAACTCATCGGCATAGACCTTGGCTGGCGGCAAATCTTTCGGCAACTTGTCTACCACGGCGTCTCCACGTCCCGCGTTCGGCCCTCCCGACAGCAACCCCGGCCAGGGCTTGTCCTGCTTCCCATCCCCGCTGGGCCGGTGATGCGGGTGCTGGTACGGATTTTCGCCCACCTGCGTCACCCATGACAGCGAAAACGTGTTCCGTCCCAGCAGATAGTGCAGATTGTCCCGCGCCGCATCCACGAAGCTCGGGTCTGGCTGGATCACGTTGGCGATCAGCAGTTCCGCGCCATAATCCGCCGCAACGCCATTCGATCCCCAGACATAGTCCTTGGGCTGCATACTACTGCGGTAAGGATTTCCGCGAGTCCGCTCCACAATCGCGCGCGCCGCGGCCAGGGTCCGGTTCCGGATGGCGGCAACCGCCGTGGCATCCGCACCTTTCCGCGTGGAGAGGACGTAGGTTCGAAGCGCCATCGGCCCCAACGTCTTCCAGTTCTCCCCCGGAGGCGAATCCAGGCTGGGAAGAAACTCCGCATAATTCTTCAGAAAAAAGTCGCTATATGGCGCCTCGCCGGTTGTGCGCCAAAGCTCGGCCGCCGCCCAAAGCCGTTCGTCCTTGCAGTTTGCATCGGCATATTCTCCGGCCCCCACGCCGGGCGGATTCCTGAAGGTCACATTCGGATACTTTTCGGTCCAGGCCCAGGCCCGCCGCGCCGCCTCCAGTGCCTGCGCGGCAAACTTCGCATCGTAAGGCTTGTAAACCCGGGCGGCGATCGCGCCCACGGCCGCCAGGTCAGCGGTCGCGCAGGTGCTTTTATAAGGAGCCGATCCGGTCCCGACCACCTCGCTGGGCAGCTTGTCGTCCTCCGCAGCGATAAAGCCGGGGAAGTACTCGCTGGCCTGCTTGTGCCAGGCGCCGCCGTCGTCGTCCTGCATCTTCAGCATCCACTCCAGGTTCCAGCGCGCCTCATTGAGAATGTCCGGCGTGCCGTTGCCCGACTCGGGAATCTGGAGTGAAACGTTCTTGATCTTCTGCCCGAAGATCTCCCAGGCCCACAGCAGCGTGCCGGTGGCGATTCCGGAATTGACCATGTAGCGGCCATAATCGCCGGCATCGTGCCAGCCGCCGATGTTGTCCCGCCGGCCCTTGGCGCCGGAGGAGGGGTGAAATTCGCCATGCAGGTGGCAGGCGGGGTGCGAGTAGCCGGGGAACTCGGGCCCCATATCCACAGCCGTCCCGCAGCGTTGCCCGTAAAAGGCGCGCATGGCCATGTAGTAGGCGTGCTCGAAGACATTTTTGCCCACTGCGAAATTCCAACTGCGCCCCACGCCGGGAACCTCAATGTAGTAGGTTCCCGCCAGCCGCAATCCGGAAAAATCCGCGGCCTGCACCTGGTCGCCGGAGTTGGGGTCAGCCTGGGGCGGCGCGAGCTTTCCCTCAAAAACGACCACATTGTCGTTTGAACGCCTAACCTGGAAGGTTGCGGCAGGGGCGCTGACGAACGCGACCTTGGGACCGTCGAGCGGATAGCCCGCCTGATCGACTTTGATGGTCAGGCTTGCGCTCTCGGCCGCGCACGCCAAAACGGCCGGGAAGATGAGCAGGCCGGCAAGGACTGCGGCTATCGGCAACTTAATGCCGGATTGCGCATGGATGAGGGCCAGAAACAGGGAACCGGACATATGTGAATTTTCTCCTCGCGCAAGCGTCCAGGATACGTGCGAAAACGGGCAAGTTTCTCACATTTGCCTGAATCCTGGCAACGATCCCCGGCAAACCGGGAGATTTGCCATATTTCACTCGCGCAGATACTTTTTCACACTTGCGCCACGTCGCGCAAATCCGTGGGGCCTTTTCCGAAGAACTTTGAAGCGCTCTGCAAAATCGTTTGATTAGGTTTCGATCCGGGGTCTATACTGACGGCACGTTTCTTTGAGGGAGCATTCACCATGAAGTATGGATATTTCGACGATCTAAACCGCGAGTATGTGATCACGCAACCGGACACGCCCTTGCCGTGGATCAATTACCTGGGATGCCAGGCATATTTCGGAATCATTTCCAATACGGCGGGAGGCTACTCGTTCTATCGCGACGCTCGCCTGCGGCGGCTGACCCGCTACCGGTACAACAACGCGCCCTTCGACTTCGGCGGGCGCTACGTATACTTGCGCGACAACGAATCGAAGGAGTTCTGGTCTCCTTCGTGGCAGCCGACGCGCCACGAGTTGAAGGACTACTCCTGCCGGCACGGCATGGGCTACACGGCGATCGGGTCTTCCTATGAAGGCATCGAGGCCCACACCCGCTATTTCGTGCCCCTCGACGAGAATCTTGAAATCTGGCAACTCACGGTAACCAACAAGCGCGCCGTCAAAGCCTCCATCTCGGCCTTTGCCAGCATCGAATTTTGCCTGTGGGACGCCCAGGACGACAGCACCAACTTCCAGCGCAACTTCTCGATTGGACAGGTGGAAGTGGAAGACGGCGTCATCTATCACAAGACCGAGTACCGCGAGCGCCGCGACCACTTCGCCTACTTCGCAACTTCCGCGCCGGGCGGCGGCTTCGATACGCAGCGCGATGTCTTCCTGGGCCACTATCGGGGCTGGGATAAACCTGCCACCGTCGAGGCCGGCCAGCTTACCAACTCCATCGCTCACGGCTGGGCGCCGATCGGCGCCCATCAGGTCAAGCTCGACCTGGCGCCGGGAGAGACGCAGCAGGTTGTTTTTGTGCTCGGCTACCACGAAAATCCCGTAGCCGAGAAGTTCGATCCGGCCGGCTCGCAGACCATCAACAAGAAGACGGTCAAGCCGGTCATCGCCAAGTATCTTGATCCCAAGGAAGCCGACGCGGCCTTCGAGCGGCTGCGCCAATACTGGGAGAGTGTGCTGGGCGTCTTCCAGGTCAACACGCCGGACATTCACACCAACCGCATGGTCAATATATGGAATGCCTACCAGTGCATGGCGACCTTCAATATGTCGCGCTCGGCGTCGTTCTATGAGTCCGGCATCGGCCGCGGCCTGGGCTTCCGCGACTCGAACCAGGACCTGCTGGGGTTTGTGCATATGGTGCCCGTGCGCGCCCGCGAGCGCATCCTGGACCTGGCCGCCACGCAATTGCCCACCGGCGGCGCGTACCACCAGTACCAGCCGCTCACCAAGCGCGGCAACAACGACGTGGGCAGCGGCTTCAACGACGATCCGCATTGGCTCATCATCGGCGTGGCGGCCTATCTGAAGGAGACCGGCGACTGGAGCATTCTGGACGAACCGGTGCCCTACGACAACGCGCCCGGCTCGGAAACGCCGCTCTACGAGCACCTGCAGCGCAGCTTCCGCTACACGCTGGATCGGCTTGGGCCGCATGGCCTGCCCCTGATCGGGCGCGCCGACTGGAACGACTGCCTGAACCTGAATTGCTTCTCCGACACGCCGGGCCAGAGCTTCCAGACCACTACCAACAAGGACGGCAAAGTGGCCGAATCGGTCTTCATCGCCGGCTTGTTTGTTCACGCCGGCCAGGAACTGGCTGCAATTGCCAAGCATCGCGGCCTCGACGCCGAAGCCTCCACGTACCTTTCCGAAGTTGCCAAGATGGATCAGGTCGTCCGCAAGCATGGCTGGGACGGGGAGTGGTTCCTGCGCGCCTACGACGACTTCGGCGCCAAGATCGGCTCCAAGGAGTGCGAAGAGGGCAAGATCTTCATCGAGACGAACGGCTATTGCGTGCTGGCCGGCATCGGCCTGGAAGACGGTCTGGCCGCCAGGGCGCTGGAGTCCACGCGCAAGCACCTGGCCACCAAACACGGCATTGTGTTGCAGCAGCCGGCCTACTCCCGCTACTACCTGAACCTGGGCGAAATCTCCTCCTACCCGCCGGGATACAAGGAGAACGCCGGCATCTTTTGCCACAACAATCCCTGGGTCATCATTGCGGAGGCGCGGCTGGGTCACGGCGACGAGGCTCACGACTACTACAGCCGCATCAACCCATCGGCGCGCGAGGAGATCAGCGACCTGCATCGCTGCGAGCCTTACGTCTACGCGCAGATGATCGCGGGCAGGGATGCGCCCACCTTCGGCGAGGCCAAGAACTCCTGGCTCACTGGCACGGCGGCGTGGAACTACTACGCCATCGTGCAGTGGATCCTGGGCGTGCGCACCTCGCTGGACGGGCTTGAGATCGCTCCGGTCATCCCCAGGAACTGGCTGGGATTCACAGCGACCCGCACCTTCCGCGGAGTGGTGTACAAAATCTCTATCGAGCGCAAAGGCGACGGCAATTCAATCGCTCTCACCGTGGACGGCAAGCCGATCGAGGGAAATGTCGTATCTCCTCCCGCGGACGGCCGGAAGGAAGTTGTCGTCAAGGGGATTCTGAGTTAGGGATGCGGATGCGATCGGCCGTATCCCCGTTTTTGAATAGGGAGGAGTGCTTTGTACCTGGCCAGCGAGCAGCGCTACGACGCCATGCAGTACCGCCGCTGCGGCCGGAGCGGCGTGTGCCTGCCCGCCATCTCCCTGGGGCTGTGGCATAACTTCGGCGGCGTCGACGTCTTTGAGAACAGCCGCGCCATGGCGCTGCGGGCCTTCGATCTGGGCATCACCCACTTCGACCTGGCCAACAACTATGGCCCGCCGCCGGGCAGCGCGGAGTCGAACTTCGGTGAGATTCTGCGCCTTGACCTCAAGCCGCATCGCGACGAACTGATCGTCAGCACCAAGGCCGGCTATACCATGTGGCCCGGTCCCTACGGCGACTGGGGATCGCGCAAGTATCTGCTGGCCAGCCTGGACCAGAGCCTGAAGCGCATGGGCCTGGAGTACGTCGATATCTTCTACTCCCATCGCCCCGATGCGGAGACGCCCGTCGAAGAGACGATGCAAGCGTTGGATCAGGCGGTGCGCTCCGGCAAGGCGCTGTATGCCGGCATCTCCAACTACAGCGCAAGCCAGACCGTTGCGGCGGTGAAGATTCTGCGCGAACTCGGCACACCCTGCCTGATTCATCAGATGAAGTACTCGATGTTCGTGCGCACTCTGGAAGACGGCCTGCTGGATGTGCTGGGCAATGAGGGCGTAGGCGGCATCGCCTTCTGCCCGCTGGCGCAGGGCCTCTTGACGGACCGCTATCTCCAAGGCATTCCCGCGGATTCGCGCGCCTCCAAGCCGCACGGGTTCCTCAAGAAAAACGACATCGACGAGCAACGCCTGGCCCAGGCGCGCGCCTTGAATGGCATGGCCGCCCAGCGCGGGCAGTCGCTGGCGCAGATGGCGCTGGCCTGGGTGCTGCGCGACGACCGCATGACTTCGGCGCTGATCGGAGCCAGCCGCGTGGAGCAGATCGAACAGAACGTGACGGCGCTGGCCAACCTGCAATTTTCCGCGGACGAACTGGCCCGCATCGACGCCATCCTGAGGCCGGCCGGCTGAGTTCACAACTCTGAGTCTGGCCCTGCCGGGCGTTTCAGCAGGCTGTTACGATAATCTTCAGCGTGCAGAGGAACGATTCCACGCATTTTTTGCGGGTGGGGTGGGGTGCGATGAGGGAATCCAACGGCCAGTTTCCGCGCTTGCCCCACCGCCACTGGCCGAGGCGTTCCGCGGCAAGGATGCTGGCTGCCTGGGGACTGGTTCTCGCGATTGCGTTGCCGGTGGCCGCCGGGGCGATCGATGCGGCGGAGCCCGGCGACCTTGCAACGCAGCTACAGGCCGCAACCGCCTATCACAAACAGGCCGACTACGGTCACTCCATTCCGATCTTGAAGCAGATCGTCAAAGAAGACCCCCATAACTACATGGCCAACCTGCTGCTGGGCGTGGACCTGCTGCGCAGCGGGAGCGCTCGCGATGCTTTAGGGCCATTGCGCGCGGCATCCGGCGCGCGTCCCGATGACGGAGCCGCGCAGGCTTACCTGGCTGAAGCGGCGATTGCGCTGGGCGATCCTGCCATGGCCTCGGAGGCCTTCCAATCCGCGGTTGCCCGTTCTGGCGGAGAGGAGCAGTACTTGACGGCATGGGCCAACTACTGCCTGGACCGGTTCCACATTCTGGAGATGTCATTTCTGAGCACCAAGCAAGGAGAAGGAACGGAACTTCGCGTCGAAGCATGGAGCCATCCGGAAGGCAGCGAGACCAGGGAGACGTTGCTGAAGCAGTCGGCCGCTCGCGATCCCGAGCAACAGGGAATCTGGGGTGATTTGGGGGTAGCGCAACTGGAACTAGGCCAGAGTGCGCAAGCGCAGGAGAGCCTGAAGCAGGCCGAGAGGCGCGAGCCGCAAGCAGCCGAGACACTCCAGCTTGAAGCTCTTATGGCAGCCGGGGAAGGGAACTGGCAAGACGCCGAGAAGCGGCTGCTAAGCCTTGGAGAACGATCGCCGTCAGAGCTGCGCAGAGTGGTGGCAATCTGGCCTGCGGCCAGGCAACCGGGGCCTGAGGTTGCTGGAACCTTGTGGCAGTGTCTGCGCGAAAAGGGAGGAGCTTGCAACTTGCTTTCAGCGCCGCCGCATGGCGGAGCGGGTCTGAGCGCGAAAGAACTTTATGCGCAGGGACGCTGGGAGCAGTTGAAGGCGCTGCCCGCGGTTGCGCCGGCTGATGGGCCGGGATCACTTTGGCGGGGCGTGGCGCTGGCCAGGACTGGAGACTGCTCAAAGGCAATTCCATCGCTTGAGCGGGGGTTGAAGGCGGACGAACGAGTGGCGGGGTTTTGGCTTCAGGTCTGCTATGGCAACGAAGAGTCGCGCGCGGAAGAACGGCTGAGCAAGGCGGGCGACGAAGCGGCGCTCCATCAACTACGAGGGGATGTGGCGCTGCGCCTGCGGTTCGATGCGGCGGCGGCGCAGAAAGAGTACACGGAGGCTTTGAAGTCGCGGCCAAACGATCCCCGCCTGCTGGCGAGTTTGGCCGAGGCGGACAGGATGCTTGGCGACACGGAACATGCGCGAAGCACGGCCCTGGCGGCGCTGGCTCTGAGTCCCCGCCTGTCCTCGGCGCTGCGGACGCTGGCCGAGATGGCGATGAACGAACGGGACTATGCCGAGGCGCTTGCCCGGCTGAAGGAGTTAGCTGTTGTCCAACCCAAGGACGCGTGGACACAGGTGGAGTTGGGCGTGGCGTACGGGCAGTTGGGGCAGCCCAGCGAGGCGGTGAACCGCCTGGGGCCGCAGTTGGCGGCAGGTTACCCGGATGCGAAGGGCGCGCTGCACGCCCAGTTGGCGCGCGCCCTGCGCAAACTGGGCCGCGAGGATGAAGCCAGGCAGGCTGCCCAGGAGGCAGCGCGTCTGGCTAACTCGACACTGCAGAACAGCGAGCAGGGGAACTCCGATGGCCACCAGTAGACGCGACTTTGTGCGCGGGAGCGCGGCATTGCTCTCCGCAGCCCTGCTGGCGCGACGGGGATGGGCCGCCGCCGCTGCTAGCCCCATCATCATGGTCAACGGAGCACCCGGCAATGGGCTGGATTTCCTGCTCCGCACGGGAGCCACCGGGAACAAGTATCAGCCGGAGACGTTGCCGGGAGGACTCGGCGTGATCGATTACGACGGAGATGGATGGCCCGACCTCTATTGCGTGAACGGGGCTGCGATGCCCCAGCTTGAGAAGACCGGCAAGAGCTATTGGAATCGCCTGTACCGGAACAATCGCGACGGTACGTTCAGCGATGTGACGGAGAAGGCGGGTGTGGCGGGGCGGGGCTACGGAATGGGCGTTGCCGTGGGCGACTACAACAACGATGGCCATGAGGACCTGTTTGTCGTGGGTGTGCATGGCAACCAGCTCTTCCGCAACAACGGCGACGGAACCTTCTCCGATGTGACCGAGGCGGCGGGGCTGAATCTGCCGCCGGTTCGCGGATTGTGGTCGATAGCGGCGGCGTGGATCGACTACGACGGGGATGGCAAGCTGGACCTGTTTATCTCCAATTATTGCGAATGGTCGCCGGGAATCGATCCCATCTGCGGGGGCATGACGGCGGAGACGAGACGCTATTGCCCGCCGGAAAAATATGCCGCGGAGCCGATGCAACTGTTCCACAACAACGGTGATGGAACCTTCGCGGAGGTGACGGGAAAGGGACCTCTGGCGGAAGTTCTGGGCAAGGGGATGGGCATTGCCATCGCGGACTTTGCGGGGGACGGCCGGCCCGGGATTTTCGTGGCCAACGACAAGGCGCGCAACCTGCTGTTCCGCAATACAGGGCATGGTTTTGTTGAGATCGGACTAGACGCCGGCGTGGCTTATAACGGCGATGGCCGCAGTATCTCGGGAATGTCCGCGGACTTCGGAGATATCGACGGCGACGGACGTTTTGACCTGGTGATGACGGCGCTGAAAGGCGAGGTGTTTGACGTATTCCTGAACCGGGGACACGGGGAGTTTGAAGATGGGAGCATCCCGACCAAACTGATGGGGCTAACCCACCCTCGTAGCGGCTGGGGATGCGGACTGGTGGACCTGGATAACGATGGCTGGCTTGACCTGTTTGTGGCCTGTAGCGGCGTGGACACGGACGATCCGATGACCAACCGGATATTCAGAAACGAAGGCGGCAAGTTTTCCGATGTGTCGAACGAATCCGGAGTGGGACTGGCGCAGGCGCGCATGCATCGCGGCTGTGTCTTCGCCGACTTTGACCGCGATGGACGCCTGGACGTGGCGGTGACCTCGCTGGACGCGCCGATCGAGCTATGGTGGAATCGTAGCCCGATGCGGCATTGGCTGCAATTGCGGCTGACAGGAACACGCAGCAATCGCTCCGCGATCGGCGCCCAGGTTAGCTTGAAGACTGCCAACCGGACGCAGATTCGATGTGTGACGAACAGCGTGGGCTATGCTTCGAGCAGCGACCTGACCCTGCATTTTGGGCTGGGAAGTGAGCTGAAGGGGACAATAGAAATCCACTGGCCTTCAGGGACGGTGCAAAAGCTTGGTGACGTGGCGGCGGATCAGCGGCTCGAAGTGAAGGAGCCTGCTTGACTGCTGCCCAAAGCGAATAACGCCCCCCCCGATCCGCTGCGCAGCCACGCTTGCGTGGAGCAGCGCTACGCGTTGATTGAGAAGAATCGGGCCGCGCTGCGCGCTCTGAAGCTGGGTGGCGGCAAGCGGACCGCGAAGTAGGCTGCCGGGCCCACGAAGACGAGGAATCGGTTCTGAAAAGGCTCTAGTTTTGTCTGTTTTTGGCTTTGGGCGTTAACTTGCGCAGGATGAACTCCTGTACCAGGCTGTCGATCATGCGGGAAGCGGTGGTGATGGCGTCATTCTCGAACATTAGCCCCGTGCCGCGATTCGCTTGCGGATAGTACGCGTTCGAGATGGCCCCCGAGATCAGATCGCCGCCTATGCTCGAGACGTTCAGTTCATTATGGCCGTTGTCTCCCTTGCAGATGAATGGGCTGAGGATGGCGTGGAGGGCGCGCGACTTCTTTGTGCCCGTGCCCTGGTAGTAGTAGCGCGGGTCCTGGTGCAGAAGCGCTGGCAGGATGGCGCCGCCGAAGTAGATGTCGGTAACCCCGTCTACATAGATCGAGGCGTAGCGCTCGCCGTAACCCCTCGCACCCTCAACGTAGTTGGGGATCGCTGCCGCCTGGTAAATGCCTGCAAGGAAGCCGACCGCGAGGAAGGTAACAGGATCGGTGTAGGCCTTGCGGGCGAGTTCGAACTTCAGCTTCGCCGTGAGCGGCGCGGGGTTCTGATCATAGACGACGTAGAAATTGGGGATGATGCCGAAAACTCGCTGCTGTTCCTCGAGCCTGACCTGCTGGATGGCGATCTGCTCGGTGGAAGAATACACATTTACCGAGGTCACCCCCCCTGCAACCATGAGCTTGATGTCCGTCAGGAATTCGTACTGGCCTGGCTTGAGGATGACGGCCGGCGAGCTCCAGTTTACAAACCCCTTGGCGCTGATGGTGACGTGATAGGGGGTTCCCGTCTTGAGACCGTCGAATTCAAAGAGTCCGTTATCGTTCGCCGTGATCGCGCGGTGATCTTCGGGGACTGTGCCGTCGAGAACGACCGTGGCGCCGGGAACGAGGTCGCCGTTCACATCGGTTACAGTGCCGCTGATATTAGCTGTCTGTATCCCAGGGGCGGCGATCGGCCGTCCGGCTTTTTGGCGCTGGCCTTTTTCGGCGCCGGGCTGCTGAGCGGGGGTTTGGGAACTGGAACTGCCCTGGGCGGCGGGGCTCGGGGTCGGGGTGGGGTTCGGGGCGGGCTGCTGAGTGCTCTGGCTTTGCACGGCGGGAGGTTGCTGCGCCAACGGCTCAGCCTCAGCCAGCACGAACTGGGGCTGTGGAGCCTCGGGAAGCTCTGCAACGGCAGTCAGCCCGGAGCCCGGTTCCTGAGCAATAGTTGTGGAGCACAACGCCACCAAGCCGAAGCCAGCCGCGAGCGTTGTATATAGAAAAAAAGAGCCTAAACGCATCCATTCACCAGTTGCAAAGTCGGAGCCCGCCTGGGCGGCTCACCAAAAATAAGGTGAATCGAACGAGAGGGCTACCTAAAGGATAAATCACCCCCTTCGCGCCTGCTTTGACCGGCGCCTTCTAAGAGCAACGATTCACTGTGTACACAGCTCCTCTCTATTAGACGCATTCTCCCCTCCGTGGGAGCAGAGAATTCCCCCAGCCAGCCCCGGTCGCAGCCCGCGGCCTTGATGGCGCCGTCTGCCGCGCCGGGATTAGAAATGATTTTTTTGCGACGGTTTTTCATTGGATTTTGCCCGGCGGGACCGTGTAGAGTGGCCTTCACGTCAAGTCGCGAGGAGGTCGCATCCATGCCCCATACCCATCCGGTCGTCCATTTCGAGATTCTCGGCAAGGACAAAAAGCTGCTGGAAAAGTTCTACCAGGACGTTTTCCACTGGGAGATCGATCCGGTCGAGGATTGGTATTCGGTGGTCAAGCCCGGTACCGGCATCAACGGCGGCATCGGAGCCCGTGAGCAACACAGCGGACATGTCACGTTTTATGTTGCGGTTGAGGACATGAACGCCGCGCTGGAACTCATTGAAAGCAAAGGCGGAAAGAAGGCCTTCGGCCCGCAACCCATCCCCGGCGGCGGCCTCGTCGCCGCCTTCACAGATCCCGAAGGGCACCTGATCGGGCTGGTGCAGGGGCCGGCAAAGGAATAACCCGGCTCTTCACGCCGCAAAATCGATAAACCCACGCTGCGGATCGGTGGAGACCAACTTGACCGTTACCTTGTCGCCTACGTCCAGCCCTTTGCCGCCGCTGACCACCATCCCCTCCACGTGCGGATCGAGGGTGCGGACGAAGGTGCCGTAATTGTTGACGCCGGTGACGATGGCCGGGAAGCTCTGGCCAATGCGCGGGTGCAAGACGACCGCGGCGATACGCTTCTGCATCTCGCGCTCTACTTTGCGGGCGCTGTCCTCCATCAGCGTGCATCGGGTCGCAATGGCATTGAGATCGCCTTCGGAGTAAGGCTGCGGCGCCTTGGCCAGCCAGGCCTTCATCAGCCGCTGCGTCACCACGTCCGGGAAGCGGCGGTTGGGAGCGGTGGAATGAGTGTAGTCCTGCACGGCCAGGCCGAAGTGGCCGGGCGAGACCTCGTTGGGCTTGACCAGCACGTATTCGCCGGGACCCATGAGCTTGACGACCGTGAGCGAGAGATCGGGGAAATGGTCGGGGTCCTTCTGCTTCTGCGCCAGCAGGAAGTCGTTGAGGGCCTTCGAGTCCGGCTCGGCGGGCAGCGTCGTGCCCAGGCCTTCGGCCACTTCGACGATGCGGTCCCAGCGCTTGGGGGTGCGCACGATGCGGCGGATGGAGGCCACGCCGGCGCTCTCGAAGGTCCTGGCGATGACGCCGTTGGCCGCCACCATGAACTCTTCGATGAGCGATGTGGCGCGGTTCTTTTCCAGACGCGCAATCTCGACCGCCTCCTCGGCCAGCATGACGGGCCGGGTCTCAATCGTTTCCAGATCCAACGCTCCATGCTGGAAGCGGCCGCCCACCATGCGCTGGGCCGCTGCGTCCTGGAGCTTCAACTGCGCGGCCAGATCGGCGCTGGCAGCCACCTTGGCTGGCGCGGGGCCGGTTCCCTCCAGCCAGGCGCCCACGCCGTTGTAGGCCAATTGCGCGCGGTTGCGGACCAGGGCGCGGTAGGCTTTGCCGCCGGAGGCAGTGCCGGCCGGGTCCACGGCAAACTCGATGACCAGCGCCACGCGGTCTTCATTTTCGTTGAGGGAAGAAATGCCCTCGGAGAGCTCGGCGGGGAGCATGGGAAAAACCTTGACCCCGGTATAGACCGATGTTGTCTCGCTCTTTGCGTGGCTATCGATGACCGTGCCCTGGCTTACGCGCGCGTCCACGTCGGCCACGCCGATGAGCACGCGGATGCGGCCGTCGGGCAACTGCTCGGCCCACTCGATCTGGTCCAGATCTTTGGAAGTATCGTTGTCGATGGAGGACCAGAGCAGGCCGCGCAGGTCCTGCATGCCGGGGACGGCGGGTGGGGCGGGATGGGCCTGAATAGCGGCTAGTTCGGCATCGGTTCCGGCGGGAAACTCCGGCAGGAATCCGTGCTCGATCATGGCGGCATGGGCCGCGGCGACAAGATTGAAGTGCATAGGCTGGGTGGAATGCATCGGGTATTAGCTCCTTCAAAATGAAAATCAAGGCTACCACATCGATCTTCCGCTCGATTGGGAACAGGTGATGCGTTGTATGCGTATACCGCTTGAGTAACGGCCGTATGGAGGCGTCGTGAGACTTTTTTACGATTGGTTCTTTCCCGCGCTGTGGGTGGTTTATTTTCTCTATTGGCAATTTGCGGCGCGCGGCGCCAAGAGCAACGAACGGGTTGAGCCGCTTGTGTCGCGGATCGTACGGGCCGTGACGTTTCCTTTCGTATTTGTTCTCCTGATGTGCCCCCGGTTGCCCATTCCCGTGCTCTACCAGTCTTATCTTTCTGAAACCAACTGGACTGCCTGGTTCTGGATTGGCGCGGTGGTAAGTGTGCTGGGGCTTGGCTTTGCGATTTGGGCGCGCGTGTATCTGGGTAGCAACTGGAGCAGCTCGGTGACGATCAAGCGTGACCACGAACTAATCACCGGCGGACCGTATGGCCTGGTACGCCATCCGATTTACACCGGGCTGTTGACCGGATTTCTAGGCACGGCGATCGCCATTGCGCAGGTTCGTGGCCTGGTGGCTTTTGCTTTCCTCTTCGCGATGCTGTGGTTCAAACTGCGGCTTGAAGAGCGGTGGATGCAGCTGCAATTTGGAGAAGTCTACGAGCAGTACGCACAGCGAGTGCCTGCGCTTGTGCCGCTGCCGCGCAAGATACGCTAACCGAAGAAAATTATTGAATTCCTAAATCGGCCAGAACCTTGGGCCTGGCTTCGTCGACGGCCAGCAGGTTGTGGCAGGCCGCGCAGTCATTGGTGATGCTGGAGCCGTCCCTGGCCGCGTGGTCGCCGTCGTGGCAGCGGAAGCAGCCCGGATAGCTCATGTGGCCGATGTGGTTGGGGTGCGTTCCCCAGGTCACCTTCATAAAGGGAAACACGTTCTGGCTGTAGAGGGTCGCCAGTTCGTCGCCCGCTTGCTTGATCAGCGCTGCCTTCGCAGTCAGCACCTCGGGATGCTGGGCGCGATAAAACTCCGAAAGCTGCTGAGGTATCCGGGTTCGAGCCTCGGCCTCGGAGGCGTAGGCGGCCTTGAGCAGTTCCAGGCCCTCCTTGTGAACCCAGGGCAGTTCCGGACTGATGGCGCCGTCGGCCATGGCCCGGTTGAGCGCGTCTTCAGCGGTCAGGAACGTATGCGCCGCGCGATTGTGGCAGTCGATGCAGTCCATCAGCCGGCGTTCGCCCTTGGGAACGGCGCCGTTCAGGGCTGACGCGGCAAACACGGTCTCCGAGCCATCGGCGTTACGCTTCTGCACCCAGGGGATGGCGGTGCGGGTGGGATCGGTGGCGATGTACTCGATGTGGCCGAGATGCACGCCGTGAATGCCGGTCAGATGGGAGAGCGAATCCTGGCCGCCGAGGTGCAGCACCACGACAGTCTGGGTCTCGGTGTTCTTCTCGTCGTCGGCAAAGGTGGACTTGACCAGCAGCTTTTCTCCGACAAACCGGGCCGGCGTGTGGCAGCCCTCGCAGATATACCGTGCCGGGCGCAGATTCTGCACTGGCGATTCAATCGGCGCGGGGTAGCGATCGAACGCGACCTCAAGAAGCTGCTTGGTGCCGTTGACCTTGGCGCTGAAGTAGGCTTGCGCGCCCGAGCCGATGTGGCAGGCTACGCAGTCCACATGGGAGTGGGCGGAGATCTTGTAGGCCGTGTACTCCGGATGCATCACGTGGCAGGACTGGCCGCAAAACTGCGGCGAATCCATGTAGGCCGAACCGCGATAGCTGGCCATGGACACGACCAGCAGGTTGACGATGGTGGCCACCAGCACGATGTCCAGACCATGGCGGAAGACCCGGTCGTTGAGATCGATTTTGGGGAATTCGGCAGGAATCTGTCCGGTTTTCTGGAGCTTTCTGCGGCGCACGTACACGCCTATCGGGATCAGCAGCAGCCCTGCAATAAACAGAGCCGGCAGAAGCAGGAAGAAGATGATTCCGAGGTAGGGATTGTCGTTGGGCCGGCCGAAGAGCTCCACCAGCCAATAGCCGATCATGGTCACGCCGGCGGCACTGGTGATGGCTCCGCCGGCAAGGCTGATGGGGTTATTGCCGAAGAACAGAGCCGGCCGCACCAGGCTTTCGCGGAATCTTTGCAGCAGTGACACCATTGTCCCCCAAACTCAAAATGGTCCGCCGATGAGCGCGAAACAGCGATGACCGCATCCGGAAAGGCCATGTACAAGGTATTGATTTCTTCAGGAAATCAACCCTTGGGAGCCGCGGCTCTGGGCACACCTATCGCGGTTTCACCATGTGCAGGACTGTGACGGCCGTCCGCGGCCCTTACAGGCCGGGCGGCAACGGCTGTGGATTCAACCGGTGCAAGCCGCGATAGAAAGTTACCGCATCCTTGATCTGCGCGTCGGTCAGTCCCGAGATCGGCTTCATCTTGCCCTTGCCGTTCTTGACGGAGGCAGCCATCTGGTCCGCGGTGAGCTTTTTGATGTCCGGATCGGAAACATCCTTCACGCCCATGGATTTAGCCATACCCGCACTGGGGGTTCCATTGGCGCCATGGCACATTTGACACTTGGCTTTGTAGGTCGCTTCGCCTGCGGATTGAGCGAAGCCCACGGCGCCGGCCAGACACACTACAGTGGCCAACGCCAACAGGGATCGAATTGTCTTTGTCATGCAAGAAACTCCTCAAGCATTTCCACGGTTATTGTACGCGGGACCGCGCAGGCCGCGTGGATTGTTTCTCGTCTTCGGCCTCCGACAGCAGTTGCCGCCGGCCGGGACGGCGATCCAAGGGGCAAGCAGAATCGTCTTCCGCAAGCCGGAGCAATGCGGCACAGCCGCGCAAGCGCAAAAAAGGGTGGACTGGCGAAACCCCCAGCCCCCGGTCCACCCCAACAATTTTCACAGGAACTGCGGTTTCGCTCAGAACTCGTAATGCATTCCAATGGTCACGTTATTCGCATGAAAGTTCCGGGGGGCGCTCAGGCCGGCAGGCGATTCGGTCAGACCCGTCGGCTGAGAAAAAGAGGTGCAAGGAGCAACCGTTGATGTCACAGACGTTGACGTGCTGCAGTACTGTGGACCGGACGGGCCGCCCTCGCCGTAACCGTAGTAATTGTATTCCGCCTTCCAAATCCATCCAGGATGGACCGTCCATGCAACATTCACAAAGGGTGACTGATACTTCGAGTCGAGCGAGCCGTTGACCGCTCGCGCATCGTTGAAAAACTGGTTGCCGCTCACGGCGCTGATGCGATAGCCAATATTGGCGTGGATGGTCTTGACGGGGGATGTCGTGAGGGCCACCGATGCGTACTGCGTAGGAGCATCCATGAAGTCCCTGGCAAACCAGTCGGCGAGCTGGGTCGTCGACCCCCTGGTGTACACGCCAGGGCATACATTCGGTGCTCCGCTGCTGTTGGTCGAGGCAGTGCCGGGCAAAGTGCTCGTGGCGCCGTTGTCATAGCAGATGTTGGTCGCAGAATACACATCGCTATAGGAGTAATTGAAATCGATCCCATAGTGCTCATTCGGCGACAGCACCGCGCCCAGGCTCGCAACCCGGCTGTGATCCACATGATCGATCGGGCCCTCGTAGGGGTCATCGCCCGCAGCGACAGCGCTCTGGTTGTTGTTCGTGTTGTTATGCCGTTCCAGGTCGTTATAGGCGCCCGATACCGTCGCCCAGGGCTTTGGCCTGTACGTGGTATGCACTCTGTAGTGCTTCGTTTGCCGCGGGCCGACCGGCGTGAATGCGTTGTCGGCGTAGAGCACCTCGACCGTGCCATTGACATTCCAATTGGCGGTGGGGCGCAGCGCGGCGTTGAAGATTCCACCGTCTTCGTTAATGGTGACTGTTCCGTTTGCCGTCGCACCCACGGCTAATGGAGCGTTATGAGGAATGCCCTGAGCGATGGTGTGCGTGCCGTGGCGATAGGTGAGCGAGAGCGTGGCGCGAGACGAGGCATCCCAGCTCCCGGTCAGGTTATTGGTCAGGAAGTTCTGGCCAAAGTAGCCCAGCACGGGGGCGCCGATCGCGCCGCTGCCTTCAAAAGTGGAGGCGCCAGCGGCGCCGGTAGTAGTGATCAACCCGCCTGCGTAGTTGATGGTTTCATTTCCCGCAGTAGCGGGTGTCGACAGAGTGGTCACACTCGTCATGGTGGTGGTACCCGGTTGGTGGACGCTGGAGAAGTCCACCTGGTCGGAGAGACTGACCGTCTTCATAGCCTGCCAGACGATGCCGTAGTCGGCAGCGACCACCGCACGGTGTGCCTTCGCAATGGCCGTATACGTAAGCGAGCGAGTTGTCCCGTTCAGACCCTGGTAGCTGTCATAGTAGTTGGGCAGGTTCATGTTCGCGTTGGTGTAGCGGAAATCGCCGTTCATCGAGACGTTCTTGATGCTGGAGCTTTGCAGCCGGAGGATCTCCGTGGGATAGAGGATGCGCGTCGGCTGCGAGCGCAGATAGTGGGTAACCACGGCGCATGCCGCATTGATGACCGGCAGGCCACCGGGGGTTTGCGGCGCCGAGAGCATGGGAGTGCTGCCCATGCTGTTTGCATTGCAGGCGCTGCTGGGGTAGGGCGTCCGGCTGTCAAAATCGTCAAGGGCCGCCGGTGTTCCGTCCGCTTCTTGCACGTTGAAGTCGCCGGGGGCCATGGTAAAGTAGGAGTCCGCCTTGTAGTGGTCGATCTGCTCTTCAAAGGTCACCCTGGTGTCCCGCACGGGCTTCCAGTCGACTGCCCCCGTGAAATCGTCGGTGCTGTTGCGCTGATACTCCTGCAGCACGGCATCGTACTTGGCGAATTGATAACCACTTGGGCTCAGGGTCGGGCCCTGGAAGATATTCTGCGAGTACCCCACACGGAACGTCAGCTTCGATATCGGAAAGATCGTGAGGTTGGTGTCCGTCATGCGGCGCACCGTGTTGAACATCACCGGCGATTGTTCCACCTGCGGCCAGGCAAACGAGCCGGTTGGCGCGCTGGAGGGCCCGATGGGAATCGACTGTCCCCCGGGGATATTCGGGTTGCCCAGCAGGTCGTAGTCGAAGTACTGGCGGTCGCGGCGGAACATTCCCGAGAACTCGTAGATCCTGCCCTTGGAGAAATCCAGCTTGGCGAAGTTGTTCGGATCGCCGCCGAACCCGCTGCTGATGGCCCTGAGGGAATCGAAAAGGGGGTCCTTTTTGCCCGGAAGCGCATGCATCTCGAAGGTCTCGCCAAGTACGCGCGGCCCGGACTGCATATTGACCAGCGTGTCGTACATGGCCCCGCTGCCCGACTTGCTGGTTATGCGCCCGCCCAGGTCCGCGGTCTGATGGACCGTATACCCCTCTGGAACACCCGGCTGTGCCTCGGGCGCCGGCTTTTGGGCGGCAGCGATGCCTGTCGCCATCAGTAAAAGAGAGACTCCAATTCCCCCGGCGATGCGCTGGATCGTTTGGGGAGATGGCCGTTGATTGGACAGCCGGAAAAACCAGCCTATCTTCTTCATGCGAAGCCTCGCTTGGGAAAAAACATGGTTGCTGACATCGAAACCTTG
Source organism: Occallatibacter sp. (assembly GCA_052326045.1). Taxonomy (GTDB): domain Bacteria; phylum Acidobacteriota; class Terriglobia; order Terriglobales; family Acidobacteriaceae; genus Telmatobacter. The sequence goes on along the minus strand of JBKQRH010000028.1, from coordinate 19,795 downwards.
AACTCCTGCGCCAGGTTGATCCCGGATCGGTGCCGCGCCGTCCGATGGGTCTGGACGGCGCGGCGCAGCTCCATTACCTGAGGAACGCCGCATTGATGTTGGACCCATGGATATAGGTGTGGCAGCTAATGCAGGGCGTGATCTCCGACGATCCTGCGTTCATCCCGTGAACCGTCCCGGCGGAGACCGGGCTATGGCACTGGTTACACAACGTGTTGATATTCGGCATGTTCAGCAGCCGGGCGTTCTGGGAACCATGCGGAGTGTGGCACGCTAGGCACCCCTCCGCCTTGACCGCGGCGTGCTCGTACACGAAAGGCCCACGCGTCTCCGTGTGGCACTTGGTGCAGATCGCATTTTGATCGGCTGTGGACCTCAGGTTGTTGTTCCCGAAGGTGCCGTGAACGTCGTGACAGTCGCTGCACTTGACCAGACCTTCGTTCACCCGGTGGTGGAACGGCATATCGAACGCCGGCTTCGCGTCGGTGTGGCACTGATAGCAGAGCGTAGGCTGAGCAGCCTTTAGGAGATCTTCCCTGTCTCCTTTGGCGTGGATGCTGTGGCAGCTCGTGCAGCCTACGCCGGCCTTGGCGTGAGGAGAACGATCGAAGTTGGGATGAGCTCCCGCATGGCAGCCCAGGCACTTCTCGTCCACTTCCTTGGCTGTGGCCTTGGCCGGAGCGAAGATCTTGGTGATGTCCCCGCCGCCCTCAACGTGTGCTTTGCCCGCGCCGTGGCAATTCTCGCAAGTGGCCCCGGCATCGCCGTGCATCAGCACCATCTTGGCGTGGGGATTGTTGGCGAACCCCTTGGCTACCTCTTCATGGCAGGTAGCGCAAATATCCGCGCCCACAAAGTCAGAAGGTGCGGCTTCCTTGGCCTGCGCGGCAGCCGGCTTGTCGCCTGGCCCGGCTTTGGGCGCCTGAGCCGCCAGCACGGGAACGCACAGCAGAGCTGCGCCCAGCATCAACATCGAACAAACTCGCAGTCCCGGCCAACTGTCCGGAGCCGCACCCATCGGCAATCGCGTTACAGGTCCGTCTCTATGCATCGAATACCGCCTTTGGTGCTCTCCTAACCACTTTCGCATACAACGGCGCCGGCCTCCAGCGTTTCAGAACGGCAAAGTTTCCTCAGGGGAAGGCCGAGTCGGCGGCTGGAGTGCCGGCCACGCAGTTGTGGAAGGTGCTCTCTCTGTGCGGAGCATCACTTCATATGCTGCATCCTAGCTCTCATTTGTACACTAAATTGTGACGTTCGTCACATATCGTTGAGAGGCCAACTCCAGACCTGAATTTCTTACCCTAAAGTGATATGGATTCCTGGTTTAAGCGAATCTCAAGCCTAACTAGGGACAACCCACAACTCCGGTGCGTACGCCGTCCCCGCTTTGCGCCCGGAATCGCCAGAAGAAGGGGAACGCCGCTTCCAGCAGAACAGCAGGAATGTGGCATTCCGACTATGCAAAACAGAACACTTTTTCCGGATGGGACCGGGACTGGCGGCAAACTGAGGCGTTCTCCGACTGCAGGCTGGCCTAAAGTCTCCTTGCCGCTCAGCCGAGAGCGGGGCCGGGGCCGGTTTAGTGCAAATTGGGCGATCTGCCTGGTTCCCGGCTGGGAAGAGCTTGTGCCCGGCGAAGGCCCGCATAGACGTGAGGTCCATCACATCCATGGTGACAGCTTCTCCGGCAAACTTGCCTGGAGCAAGAGCCTCTTTTCCTGGAGGCCCAAAGTATTTTCCCCTCAGAGTGAGCCCTTGCGACGGCATGCAGGGCGAAGAAAGCGGCAGAGGCGAAGGTGCTCGATCAGCGCCGAAAGGGGCAAGACCATGGCGCACACAGAGAACTTGGGAGGAACGCAAACGCGGCAGAAGCACCTTACCCGGCAGGCTCCGGTGGGATGCGCGGCCTGCGCCAATCGCCGCCCCGGCTGGTTCTGTTCGCTAGGCAGCGCGGTTCTGGCCGATCTTGAGCTGGTTACCAGCACCATCTCGCTGCCCGCGCAGGCTGCACTGTTCAGTCAGGGCGAGGATGCCCGCTGCCTTTATTTAATCTGCGGCGGCTATCTCAAGCTGACCGCGGGCCGGACTGATGATCGTCAAATGATCGTCCGCGTGGCCGGACCCGGCTCTATGCTGGGCCTGTACGCGGTTCTCTCCCACGGCGTCTATGAAGTCTCCGCCGAGTCATTGACCAGCGCCCAACTCCGCCCCGTCGAGCGCGACCGGTTCCTCACCTTCCTGCGCAGCCACAAGGAAGCCCAGATGCGCGCCGTCCAGTGCATCTGCCAGGAGTACCGCTTCGCGCTGCAGGATGCCTGCCGCATTGCGCTGGCTGAGACTGTGGCCGCCCGCCTGGGACGGCTGCTGCTGGAACTGGCTCATCAGATCGGCGAACACCTGGACGATGGTGGCTACCGCTTCCCGCTGCTGCTCACCCACGAGGAGATGGCCTCCATGGCCTGCACCACCCGCGAAACCGTCACCCGCACTCTCGGCCAGTTCCGCAAGGACGGTTGGATCTCCATCGAAGAGTCCCTGGTCACGCTCCACGAGCCGGAGCGGCTGCAAGCGCTGCCCTAGGTGGAGTTGGGTCCATTTTTTTACGCTCCCGTCTGGCCTGTTACCCGAGTCCAAGAGCTATCATCGTAGTAGTCAGTGATCACTTTTCAGTGGTCAGCGCCAAGTCTGGACGGTTTTGAAACTGACAAACTGACGACTGACAACTGAAAACTGACAACTGTCGTGGAGTTCATGGTGCGTATGACTCGTGTTGTGGCTTGTTTTTCTGCTGTTCTTCTCTGTTGCTGCGCTGCCGGGGGCCAGAGTCCGGCTCCAGTTCCGGTTTCGGCTTCGGCCCAGCCTGGCGTCACGTCCACAGAAAGCCCGGAGATTCGGGAGTTCCAGAAGATTGAGGACTCCTGGTCCAACGCCGTGAACCAGCGCGACCAGTACGGCCTGGAGCTGGTGTTATCTCCTTTATTTGTGGACATTTCCGCCACGGGCGACATTACCACCCGCAACCAGCAGGTGGCCACAGTGCTTACCGGCGAGGACAAGACCATCCATCTGGATCAGCGGGTGATCACGGTGCGGATGCTGGGCGACATCGCCGTGGCTAACGGCACGTATGTGTTGCACCACAAGGTCAATACGGCCCAGGTGGACGAGAAGGGCGTCTTCACGCACGTCTTCGAGCACGCGCGCGGCGGCTGGCTGTGCATCAACTCGCAACGCACCGTGCTGCGAGAGGACTCGAACGCCAAGCCCAAAAAGCAGTCCAATGCCGAGCTTCCCTTCCACATTCCCCTGTTCACCAAAAGCAATCCGTAGAGCGGCGTCGCCGCCAATTCTCCTGGCGATCCAAGCCAATTTGCCGACTCGCTAATTTGCCATCCGCCGGGCGCCCTGCAGCCGGATCGACACATGCACCAAGCTGAGCGCGGCCGGCGTGACGCCGGGAATGCGGCTGGCTTGGCCAATGGTGCCGGGGCGCACCCGTTCCAGCTTCTCGCGCATCTCCCGCGAAAGCCCGCTGATGGCGCTGTACTCGATCCACTCCGGAATGGCGTGAGATTCGGCGGCCTTGAGCTTGGCGATGGATTTTTTTTGCTGCTCCAGGTAGCCGGCGAACTTGATCTCGGTCTCGACAGCGCGGGCCTCGTTGCGCAGGGTGGCGCGCAGGACGGCCGTCCCGGCTCTCGCGTCTTGGTTTTGATCTTGTCCTGTCAGCAGCACGCCAGACATTTCGGCGAGCAGGGGCTCCTGGGCGAGGCTTTCGCACAGAGCGCCGAGCACCGCCTCGATGGTCACCTCGGGCCGCTTGAGCAGTTGCGCCCAGGTCAGGCCGGCGGTCGCCGTCAGCTCGCCGAATCCCGCGGCGGCCAGGCGTTCCGCATCCACTTTACCCGTGGTCAGCAAGCGGCTGAGCGCGTCCATCCGCGCCTGCTTTTGCTCGTACTCGGCCCAGGCTTCGTCGCCGATCAGCCCCAGGCGGCGGCCGTGCGGGGTCAACCGCCGGTCGGCGTTGTCAATGCGCAGGTGCAGCCGGAACTCGGCCCGCGAAGTGAACATGCGGTAGGGCTCATTCGTTCCCTTCGAAATCAAATCGTCGATCAGGATGCCGGTGTAGCCTTCGCTGCGGTCCATGGTGAAGGGCGGCTCGCCCTTGAGCCAGAGGGCTGCGTTGATGCCGGCCATGATCCCCTGGCAGGCAGCCTCTTCGTAACCGCTTGTTCCATTGATTTGCCCGGCGAGGTAAAGGCCTGTGAAGGCCTTGACGCGCAGCGCGCGGTCCAGCTCGGTGGCGTCCACGCTGTCGTACTCGATGGCGTAGCCGGGGCGCAGCATCTCCGCCTGATCCAGGCCGGGGATGGAGCGCACGATCTGCCACTGCACCTCCATGGGCAGCGAGGTGGACATGCCGTTGACGTAGACCTCGTGGGTCTTCAGCCCCTCCGGCTCCAGGAAGAACTGGTGCTGCGTCTTGTCGGGGAATGTGACGATCTTGGCTTCAATGGAAGGGCAATAGCGCGGGCCGATGCCCTGGATCTGCCCGGAGTACATGGCCGAACGGTGCACATTCTCGCGGATGATGCGCAGCGTCTCCGGGGTGGTGAAAGCGATGTGGCAGCTCACCTGTGGCTGGACGATTTTCTTAGTCCGGAAGCTGAAGGGCGTGGGCTCCGCGTCGCCTGGCTGCTCCTCGAAGGCCTCCCAGCGGATAGTCCGGCCGTCCAGACGTGGCGGCGTCCCTGTTTTGAGCCTGCACGTCCGCAGCCCCAGCGCGCGCAGGGCCTCGCCCAGCAGCACGCTGGCCGGCTCGCCGCTGCGGCCGGCCGGATAGCGCTCCTCGCCGCAGTGAATCAGTCCGTTCAGAAACGTGCCGGTCGTGATGATGGTGGCCCCGGCCAGCAGCTTGCGGCCGTCGCGCAGCTTCAGCCCCAATACCCGCCGCTGCGGACGTGTGGGACGAGGAAGCTCAACCATCTCGTTCAGTCCCTCAGTCCCAAGTCCCTCAGTTCCAGGTCCCTCGTCGATCACCAGCCCCACCACCTCGGCCTGGCGGATGTGCAGGCCGGGCTGCGACTCCAGCACCTCGCGCATCTTTACGCGGTAGAGCTGCTTGTCGCATTGCGCCCGCGGACTCCACACGGCGGGGCCGCGGGAGGTGTTGAGGAGGCGAAACTGAATGCCCACGGCGTCGGCCACCTCGCCCATCACGCCGCCCAGCGCATCCACTTCGCGCACCAGATGCCCCTTGGCCACGCCGCCGACGGCCGGATTGCAACTCATCTGCGCAATCAGGTCCAGGTTCATGGTGATGAGCGTGGTCTTCAGGCCCATCCGCGCCGCCGCCATCGCCGCCTCGCATCCGGCGTGACCGGCGCCGACTACGGCGACATCGTATTGTTCGGTAAATGCCATCCTGCTCCGCAAAAGCAGCTACACGGCTATTCTACGGAATCCAGGATTGCGGCGCTCCGCGCTGCTGAGACAGTCAGCAATGTTGCCACATCGCTCAGGGGTTACGCGTAGGCCAGCCGGACCTTTCGCCAGGCGTAGGCGACCGCCACCAGCAGAGCAGCGGCGGCCAGATAGACGGCGGGCGTGCTGGATTGAACCGTGGTGCCCATGAAGTCGAGTTGGCGAATGTGGTGAACCGGGCCGACATACCACCACGCGGTGTAGAGAGCTTCAAAGAATTTGCGGCTGCCGGTGGTGACGCCGAGCGCAAGAGCCAGTGCGGGGATGAAAAGCGCTCCCGCGGCCCACGCGGCGAGATCGGCAAAGTCGCCGGCAATGATCAGGCGCAGCGCGAGGCCGCCGCCGGTGAGCGCGGCTACCAGCACGCCTGCAACGAACAGGGCCAGCAACTGGCGCGGCACGGCTCGTGGGGCTGAGAAAACGAGCGAGCCGGTGGAGAATCGCGCCTCGCGCGTGCCCATTTGCGACCAGATGAGCGCCGGCCAAAACCACGCAACGACGATGACGCCGGAGCGCGCAATTTCAAGCGGCGAGGCCAGGCAGCCGATGAACAACCCTGCCGCAATCGCATACCACCACCACCTGTGGCCGACGAGTTGGAGGCGCAGTTCGGCGGCGACCAGCAAAAAGAAACGCGTTTGAACAGCGGCTCCCCATCCAGAGTTCGATTCTGCGCGCAACAACGGCGTGAGAGCCGGCAAGGCATGGCGCGCCTGGGGCAGATCGCGGCCGTTTTGTTCTGCGATCCCATTGGGAGCGGTCCGGCCGGCTTTGAGCTTCTTTGTGGGTTTTGCGCTCTTCTCGCTCAGCCATCCGGCTCGCGCCGGGTCGAAGCGGTCAAAGAAAACAGCCGCCAGCAGGGCCAGAACGAGTGCAATTCCAAGCAGCAAGGCGCGGCTCAGAAGCAGATCCCTGTTCCACTGAATGCCGGTCCAGAGAAACGTCTTCGTGGTCGGGTTCAGGCCGCCGACGGTGAACGAAGCATTGCCGTTGTATTGTGGATCGAGGCCGCGGAGCTGGGCCTGCATCTGGGTCAGCATGGTGACCAGGCCGGTGTAGTCCGCGAATGGATGCGCGGCCGCGCTCGACTTGCTGTTCTCCATGGCAATCGCGCCGAGAGTGATGAGAACCGTCCAGAAGAAGAAGTAGAAGACGTTGCCGGCGCCGCCGCGCAGTACCGGCAGGCTCTCAAACAACACGGCCAGCGCCGCCGTCACGGCCACAGAGCTGAGTCCGAAGATAAGCACCGGAACAAGAAGCGCAAAGAGATCGATGTGCGCAGCGCCGGAATGCGACAGATCGATCATCAGGGCCGCGAGCGCCAGCACCAGCACCATCGCGGCCAGAACCGCAAAGTTGCTGAGCGTCTTGCCGAGCGTGTAGAAGCCCTTGCTGATGGGCGTGGTGGCCAGAATCTGGCCGACGCGCGTCTGGCGGTCGCGCTGGATGGCGTTCTTGACGATGTAGAAGCCCACCAGCGACAGCCAGACGGAGCCGACCATGCCGACGACCGAGCCCAGCCAGGCCGAGTTATCCACGCCGCGATACTTGTCCAGTTGCAGGGTCACCTGTCCGGAGTAGACCGCGTAGCCCAGATAGACTGAGAAGCCCAGCGTGAGCAGAAAGCTGTAGCGGCGCACGCGCTCAAGAAAGTCGGCACGCACCAGGTGGTAGAGAGCGCGGGTCATGCTGTGGCTCCGGCGCGATGCTGAGAGAGGCAGTAAAGATAGGCGTCCTCAAGATTGGGCGAGGCGAGTGATGCGCCCGGCGGCGGATCTTCGCCCAACACGCGCGCGTGCACGCCATCGCTGCGGCGGGTGGTGCTGCTGATCAGGAACTGCTGCTTGGCCTGGGTCAGATCGGCGCTTGGAACCACCCACTCCCACACTTTGCCTTCTACCTGGAGCAAGAGCGCCTCGGGCGTTGCATGGGCCACCAGCGAGCCCTTGGCGATGAGCGCGATATCGGTTGCGGTGGCTTCCACGTCGGAGACGATATGCGTGGAGAGGATGACGATGCGCTCACCCGAAAGGTCGGAGAGCAGATTGCGAAAGCGCACGCGCTCTTCAGGGTCCAGGCCGGCCGTGGGTTCGTCCACGATGAGCAACTGGGGATCGTTGAGCAGCGCCTGCGCGATGCCGACCCGCTGCTTCATGCCGCCGGAGTAGCCGCCCAACGGGCGCTTGCGCACCTCGGTCAGGTTTACCAGTTCCAGCAGTTCCTCGATGCGCCGCGCCGCGGTTGAGGCATCGAGACCCTTTACGGCGGCCAGATACTGAAGAAACTCGACCGCGTTCAGGTTTGGATAGACTCCAAAGTCCTGCGGCAGATAGCCGAGCACGGAACGAAGCGAGTCCGGATTGGCGGCCACATCGGCGCCGTTCCAAAGAACCCTGCCTTCGGTGGCCTTGGTAATGGTCGCCAGGATGCTCATCAACGTGGTCTTGCCCGCGCCGTTAGGCCCCAGCAGGCCGAGCACGCCCGGCTTCAGTTCAAGACTGAAGCAGCGCAGGGCCAGGACACCCCTGCGGTACTGCTTGGACACATCTTCTATTTCAAGTTTCACGCGTCCTCCGGCCCAACACGTCCAAATGCACTTTACGCGTTCCGCGCGCAGAAGTTCCAGGACTTGCGCCTGAGAACTGGCACGGAAGGGCCGGGTTGTGGACTGAAGCCACCTGGCGGCTGCGCGCATGCGTCTAATATCTTAGTAGCCTGCGGGATTCCCGGAGTACGATCTGCTGTAGGCTCCAGACCCAGTTAAAGAGCGGCGGGGAGAGAGAAAAGAATGAGAAATCGTTGCTGGATGGCGTTGCTGGTGGCCGCGGGGTGTGCCCTGGCCGCCGCGGCGCAGGGCAAGGACGGCTTTACGCCGATGGCGCTGGACGCGGGCTTCGGGCGGATGGACATCACCGCGCCCGCCGTGGCGCCGGAGGAGATTATCCGCCAGTTTGCCGCCAAGGAGAGCGAGTTCCGCCGGGCCCTGAACAAGTACACCTACCGCCGCATCGCGCGGGTGCAGACCATCGACGACGACAACAAGGTGGATGGGGAGTGGTACGAGGTGGACGACGTGATCTTCGACCCCTCGGGCAACCGGACGGAAAAGGTGGTCTTCGCGCCGGAGAACTCGTTGCGGCGGGTCCAGATGTCGCCCTCCGACCTGCAGGACATCCAGCACGGTTACCCTTTTGTTCTGACCGCCGAGGAGATCGGGCAGTACGACGTGAAGTATGTGGGACGGCAAAAAGTGGATGAGGTGGACTGCTACGTCTTCGACGTGAGCCCCAAAGTCATCGAGAAGAAGCATCGCTACCTGCTGGGTCGGATCTGGGTGGACGCCACCGACCTGCAGATCGTGGTGACCAACGGCAGGATGGTTCCCGACGACACCAAAAAGGGCCAGGAGGACCTGCATCCGCCCTTCATGACCTGGCGGCAGCAGGTGGACGGCCATTACTGGTTCCCGGTCTACACCAAGGGCGAGGGCGTCCTGCACTTCAGCGGCGGCAGCGGTTACATGGCCCAGGACGTTCACATCCGGGACATCGTCAAGTACTCCGACTACAAGCAGTTTGGATCAACCAGCAAGATCATCTATGAGGGGCAGGACATTACGCCGGGCACAAAGCAGCCGGACGCGCAGCCGAAAAAATAGGGAGTAGGGTGCTGGCTACAACGGAACGCTGCCACTCAGTACAACGTCACGCTGCCGGCAGGCTGACGCGGATACACCCCCGCCGACCGTCGATTCCTGCCCCGCCGTGTTTACCGAGTGGCAACTTCCGAGTTGGCGACTATGCTCCCAAGATTTCAGGCGGATCGATCTCTCACTCGCGCCGACGCAGTTTATTGGATTTCTCGAATAACAGATTTCGATATTGATCACCGTCCGCGCTAGATAGGAGCGTTATCTGCGCATCCCAACCCTTTCTGTTGGTCCTGTCGACCTCTGAAGCTGCTGCGTGAAATAGATCTTGGAGGCGCGGTGATGTGAACCACGATTGCTCAACAATGCCAAATTGGCCACACCACATCTTCGCAACCTGGATCACATAATCGATCCTTACCGGTACTGGGGGATGCCTCAACTGATCCAAGGGCAACCTTATGCTCTCAGGCCATAGCGTGCGGAAGAAAGCCATCAGCGCCAAGAAAAAACAAGACAAAATCAGTTCATCGCAATCGGTAGTGGGCATGTTTGCCTGCCCCAATTGGATCAGTGCGCGCTGTCGTCGCTCGCTGCGAAGGAGAAAAGTCAAAAGGAGATATGCGGCATATCCGTCCGCGTCGAGTTCCTCAACTTGGGAATCCATACTTCCGCAAGTGGTCTCGGGCACCAACTCGGTCCACATTCCGCTGGCTTCTCGTCTCGCGGTGTGCTGGTGAATCAGATGGGTGTATTCATGCGAGGTGAGGAACATCAACTGAATTTGGCCGAGATAACCCCAGAGAATGTCCGGCCGTAAGGCTCCCGAGTCAAGGTGCAAAAGTTGCAAGACAACCGACGATCTGCTTAGACGCTTTGAGACATCCACAACGGACTTGATCAAAGGCAACGTCAAGGCGATGAACCAGAAGCACTCATGCGGAATGGCGTGTGCATTCGTGACGGTCGCGTGAAGGTAGTCGAAATGGAATGGTGGGTGCACGACGCCGCCAGATGCATTCGCATTTTCCAATCGGAGCGCATCGTTCGTCTCAATTTGAAGACCGTACAGAAACGTTCGAAACGATGGCGAGCCGATCCGCTCGACGTCTAATTTTCCGGAGTAACTTTTCGGGAAATTCTCTCTGACGTAGCGGTCGAGAATTATCTCTGGCGGCGTCATGGCTTGGATTATAGTCCGCATTCCCGTGATGAACCTGCGCCCGAAGCACGTGGTCGGCGTATTACCGGCTGACCGGCAGTTACTGGTTGATCAACGTTCCCGCAGGCCTCAGGCGCCCTATGCGCTACTCCCAGCCCCCTATTCCCTCAATAGAACAGGTACTTCCGCCACCGGTCGTCCGCCCGGCCCAGCATGCGCATGATCTGGCGGCTGGTGTGGAGCGAAAAGGGGCGCGGCTCGCGCAGCAGGATCATGTCGTCAATCTCGCTGAGAATCCGGTTGCCCTTATGGCGGTTGCAGGGGTGGCAGCAGGCCACCAGGTTTTCCCACGTGGAGTTGCCGCCTCGGGAGCGGGGAACCACGTGGTCCAGCGTCAGATCGGCGGAGGGTAGCACATCGCCGCAGTACTGGCAGGTGTTGCGGTCGCGCAGCAGGATGTTCTTGCGCGAGAGGGCGCGGGTCTGGTAAGGGATGCGGCGGTATTCCAGCAGGCGGATGACCGAGGGCATGGCGATGTGCCTGCGCTGGGCATGAAGGATGAGGCCGTGCTCCTCCTCAGTGCGCGCGATGCCCTTGAGCACCAGCACCAGGGCGCGGCGCGCGCCGCAGATATTGATGGGCTCATAGGAGGCGTTGAGCACCAGAACGGGCATCTGCAGGATGTGGCTGGCCTGAACGTTGTAATATCCGGCCGCGTGGTCGCCGGCCAGTGCCGCAGCTTTGGCGATGGACTTTTGCTTGCGGGCATGAATCATGGCTTTTCCCAGCGACATCTCTTTTTCCCTCGTTAAAAAGATGGTTGGTCGTGCAATGGATAACTGAATGCATCTTGCTCGCCGCTGCGAGCCGCCAGCTCCCGCCGCGGCGGGCCGGCTAAAACTTGGTTGTCCTCCACTTCAGTGAAACGGTTATAAGAGCCGCGGCTGAGTCCGTTTGTCCGGCGTGCCCTGGCCAGCGTGGCCACCCACACGGAAGCCGCTCCCGCCTGAACCAGCGCCTGGGCGGCAGCGCGGGCCGTGGCGCCGGTGGTCAAGATGTCGTCGACGAGCAGAATGTGCTTTCCGGTGACGGCGGCCGGGTCGGAGACCGAGAAGGCGCCGCGCACATTGATGCGCCGCTGGCGGAACGTGAGGCCGGCCTGGCTCTGGGTGGCGCGTAGGCGCATCAAGGTGCTTGAGGCCAGCGTGAGCCGCCACTCCGGGTGCGTCTTGCGCAGAGAACCAAGCGCGTGCCCGGCCAGTGACCGGGCCTGGTTGAAGCCGCGCTGGATGTATTTCGACCGGTGCAGCGGCACGGGAACCACCAGCATTTCGGCCGGCGCCTCGGCAGCCAGTTGGGTAATGGCCTCGGCTAGCATCCGGCCCAATCCGCCGGCCGTGGGATAAAGGCGATCGTACTTGAACGCGTGGATGGCATCCTTCATGCGGTCCTGGTAAAGCCCGTAGGCAACCGCCCGCACAAAGGGCGGCGGGGCAAGACGGCAGGCCTTGCAGAGCGCAGCGGACGATGTGCCCACTGGCGAACCCGAGGCCAGCGCCGGCGCGGCAAGGGTGTCGCCGCAGCGCGCGCACATGGGGCCGCTCTGGACGGGAAACTCTGTCCAGCAGGCATCGCAGATTGGCACGGAGGAAAGCCGCGGCAGAGGGGAGCCGCAGAGAGCACAGTAGGCGGGAAGGAGGGCGCAACCCAAGGCGTCCATGGGACTTCGAAGCACACGGGCCACCGCGCGCCACCGGGAAGTCTCCGATGGTGGAACGTCGAACGTCAGTGAGCCTGAGTCATTGCTGAAGACGCACCTCACTTCCAGCTAGCGCAACCGGGTGCGCGCCGCCTTGCCATCCAGTATAACCGGACGGGGCGCACAATTCTATGACATTTCGTGAATTGACGCGTGGAGATGCGAGGCAGCGGCCTGCAGCGCCAATCGGTATGCAACAGCATCCATACGATACACTGCAAGCTGTGGAGGACTCTTGTTGTTGCCTTTTCGCGGACTTCTTTCCGGCATCCTGATTGCCGTTCTTTGCATCCCCGTCGATAGCCTGACGCTGCAGGCGCCGCAGCTACAAGCGCAGCAGACTCAGGCCCAGATGCTCGCGTTGCCCATCTGGCCGGCGCAGGCAGAAGCCCAGACTCCGCCGGCCCATCAGTCGCAAGGCACGCAACCGCAACTGCTTGCGCAGGCCCAGCAGCCGGCAGAGCCGCAAAAAGCGCCGCAGCCTCAGCAGGGCATGAGCGGCATCGCCGGGGGCATGGGGGCTGCGCCGGTCTACGACGAGCAGAAGCGGCCCATCACCGCAGGCGGGTTTGTGGACAAGGGCACGGTGGTCTTCCAGGACATCACCAGGCAAGCGGGACTTTCCGGCTGGACGAACAAGATGGGCGTCCCGGAGAAGAAGTTCATTGTCGAAACCAACGGCTCGGGCGTCTGCCTGATCGACTACGACAACAGCGGCTGGCTGTCGATCTACCTGGTGAACGGCTCGACTTTCGACGCGCTGGACGGCAAGGAAACGCCGCCCCATGCCGCCTTGTTCCGCAACAACCACGACGGCACTTTTACCGATGTGAGCGCCAAGGCAGGCGTGCAGAACGACCGCTGGGGTTATGGCTGCTCGGTCGCCGATTACGACAATGACGGCTGGCCCGACATCTATGTGGGCAACTACGGCAAAAACCGGCTTTACCACAACAACCATGACGGGACGTTTACCGATGTGGCCGAGAAGGCCGGCGTGACGCTGGGAAACTGGTCGCCCGGCTCGGCCTGGGGCGACTACGACGGCGACGGGCTGCTGGACCTGTATGTCACCGGCTATGTGCACTTCGACCGCGACAACCTGCCCATTGCCGGCACCAAGGCGGTGGGGTATGCCAGTTGCATGTATCGTGGCGCGGCGGTGAACTGCGGCCCTCGCGGGCTGCCGGGCGAACCCGATCACCTTTTTCATAACAACGGCGACGGAACCTTTACCGACGTGACGGTGAAGGCCGGCGTGGAAGACAAGGATCGCTATTACGGATTCAGCACCATCTTTGTGAGTCTCAGCGGCAACGGCAAGCCGGACCTCATAGTGGGCAACGACTCGGAGCCCAACTATCTTTACATCAATAAAGGCGACGGGACCTTCGACGACCAGAGCTACATCTCCGGATTCGCGCTGAACAAAGACGGACGCGAGATTGCCTCCATGGGCATTGCGGTAGGCGACTACGAGAACAACGGGCTGCTGGACCTTTTTGTCGACGACTTCGGCGACGACTACAAGGTTCTCTACCACAACGACGGCGACGCGAGCTTTACCGATGTGAGCTACAAGGCCGGGGTCGCGCAGACCACGATCCCCTTTGTCGGCTGGGGCGACGCCTTCATCGACTACGACAACGACGGCTGGCTGGACCTGCTCACGGTGAACGGCCACGTCTATCCCCAGGTGGACCAGCACGATTGGGGCACCACCTGGGCCGAGAGGCCGCTCCTGTTTCACAACGTCCCCGAAACAAACGGAAGGGGACGGCGGTTCGAGTACGTTCCGCCGGTAAAGGGCTCGGGGCTGGCGGTGGTCATCCCGGCCCGCGGAGCGGCCTTTGGCGACCTGTTCAACGACGGCAAGATCGATGTGATTATCAACAACATGGACGCTCCGCCCACGCTCTTGCGGAACGTGAATCCCGACCATCATCACTGGGTGGAGATGAAGCTGGTGGGCGGACCCAAGAGCCCCCGCGACGCTGCCTGCGCCACGGTGTATTTGAAGGCCAATGGAATGACTATGCGCCAGGACGTGATGGACAGCGGCAGTTATATCTCGGCCAACGACCCGCGCCTGCACTTCGGCCTGGGCGACGCGACCGACGCCGGGACCGCGGAGATTCATTGGCCATCCGGCGTCAAGGAGTCTGTCAAGCTGCCCGCCGTGGACCGCATTTACACCATCGCCGAGGGCAAGGGGATTACCGGGGCGCTGTGCGGAGGCGCGCCGTGCCCGGCCGCGGCGAATGCGCCCGCCGCTGCGCCGCCCAAAGGCGTTAACAGGCCCTAAAGTTCTACCCCGCAAAGGTGAACTTCAAGGCCCATTTCGTGAAACATCGTAGCCTTTGCAGCCAGCGCGCGATCGGCCTCTTCGGCTGACGGCGCGTAAGCTACATTCACGTGGTTGGAAGGATGACGGGCCATGAACTGGTTCTGGTCGACGCCATGCAGCAGCACATGCATGACAGGCCACTCTGGAGTAACTTCGTTCCAGCGGCGGCGAGTTTCTTCCCCGGGCAGCGAAATGGCCGTGGCGCGGCCCAGGTCTGCGTTGAGACGCCCATGCTCGACATACACCCGGCTCCAGACCACTTCGCCCGGCTTGCAAACGCCGGTCAGCGTTCCGCCGCCGAGGCGAAAATACATCGCCGGCTGGCGCACGCTTACCGCGCCGCGATAGCCTCCGGTCAGGTGCGAGGCCGGCACGGCTCCTGAAATCTGGAACAGCCAGACAAACTCATCGAATCCATCGGCGGCGTATCGCTCGCCCCAGCGGACATCGTGCAAGGTGGTTGCAGGATCCAGCCCCATCGCCGACCACACCCGGTTTGTAACTACCGCATCCACACCCACGCATTCATCTACTTCATTGAAGTGCGGCAGCGCTTTGCCCGCATAGAGTTCGCGTCCGTCGCGGCTATAAGCCGGCGGCCGTTCGACATTGTTCAGCAGGCCCTCCACTAGGTCGGAGGCCGGAACAAGGTCTTTCAACCCCTGCTGATACTGGATGCCAACGGCATCGCAGCCGAACTCATCGGCCATGCGCAAAACGGCGATGTACATCCGGCATTGATCGAGAATCTGCACATCGGTAAGATCGCGCGCTTCATCGGCGCCCGTAACGAAGCGGATTCCGCTGCCATCGAGCCATGCGCGGACCCTCCCCGCTTCCTCCGCGGTGACTTCACGCATGGCCGCGTAGAGGGCGGACTGGCTGAGCCGCTCCTTGTAGATGCCCGCGGGATTCATCAGAGAGTCTTCCACGATGGCATTCATCATGCCCATGCAGCCCTCGTCGAAGACTCCGAGAATCGCCTTCCGGCCGCGCAACTGCCTGGCCAGCGCGGCGCCCAGAGTACGTTCCGCATCTTCCACTCTCGCCGGAACGAACTCATGCACGTGCGAAGCGTAATGCGTAACTTGCCGGTCCCGAATCCATTGCCGCAAGCCTCTCTTGAAGAAAGGGTCCTTGAATTCCTTGCTCCAGAGCGTGCTGAACCGCACTCCAGCCTTGCGCAGGCATCCATTCAGATTCAGCATTCCAACCAGCCCCGGCCATTGGCCGGACCAGTTGGCCACGGTAAGAATGGGGCCGCGATGCGAGATAAGTCCGGCCAGCACATGGCTGCTGTACTGCCATACGGCTTCGGCAACCACGATCGGAGCATCGGGATGGATATGCTCGAAGACATCCATGCCCATGCGCTGGCTGTAGATGAAGCCATGCTTCAGTCTCGGGTCGTACGGATGAGCCCTGCGCAGCTTGATGCCTTCCTCCAGGAAGGCCTCCGCCAGCATCTGTTCGAGGGCTGCCTGCGCGGGCCAACAAACCTCGTTCGCCGAATGGCGCAGATCGCCGTTCGCAACCAGAATAACTTCATCCCGTGCGACCGGCTCTGGAGTTACAACTTCCGGGATTGCATATGCCGGCATTTGTTCTTCCTCGCTATTTTCAGTTTACTTTCTTGACCCGGCCTCGCGCCCGGCTGGATAGATGCTCCGCTTTCCGGCCGCGGGCGACAACGGACTTGTAGCGCTCGAACGCTTCCCGCCATGCGCTTCCGTGTGCGGGCGAATAGGCTTGATACTCGACGGACCGCTTCAATGCCGCCTGGCTCTCGGCAAGATTGTTCAGCCGGCCGGTGGCCACGGCCTGAACCATCGCATTGCCCAAAGCGGCCGCCTCCACCGGACCGGCGGCCACTTCGCGTCCGCTTGCGTCGGCCGTCATCTGGCATAGAAACCGGTTCAGGCATCCGCCGCCCACAACGCGAATCGTTCTGATGCCGCGGCCGGTAACTCGCTCGAAATCTTCCAGCGCCTCGCGATAGGAAAAGCTCAAACTCTCGAAGACGCAGCGGGCGATTTCGCCGGCGGTATTCGGAACCGGCTGCTTGCCGCGAGCGCAATAGAGACGCACGGCCGCGCACATATCCGGTGGAGATTGCAGCTCACTCGCTGATGGATCGATGAAAGAGCGGAAAGCGGCCGCCTTCGACGCCGCCTCTTCCAGCCCGGCCCAGTCATAGTGCTTCCCGGCCGCTTCCCAGGTCCGCACGCACTCCTGCAGAATCCACAGGCCGGTCATGTTCTTCATCAGCAGGACTCCGCCGTTCGCCGCTCCCTCATTGGTGAACCCGCCAAGAAAGGCGGCATCGGTCAGATTGGGCTCATCCACGGTCACGCCCATCAGACTCCATGTTCCACTGCTGAGAAAGGCGCTGGAGTCATCTAACTCAGGTATAGCCGCGACCGCGCTGGCGGTATCGTGCGAAGCCACCGAGATGCACGGGAATCCGCCCGGGAATCCGCACTCGGACCGCACGCCGGGCTGAAGACTTCCAAGCATCGCGCCCGGCAGAACAACCTCCTGAAAGATGCGCCGGGGCAGTTCAAGTTTCTTGAGAGTCTTCCACGACCAGCTGCGGGCGCCGAGGTCGTAGAGCTGGGTCGTTGTGGCCTCGGTATACTCGGCTTTCTTTTCCCCGCATAGCAGGAATTGGAACAGGTCGGGAATCATAAGCAGGGAGCGCGCATGGCGGAGGCGGCGGTCCCCATGGAGCGCCATGCTGGCCAGTTGAAAAGCGGTATTGATCTCCATCGTCTGGACGCCGGTGGCGCGGAACAGATCGCGCCCGCTCATCACCGGATTCAGGGCCTCCGGCACGCCCTTTGTCCGCGCGTCCCGGTAGTGATATGGATTCCCCATCAGCCGGTCCCGGTCGTCGAGAAGGCAATAATCGACGCCCCACGCATCGACGCCGATCCCAGCCGGCAGATCGTGATGGAGCGCGCTGAATTTCTTCAGCCCGGTCTGAATCTCAGCCCAGATTCTGAGCACGTCCCAATGCAGATCGGGACCCAGGCGCACGCCGCCATTTGGAAACCGGTGAATCTCTTCCAGGCTGAAGCGATCGCCGTTCCAGCGGCAGTTCATCAGCCGGCCGCTCGATGCGCCCAGATCCACCGCCAGAAAGCTCACGCTCGCGCTCATCCACGCTCTTTGGACAACTCGGGCAATTGTATAGCGGGAGCAGCGGCGCGGTGCAACCTTTCTGCCGGAAACACAGGGGCAGCGCCCGCTCAAGGCGCAATGCCCCTTGACCATGGCGGGCGGGCCGAAACCCGCCCTTCCAGGTTCGCTGCTGGTGAGCCGGCTCTAAAAAACGCCGGCCATATAGACCTCGGACGAACGAGGTCTAATTGCCTTGACGCCGCACTCGGCCAGCATGGCCGGCGACAGCGTAATCACCGGGCAGAGCGCGTGGGCCAGCACCTTGTACACCACGCCGTGGCGGGTGATGGCGGCAAAGGCCGATGCGCCCTGCGCGCCCAGCACGATCAGATCGGCCTGCTGGGCACTGCACTGGTAAAGCAGCTCCTCGGTCGGATCGCCGGGTACGACGATGACCTGCACGGCAATCTTGTCGTGCAGATCAGGCGGAATCATCGAGAGCAGTTCGGTCTCGATATCCTCTATGGAACGATCAGCGAGAACCTCGGCGCGCTCCTGGGGCCGGATGACATGCTGCAGGATCAGGCGCGCGTTGTGCTGGGCCGCCAGCTCCGCGGCAAAGCTGGCCACCATGGAACTGGCCTCCTGCAGGCTTACGGCGCACAGGATGGCGCGGGTGGCAAAGTTGCGGTAGCTGCCATCCACCACGTCGGGACCGGCGATGCAAACCGGAACCTTGGCGGTGCGCAGAACGGCCTCGGCCACCGAGCCCACCAGCAGCTTGCCGATAGGGCCGGGAGAGTGAGTGCCCATCACGACGCGGTCCACCTCCCGCTCGCGCAGGAAGGTGAGGATCTGGTCTGCGGGCATTCCCGGTCGAACCACGATTTCGCATCGGATGCCAGCCTTGCGCACGCGCTGGGCCAGAGGCTCAAGGCTCTTCTTTGCGGCGCGGGCGGCGGCGGCATAGTCGTAGTAGCGGATACCGGAGGTCTCCGATTCCGCCACTACCAGCGTGTCATAGGCGTGAAAGAGGATGAGATCGGCGCCAAACTCGGCGGCTTGCGCAAGTGCGAAGGCAAAGGTTTTCTCATTGGCGGGAATCTCGGAGGCGAAGAGGATGGTGGAGGGCTTGCTCCAACCTGGCTTGATAACGGCTGCCATGGGAACCTCCTGATGATGCGGCAATACAAATTAGCAGGGTCGCCATCGGATCGCAGTGCCCGACGGCACAGGTCGGCGTGGCATGAATCACGCCGGGAGGGCATGGAGTTCAGTTTCCAGCGTACCGGAAACCATCTCACTATCAATAAAAGACGCAGGTTTCTGGGCAATAATTCAGTAGAGATGGAATTGTGCGCCCTTTTCGGGAATTTGTCCAGCGGGAGAGGGCCGGGCAGCCGATTGAGCGAGATGAAGTGATCCCAATCACAGCTTGCGCAGCGCCGAGGCTGCTCTTCTGGAGCGGAATCGTGGCCCTCAAGAGCGGTTTTTCAATTCATGGGGCTCTGCTGAAAGCTTCCAACATAGTTTCCTCCCACGGGGTAATTATGCTATCGGCAGTGTCTTGGTTTTCTTTAATAATTGGGAAAATTGCTCCATCCCCGGCGCGGAACCAGTCTCTGGACCCGCCAGCCGCGATTCCGCCGGAGGCCGTATGCAGCCGATGCACACCATTCCCGCTCGCGGCGGGTTGAACTTCGACGAAACGCCCTTTCTCGCCATCTGGGAGGTCACCCAGTCCTGCGACCTGGCCTGCAAGCACTGCCGCGCAGCCGCGCAGCCCATCGCCCATCCCGACGAACTGACTAACGCCGAGGGGCGTGCGCTGATCGACCAGATCGCCGCCATGGGCGTGCCCATCTTCGTCTTCACCGGCGGCGACCCATTGAAAAGAAAGGATGTATTCGAGCTGATCCGCTACGCCGCGGACAAAGGCGTGCAGGTGGCGCTCACCCCCAGCGCCACGCCCCTGCTGACGCGGGAGGCAATCCAAAACCTAAAACAAGCGGGCCTAGTCCGGCTGGGCATCTCGCTGGACGGCTCGACTCCCGAGATTCACGATGCCTTCCGCGGCCTTCCCGGCGCCTGGGCGCGGACCATCCAGGCCATCGAGTGGGCCAACGAGGCGGGCATTCCCATCCAGGTCCACTCCACCATCAGCCGCCACAACGCCCACGACCTGGACGGCCTCTGCGCCCTCTGCGAGCGGCTGGCCATCGTCATGTGGAACGTCTTCTTCCTGGTTCCCGTGGGCCGCGGCCAACT
>JBKQRH010000027.1:0-22864 GCA_052326045.1 Occallatibacter sp. | reverse complement strand
TCGTGGTAGCTGACCTTGATTTGGAGGTTGGGCGTCAGGTACTCGATGGCGTCGCCGAGCGTGGAGCCCTTGAGCACCGTTTCCGCTCCGCCGACGCCATTGAAAAAGTAGTGGTGGACGAGGTCTCGATGGAGTTCCTCTACGCCGACGGCGACGACTACTACTTCATGAACCCGGTGGACTTCGAGCAGACCGTGCTCAAGGGCTCCACGCTCGGCGACGCCATCGAGTACCTGACGCCCAACCTCCAAATCAAGGTCAGCTACCACGACGGCCAGGCCGTGGGCATCGACCTTCCCGCGGCGGTTGAGCTGACCGTCGTCGAGACCGAGCCGGGGCTCAAGTCGGCCACGGCCTCCAGCGTCAGCAAGCCCGCCAAGACCGAAACCGGCCTCGTGGTCCAAGTGCCCGCCTTCATCAACGAAGGCGAAAAAATCCGCGTGGACACCAGCGAAGGCGCTTACCTCAGCAGGGCGTAAGTTGCGGTGTTTGGCGGAATCCTCCGCACAGGCGTCCCGACCCTGACGCCTGTGCCTTTTGCATCGCTTCCTTTCGACTCGTTATAGACAACCTGAAAGCTGGCCGCTGCAAGCTGGCGTTCCCGGTTTGACCTCTCCCTGTCCCATCGTGTATCCCTGTCTAAACGCATTTTGAACACCCAATTCCCCTCGGAGGCTCCTTCATGCCCGTTCCTGCCGCAATCGCCGGCGCCGCCGGCGAGTTCGCCCAAAACACCGGCTTCCTGCAAAGGGCTGTCGCCGATCTCACGCCCGAGCAATGGCTCGGCCGTCCCGGCAATCATTCGAATCACATCACCTGGATCGTAGGCCACGTAATCTGGGCCCGCCATGCAATCATCAACCGCGTGGGAGGCAACTGGTCCTGCCCCGGCATCGAGGCCTTCGCCCGCTCCACCAAGATCGGCGAGAGCGCCAGCTACCCATCCCCCGAGGCGCTGCTGGCCTTGTGGCGCGACTCCGCCGCCGCGCTGGACGCCGCCTTGAGCGATCTAACACCTGAGGCGCTGGCCGCTCCTGCACCTCCCGGACCGCCCAGCCCGGACGGAAAGGTCAGCGGCTTCATCTGCGTACTGGCCTGGCATGAGACCTATCACCTGGGCCAGGTTGCCTATCTCCGAAGCTGGCTCGGCCACTCCGGCCTCTTCGGCTAGACACGTACTGCTCAAAGTGAAGAGGCCACCGCTGGTTTGTGGTGGCCTCTCTCTTTCGTTGCGGCTGCAGTGAACTCGTTACACTCCCGCCTCAGGCAGCTTGACCAGCTTGGCTTCGAGCAGCGCTTCGATCTTCCCCAGCGCTTCCAGCACTTTGTCGGAAACAGCAGCGTCCACCTGCACCACGGAGAGCGCCTTTACCGGCTTGGCTCCGGCGCGCTCGCGGCCCAGCGCAAAGAGCGAATCTGCTTCATCCAATGAAAAACCACCGCTGGTTGGCGGTGGTTTTTTGTCTAAAAATTGATCGATGGTCTTCCAGCTCTCAAAATCGAGACCTGAAGTGCCTGGCTGGTCATGGCACACTTTCGCTTGACACAGTAACCGGGACCTCAATTGTCGCAGAAGAATTCTTAATAGGAACGCATATTGCACCATGCGGGTAAATTCCCAACGGATCCGGCGTGGCACAATCTTCGAGGAGCAAGTAAATGAATATCTTTCTATCTATTGGAATAACGACCATTGGTAAAACAACATAAGTCGGCTCTTCAGGCAAATCAATAGTTATCCTTCCCGCAGAGTCTGATTGAATCCATCGTTGGCCGTTTCCCTCGGAGTCCCTGAATAGAATTCTCATTCCAGCGATCGGACTTTTGGGAGGTTGATTTAAAATTAATTTCAAGCCAACTTGATGCTCATCTCTATTGGTTGGCCTCGTTGTGGATGGTGTATCAGGATTCTTTAACACAATCACATCTATATTCGATCTTACTCTCATTTCTAAAACAATCTCTTCCGTTGAATCATCAACAAAAACTTCTTTAACGGAGTTCATAAAGCCTTTCCTGGTTGCAGTTATTTGATATAAACCAGAACTTAATCGAAAAGCCGGCGTCCTACCATCCAAATCTGTATAAGATCGTAATGGATTAGCATTTACCATATCCAAAGATCGTACTGTCAATTCGACTTTAGACATGGCAAATCCAGAGGAATCGAGAATTCTTACGGAGAGTTCTTCTGCATACAATATTTGTATGTGCAAAAGAACAACAAACCAAACAATCCAACGAATTAAAGTCATATTTCCTCGATTTTCTTCTCAACCACCATAGCGAGCTATCGTGATTCATCCGTCCTTGTTTCCAATTGTAAACCACCGCTGGTTGGCGGTGGTTTTTCTCTTTGACTGAGGCGAATCGCTTCCAACCGGAAGTTAGAAGCCCGCCTCAGGCAGCTTGACCAGCTTGGCTTCGAGCAACGCTTCGATGGTTCCCAGCGCTTCCAGCACTTTGTCGGAAACAGCAGCGTCCACCTGAACCACGGAGAGCGCCTTTACAGGCTTGGCTCCGGCGCGCTCACGACCCAGCGCGAAGTTGGCGATGTTCACCCCGTGCTCGCCCAGGATGGTGCCGATCTTGCCGATCACGCCCGGCACGTCCAGATTGCGGCAGACCAGCAGATTGCCTTCGAGCGGCGTCTCGATGTCGATCGAGTCGAACTCCAGCAGCCGCGGCTGTTCGCCGTGAATCACCGTGCCTGTGGCGCGGCTCTCGCCTTTCGCTGTGTGCAGCTTGATGGCCAACACAGTGGCTGCGCCGCCGCGAGGACTCTCCTCTTTCTCTTCGTGGATGCGGATGCCGCGTTCCCCGGCCACCGACGCCGCGTTGATGCGGTTCACATTCTCCGAGCCTTCCAGCAATCCGGCGATGGCCGCATTGCGCACCAGGTCGATCTTGGCGTCGGCCAGCGTGCCGCTGTAGACCAGATCAATGGCCTCAATGCCGCCCTTGCCCGCCTGCGCCAAAAACGAGCCCAGCCGCCCGGCCAGGTCGATGTACGGCGCCAGCACCACGTACTCCTCGTGGCTCAGAGAAGGCAGGTTCACCGCATTCTGCACTACGCCCAGCTTGAGATAATCGCGCACCTGACACGCAATCTGAATGCCCACCGCCTCCTGCGCCTCGCCCGTCGAGCCGGCGATGTGCGGGGTAAGAATCACCTGGTCGAACTCCGCATACGGCGTCTCCTTGGCCGGCTCTTTGGCAAACACATCCAGCGCTGCGCCGGCCACCTGGCCGCTCTTGAGCGCTTCCACCAGCGCCGCGTCGTCGATCAGCTCGCCGCGTGCGCAGTTGATGATGCGCACGCCCTTCTTCATCGCCGCCAGCGTCTTGGCGTTGATGACCCCGGTGGTCTGCGGCGTCAGGCCCACGTGCAGCGAGATGTAATCCGATCCGGCAATCAGCTCCTCCAGAGTCACCAGCTTGATGCCATTTTCGCGCGCCACGGCGGCAGACACAAACGGGTCGCTGCCGATGATCTCCAGGCCAAAGCCCTTGGCCCGCCGGGCCACTTCCAGGCCGATGCGTCCCAGGCCCAGAATGCCCAGCGTCTTGCCGCGCAGTTCCGCGCCTTGCAGAATCTTCTTCTCCCACCGGCCTGCGTGCATGGTCGAATTAGCGAAGGGCAGCTTGCGGGCCAGCGCCAGCATCAGCGCGATGGTCAGCTCGGCCACCGCCACCGCGTTCGCGCCCGGCGTGTTCATCACCACAATGCCCCGCCGCGTGGCCGCATCGGCGTCGATGTTGTCAACGCCCACGCCTGCCCGGCCAATCACCCGCAGCTTGGGCGCATGCGCCATCAGCGCGTCGTCCGCCTGCACGGCGCTGCGCACCACGAGCGCGTCCGCATCGGCCAAAGCCGCCGGCAGCCCGTCCGGCAACTGGTCGTGCGTCAGAACTACCCATCCCGGCTCGGCCGCAAACACGGCCAGCGTCGCCGGAGAAACCTTCTCTGCCAGAACGATCTTCATTGTGCCTCCCTTGCCCTTTTGCGCGGATTCATACTCGTCAAAGCGGATTTCGTGCTTTTCACATAGCAGATCAAACATCCGCACCACCGCCGCATGCGGCTTGCCCTCGCCCCGCTCGTACTTCCAGATCGAGTTGGGATGCACGCCCAGCCGCTCGGCCATCTCGTATTGATATAGGTCCAACTGCTTGCGCGCGATCAGCAGCTTTTCTCCAAAACTCAATTCGGCCATGAATGCCTTTCGCAACGACGTGACGAAGTGAACGAGTGAATGAGTGAAGGAGTGAAACAGTGAAGAAGTGAACGAGTGAAGAAGTGGAAAGCCCTCGCTGACGATTCGCTACTGATTCACTTCGTCACTGTTTTTGTTCACTTCTTCACTTATTCACTCCTTCACCGCCTCCGCGTACACCTGTTGCGCCGCGGCCACCGCCTGCCCATAAACCACCGGCAGACCCAGCGTGTCCTTGGCAATATGTTCCATGGCCCCCAGCAGCGCCACGGTGTCCAGATAGTCGAAGAAGCCCAGATGCGCCACGCGGAAGATCTTGCCCTGCATCTCCCCCTGGCCGTTGGCGGTCACCAGCGCAAACTTCGCCTTCAGCGCCTTCACCACCTCGCTCGAATTCATTCCCTCCGGCACTGCCACCGCCGTAGCCGCAGCCGCCGGAGCCGTGGGCGCAAAGAGCGTAAAGCCCAGCGCCACCAGGCCGGCCCGCGTGGCCGCCGCGTTCACCTGCGCATTGTTCACCAGCGCAATGCGGCCTTTTTCAAGATCTCCGCCCGCCTGCCCGGCAATGTAGTCCAGAGCCGCGCCCAGCCCGGCCACCAGCGCCACCGCCGGCGTATACGCGCTCTCGCCCTTCACGGCGTTCTTGCGCTCCTTGCGCAGGTCGAAGTAGTAGCGCGGATTTTTCGCCGTCTCCATCGCCGCCCACGCCTTCTCGCTCACGCTCAGATAGGCCAGACCCGGCGGAATCATCACCGCCTTTTGCGAGCCGCCGATCATCACGTCGATCCCCCAGCCGTCCACGTCGAAGTGCGTGGTCCCCAGCCCGGTGATTCCATCCACCACCAGCAGCGCCTTGCTCCCGGCCTCTTTAATCAGCTTGGCAACCGCCTCCACGTCATGCCGCACCGTGGTCGAAGTCTCCGTGGCCTGCATGTAGACGGCCCGGTGTTCCGGCTTCAGCGCCTTGCGCACCTCTTCCAGGTCGAAGGTCTGGCCGTAAGGAGCCTTCACCAGGTCCACCTGGCAGCCGAAGGCCTTGGTCAGGTCGGCCCAGCGCTCGCCGAATTTGCCGGCCGTGAGCACCAGCACCCGGTCGCCCGGCGAGGTCAGATTCGAGACCGAAGCCTCCATCGCCCCCGTCCCCGAACACGCCAGCAGCAGCACATCGTTGTTTGTGCCGACAAAGACCTTCAACTGGGCCAGCACCTTCTGAAAGAGGGCGCGAAACTCCGGCGTGCGGTGGTGAATGTCCGCCGCCGCCATGGCAAACTGGGCCGCCGGAAGGAGCGGCGTCGGGCCGGGCGTGTACAAGCGCGTCTTGCGAATCATGGTTTTCTCCTTGTTTTCTCGCCGGGGCCTGCGGGAGATACTGGAACCGGAGTTGGACAGGTTCTTCGCAACATCGGAGCGGCTCAGTATCCCCACGGCCATCCGTCAATCACAGAATACACTTTTATGTGATTTTTGTGAATTCTTCTCTGTGGAAATCTTTTCCGCCGTCCCAAATCGGCTCAAACCGCCAACCAAAGGCCCCAGTCAACTCAACTCCTCCGCCAACACTCAAAATCGGTACAATTCTCCTTGGGGCGCCTGTTGCGGCAGCCCGCAATCTCGAATCGTCAGGTAGGAGTCCATGACCGAAGCAGGCGCGCTCGAACTCATCGTCACGCAACAGATCGTCGCCGCCATGAAGGCCCACAATGGGGTCCGCACCACCACGCTGCGCCTGATCAAGAACGCGCTCAAGAACAAGGCGATCGAGAAGCGCGCCGCGCTCACCCCGGCCGAGGAGCAACAGGCGCTGGCCACCATGATCAAGCAGCGCCGCGACTCCATCGAGCAGTTCACCAGAGGCAACCGGCCCGAACTGGCCGCCAGGGAAGCCGCCGAGATCGTTGTCATCGAGGAGTTTTTGCCCAAGGCCCTGGACGAAGCCAGCCTTCGCGCGCTGGTGGCCGAAGCCATCGCCGAGTTAACCGCCGCATCCGGCCAAAAGCCCGCGCCCAGAGAGATCGGCACAGTCATCAAAGCCGTCCAGGCTAAACTCCAGGCCGGCGGCCTGCGCGCCGAAGGCCGCGTGGTCAGCGAGTTGGTAAAGAAGGAACTGGCCGGCTGAGGCAGAGATTCCCAGGCCTCGTCCGCGGCGGCGGAGAAACCTGGGAATCCCAGTCATCGGTGATGGATTATCCGGAGTCGAAGAACCCGCCTTAGTCTACTGGCAAATACAGCACACCCAGGCCAAATCGGCCTATCAGCGCTCCCTTTTGACTACTTGGGAGTTGACGCACCCGCGGCGCCAGCGCTTGCTTCCTTCTTGTTCTCCCGCACCAGCAGCACGCGGCTCGCGGTGTCGATGAAGTCCTGGGCGCCGGGACGCGCGGCATCGTTGCCGGAGTGGAAATCGAAGATGGTGACGGACCCCGGTTTGTCGCTGCGCTCTTGCGAGGTCCATTGACGCGTGCAGGAAAGGTGGATCAGATCCGTTACATGGACCTCGTTCGCGGCCTGGCCGAGTTCATCAACGGCGGCCGGGCAATATGCCTTGGCCGTTTTGGCCTTATCGAACAATGCCGCCAATTCGCCCAGGGCCGGCAGCCGCCAGTCCGCGTAGCCGCCCGTGCGATTACTCACGGCAAAGGACTTCGCGTTTGGCCAGCTTAGAGCAGCTCCGTTGTCCCTCGCCGCCCACATCAGACTGGTCTTCGTATCCAATACGGTGCCGTCATCGTAGGCGATGAATGGCCCATCCTTTCCTGTCTCCTTGGGCGGAGTCTTTTCGGCGCCCGGCGCGGAAGGGGCCGTTGCAGGCTTTTTCGGAGCGGGAAGGTCCTGCCCGCCCCGCTGGCGCAACAATTCCTGAATGTCTTTGTGGTCCCACACGACTGCCGAGTGCAAAGGCGACCAGCCGTCATTGTCCACGGCGTTGACATCCGCCTTGCCGGCCAGCAGCAATTCAACCATGTCCTTGTTGCCTTTAGCCGCCGCCAGATGCAGAGGCGTCGATCCATTGTTGGCCCTGGCGTTGACATCCGCCTTGTTGGCCAGCAGCAGTTCCGCCACGTCTTTGCGGTCGTTGAACGCCGCCACGTGCAAGGGGGTCTGGCCGTATTTTTCGTCCTTGCTTGAAACCAGATTCGGGTCCGCTTTGAGCAACGACTTGACCTTTGCCAGGTCGCCATCCCGGGCCGCATCGTGAATCGGACCGCAGAAGCCGGGGGAGCCGGAAGCCAGCGCGGCCACGAGCACCAGCGCAACGGCGGCGCGGCGGGTTACGGCAAGTTGAAGGAGTTGAAACAGACAGACATGAAATGTGTTCATATGAAGAGAAATCTCCCTTTGAGCGTTGATTCGGCAACATTTTACCACCTGCCCAGGCTTGGCAAAACCGGCGCGGGAGGCCCCAGCGCAACTCCTCGCAGGAGTTGCCGGGGCCTTCATTTTCCGGTCTGTATATTCACCAGCGCCGGCGCCTCAGCCCTCTGTCCGCCCGGCGAAACCGTCCGCGTCTGCGGCGCCCGCCAGTGGTCGATGTGGCTGATCCTGTGCACGCAACCGATGGTGCAACTGGGCGCGCAGCTCTTGGCCGTCAAAAACTCCCGCTTCACGTCCGCCGTGGTGTACCCGGCCAGCGGCACGCCCGGATACCCTCTCTGCTGGCTGCAGTAGTGCACCAGCCCGTCCTCGCAGATGTACAGGTAGCGCGCTCCGGCCCGGCAGCGCCAATCGTTCGTCTTTCCGGCGGCAATCGCCTCCTGAAAGTGGTCGAACTTGGAGTAGTTGACCTTCCTCCAGTTGCTCATCTCGAAGAAGACCCTGGCCTCCTCCTCCTTGAGCGGCTTCAGTTGCCCGTCCGCGTCGTGGATAATCCCAATCGTCGCGGTGAAGCCCAGCTCCAGCGCCCGCCGCCCGATCACCAGCGCGTCGTTGGGATCCCTGAAGCCTCCGCCCACCACCGAGTTGATGTTCACCAGGAACTCGGCGTGCTCGGAGAGCATCACCAGCTTCTTGTCCAGTACCTTGAGGCTCTTCTTCGAGATCTCGTCCGGCACAAGATTGTCGATGGAAATCTGCATGTGGTCCAGGCCGGCTTTGTTGAGCCGCTCGATCCGGTCTACATTCAGGAGGTAGCCGTTGGTGATCACCCCGGCAATCGCCCCGGTACGCCGGATGCGCCGGATCATCTCGTCCAGCTCGGGATGCGTCAGCGGCTCGCCGCCGCTGATGCCGACCATGGCCGTCCCCAGCCGTCCCAGGTGGTCGATCCGCCGCAGCATCTCCGGGAGCGGCACCGGCTCGCTGACCTTGTCGTACTCGTTGCAGTAGGCGCACGACAGGTTGCAAAAGCGCGCCGGCACAATCTGCGCCAGCATCGGGTGGCTGGTGTGGGCCAGCCCGCGCACCACCATCTCGTACTCGCGCGCCTTCCGCCAAGCCCAGATCAACCGCCCGCGTAACGTCTTTTTCCGGGGAAGAGCCATCGCTTCTATTGAATCACATGCCGCCAACGGGCTTTGATGGGGTCGGGCCAAAGTCTTTGTTCTATCATTCAGAAGAGGACGTCACTTCGCAGGGTATTGTCTGTGGCTGAGACTAATATCGCCGGGCTGGGTTCGAACTGTGCGTCTTCGGAGGAAGAGGATGCAACCGAGAGTCTGGATTGAAACCGTAACATTTAGCGACGGTTCGAAGATAAGCTTCGCGGAAAATGACGTTGTCATCATCGTGGGCCCAAACAACTCCGGGAAGAGTGCGATGCTACGAGGCATCAATGATAAACTTTACGATTCGGACGCCTCAAGCTTTGTGGTCGTTGAGATTTCAATTGGCCTAGAGGGTAGCACGAATGAGGTCAGAGCGTGGATACAGCGCACTTCAAAGAGAACCGAATCGGGTCCTGGTACCGTAATTTACCGAACTGTAGGCGGTGGCATTACAGAAGATGGTATTTCTAATGTCTGGGGACCCAAAAGGAAATTTATATCCGGCCTCAGAGGGTTCTTTTGCCACCTCCTTACAGCGGATGAACGCCTAACAGCGGCAAATCCGCCAGAAAGTATTGCAATTACCACTGACCCACCCTCTCACCCAATCCATATAGTTCAGTGGAATGATTCAATCGAGGAAAAAATAAGCAAGCAGTTCAAGAGAGCATTTGGTTTTGATTTAGTGGTCCATCGAAATGCAGGAAGAAAGGTCCCAATTCTTGTCGGCAAGAAGCCTGATATCCCGCCGGGTAAGGATCGAGTCAGTATCGAATACATATCGGAATTGGAGAAGCTCCCTGCCGTCCATACTCAAGGCGACGGAATGAGAAGCTTCCTTGGGGTACTTCTTTTCACGACTGTCGGAGAGAGTTCCATACTTCTAGTCGATGAACCCGAGGCATTTCTTCACCCACCTCAGGCAAGGCACTTAGGGGATGTCTTGGTGTCGGAGACGGGGTCTGATCATCAACTTTTTGTAGCAACACACAGTGGTGACGTACTGAGAGGAGTACTCGATTCGGATGACCCAAGGGTACGAGTCCTGCGACTTCGACGCGAAGGCAACAAGAACATAGCGAGCCAGCTCAAGAACTCCCAGATTTCGCTGGTCTGGAGCGACCCTTTGCTGCGCTATTCGAATATTCTCGATGGTCTATTCCACGAGCGAGTTGTAGTCTGCGAGAGCGACTCAGACTGCAGATTCTACTCGGCGATTACGGACGCGATATTCGAATCCGGTGGCGACCGTCGACCTGACATTATGTTCACACACTGCGGAGGAAAACAACGCTTGCCTTTGATCATCCGCTCCCTTAGGGGATTAGAGGTGCCAATCTCAATTGTCACAGATTTCGATGTACTCAATGCAGAGAGTCCTCTGATGGAGATCGTCGAGGCGGCGGGGGGACAATGGAAGGACGTCAAACCTGACTGGAAGGTCGTAAAGAAGGCGATTGATGACAAAAAGCCCGAGCTCAGCACCGGAGAGGTCAGAAGGGAAATCGAATCGGCACTAAATGCCGTCACGGGGCACGTAATCCCGGAAGCAACGAAAAAGACCATTCAAGATGCACTGAGAGCATCGTCACCCTGGTCCACCGCCAAATCGGTCGGAATCGCGTTTGTACCGAGCGGGGACGCAAGCCAAGCGGCCAAAAACCTAATGAACACGCTTGAGTGCATAGGCATCTTTGTCGTACCAGTGGGCGAGCTCGAAGGCTTCCTTAGGACAGAGAGCGGCCATGGGCCAACCTGGGTCGCCAATGCACTAAAGAGGAATCTGAGGACCGACCCCGAGCTAGAAGACGCTAAAAGATTCATTCGAAAGATAATTCGTTAGGCTGTTAATGGACGCCCTCAGAACCAAATGCACAAATCTATCTACTCACGGTTCCGACTCTAGGCCTAGCATTGCCCTATCTCCTCGCCCCGATCCGGCTTTCAGCCTCCATCATGTTGGTCAGAATATCGTTGATGCGGGTCAGGCGCCCTTCGCCTTTGGAGCGCAACCCATCGAACGCCCACGGATCGGGACGGACGCCTTCACTTTCCACAAAATGCGGAAAATAGCCCTCCGCTGGCGCACAATGGACATAGTTGGCGGAGAGAGGCTTTGCCGGCCACCGGCCACCGGCCTCTGGGCAATGTCCAATCTGTCAGGGATGTGACCGGTCTATACCAGGGCACCCCCCTCCCCCCCCGGAAATGCGCATTTCCTCTGCCGCATCTTCGCTTCAGGGAAAAACCGTAAGAATTTCAGAATCAGAGACTTATCGTATCAGCGCAAAGGCAGACCTGTTATCTCAATGGTAAACTTTGACTACGGAAAATCGCGGTTTTTGGGCGGCCTTAACGCAAAAAGCCGTCTTGAACAGCGCCGGGAGTCCACGTTTCGCTTCTGAGGCCTGGAATACGATGTTGCCTGCCCAGCGCGGCCAGCGCATCACTTTTTGAACTTGCGCTTTATCCAGGCTTTGGCGCGATCAATGGGTCCTGGGGGGGGCGGCCGCATATGCTTCGGCAATCGCGGGGGGCGTATATCCTTTGCCGAGATAAATTGCGGGGTATATTTGATACTGGTTTTTTCAATCATTTCATCCTGGCTATCAAGTATTTCGGCCACAATCGGGTCGCCGCCCTCGCCTCTGGCCGCCTTCTCGAACTCCTCTGCCCTTTCCACCCACTTGACCGACAGATCCAACAATAACTTGGCCTCTTCATCCCGGCCCTCGTCCTGTGCCTGGTGTGCGCGTTCAACCAGTTGTTTAGCCTCCTTGCGGTGCATGCGGGCAATTACGGCGTACTCGTCGAGTGGCGAGCTCTCCAGGAATGTGTAGACAGGCGTTTGATTCTGGAAATAGCTGTCAGACTGGCTCTCCTCGTCTGCCATCCTCTCCGAGTCTGGCACCCACTCGTCGTCTGGCCTGCTCTCGTCGTCTGGGATGCTCTTCTCGTCAGACATGCTCTTCTCGTCTGGCCTGCTCTTCTCGTCAGACATGCTCTCCTCCTGGCCGGCAAAGATCCATAATAATCTGGCTGGTCTGTCGTTCAGTGCCGCCCAATATACATGATCGCGACCAGATTATCAAGGAAACAAGCGGTTATCTGGCGCGGGTTGCCTGGCGGCTGGCCAACCGTCGTCTACTCCGCCACAGATGCCATCACCGGCCACAAGGTGGAGATCGCGGCCACGGCCCAACCGCTCAAGGCCCAATAAAGCTCCGCGACGCGAAGAAGCGCGCAGAAAAAGCACGAAGGGCGTCCGCAGCGGCGGACGCCCTTCCTTTCATCCATTCATTTCAAGTGAATCCCTCAACCCTCAATTCGGCGCGAT
Source organism: Occallatibacter sp. (assembly GCA_052326045.1). Lineage (GTDB taxonomy): Bacteria > Acidobacteriota > Terriglobia > Terriglobales > Acidobacteriaceae > Telmatobacter. The sequence continues at coordinate 10,829 of JBKQRH010000027.1, read as the reverse complement.
CTGGAACTCCTTCGACTTTAACTCCTTGCGAAGTTCCTCCATCTGCCGATTCAGTTGGTCGAACTGCTTGGGGTCGAGCTTGAAGTCTTCTGGCTTAAAGCTCTTGCGAAACTCTTCCATCTGCCGATTCAGTTGGTCGAACTGCTTGGGGTCGAGCTTGGAGTCTTCTGGCTTGAAGCTCTGGCGCAGCGCCTCGGCCTGCTTGCGCAAGGCCTCAACCTGCTCCTGGCTGAGCGCAAAGCGCTCCACCTCGCCGGCTTGCAATTGATCGCGCAGGGCCTGAGCCTGATCGCTCAGAGCTAGAGCCTCAGCCGAGGCGGCAGCCTGCGCGGCAAGCTGCTGCGCAAACTCCGGATCAATTTCGGCAACCATGGGTCCATCGCCGGCGGGGAAGACCCGCTCAAACTCCAGTTCGCCCTGCGTATGCTTGGAATCCACCTGCAGGGTCAGGGTCTGCTGCTTCTTGTCGCGCAGGATGGTCACCTGCACCGGCTTGCCCTGGTTGGAGCGCAGCGCGCGGTCCCAATCCGACAGCGTCGTCACCGCGTCCGCGCCCACCTTGAGAATCACGTCGAAGACCTTCAGCCCGGCCGCGGCCGCCTCGCTCTTGCGCGCCACCTGCTTCACCATCAGCCCGCTGGGCACGCCCAGGTACTCGGCCATCTGCGAGGTCAGCGGTTCCACCAATGCGCCCACATTCAGCGTGCTGCCGAAGATTGGCATGTGGAACCCTCCAGGCAGCGACCCGTCGCCCCCGCCCGTCAGGATGCCCAGCCCTGACCCCTGCGCAAACACATCGTCGCCGTTGCCGATCTTGTTCCAAACGTCGTGTCCCAGCACCTTGCGATCCGCCAGTTCCACCGCCAGCGTCTGTATGTTCCCGTCGCGGCTGATCTCGATGCTGACCTTGCGCCCCGCCGGAATCTCCCTCAGCATCCTGCGCAACTGCTCGGCGCCCTCCACATTCTGCCCGTTCAGTTGGATCACCACGTCGTTGACCTTAAGCCCAATCTGTCCCGCCGGAGCGTCGTGATCGATGAGCGTGATCACCGCCCCGCGGACCTCCTTGAGCTTCAGCGCCTGGGCCTTGTCCGGGTCCACATCCGCCACGTCCACGCCCAGGTAGCCTTGGGAGCTCGATGAATGCAGAAGCATCGGACTCGGCTCCTGCAGAAGTTGCATGATTCCCGCCGCCTGTGCCGGAGCCCCAGGCGGCGCCATGGCCACCCACACCCCCAGCAGCGCGACGAACCCAATACTGTGATACGGCCTCAAAAAGTGCTTCATTGCTTCTTCTCCCGCGGTTCTTTTACTCCGGCCCGCACTCTTGTCTGACGGTGCGATCGCCGGAAGGTAAGGCGTTCTTACTGAATTTCCGGCACGCGGCTCAAGACTTGTCTTGAAACGGTCCGGATTTGGGGATTCTGGTCGGAATTGGCAACCGTGTGCAGCACCTGCCGCACGCTGGTATCGGCTTCCACCGGCTCCAGAATGTTGATGGCCGCGGTGCGAATCCGCGGGTCGGGGTCGTTCATGAGCGCCTCCAGCACCGCGTCCCGCACCCGCACATCCTGCGCAACGTAGGGTTCCAGCCCTTTAAGCGCCTTCTCGCGCACCCCGGCATTTCTGTCATAGCGCAGGGCCACCATCAGCGCATCGCGGATGCCCGCCGCCTGGCAACCGTGCCCCGCCCGGCACTCGGCCGCCAGCAAACCCACCGAGTCGTCCCGAACCCCCGCCGACGCCGAGTCCTGCGAGGCCAGCATGAGCAACTGCCGGATCGCCGGATCGTCGAGCGAACCCTGCATCCGTTGCGGAACCACCTGGTTGTAGCGCACTTCCACCATTTCGCTGTTCGGCTGCCGCACAATGCTGGAAATATTGGCGATCTCCGCCGGCCCGGCCTGCGCTTGTCCGATGGGCGCCTGCGGCGTTGCGCTCAGCGCCGCGGACGTTGCACCCGCCGCGGCCACATGCGCCGCCCGGTTCTGTGCAAACTCGTAGCCGCCCAGGCAGCCCGCTCCGGCTCCGGCCACCAGCAACAGGCAAGCGGCCACCGGTGCGGCCTGCAAACTGGCAAAGTTGTTCATCATTCGCTGGCCTAGGCGTTCATACCAGCGCTTCGGCGGCAGTGCATCCAGCGCTTCCTCTAATTTCAGACGGGAGCGCGCCACCAGGTTGGCCGTTGGCTCCAGCACCGGATGCGCATGGAGGAGCACCTTCAGCGCCAGCAGCTCTTCCTGCTCCCTGCGGCAGTCCGGGCAGCCGGCTATATGCTGCTCCAGCTCAGGGGTTTGTTCGTCGGGCAGCTCTCCATAGGCCCCCGTCACAGTCCGCTCATGTGCAAGTTCGCAATTCATCGCTACGTCCTTCCAGCCCCAAAAACTGCCGCTAGCTTTTAGCCTCTAGCTTCACCTTGCTCAATCGAAGCGGCTCGCATCTCCGGGATGAGCTAGGAGTGGGAAGCTAGCAACTAGCAGCTAGCGCAACTCCGCCAACTGCGTTCTCAACTTCTTCGTCGCCCTAAAGAGCGTATTCTTGGCGGTCTCTTCCGTCGTATTCAGCATCTCTCCGATCGTGCGCAGCCGGAGTCCCTGGTAGTGCTTCAGTTCAAAAACCATCCGCTCCCGCGGCGTCAGCTTGTCCAGCGCCGCCTGAATCTTCTCGCCCAGCAGCTTGCGGTCCAGCTCCTTGGCCGGGTTTGAAAACGACCGGTTGTCGGAGACCGAAGCCAGCAGGTCGATCTCGTCTCCGGAGTGGTCCGTCACCACCGCGTGGTCTTCCCGGCGAGTCTTCCTTCGCCGCAGCCGGTCCAGGCAAAGGTTGGTCACAATCCGGTAGACCCACGTATAAAACGAGCACTCGAAGCGGAAATTCCCGATATACCGGAAGGCCTTCAGAAAAGCCTCCTGGTAAATGTCCTCGGCGTCGTGCTCGCTGCCAGTCAGGTGCAGCGCTAGCCGCAAAACCTGGTGCTCATACTGCCGCACCAGCGCGTCGAAGGCCGCCCGCGAACCCGCCTGCGCCTCGCGGATCAACTCCATCTCCGGCGCGCGAGCCCGTGCCCGATCCTGCGCGCGCTCCCGTCCCTGACCCGTGCCGTCGTGATCCGCCCCGTTCATTGCCGTCGTCGCCATACCTGGGAAGGATTGTACCTTCCCCACGGCTGGCCATACCAAAGTAGCCGCAACCGCAACCGGGGAAGTGGAGTAGCTCACCGCATCCGTCACCATCGAACCCTTGCTCCGGGGGATAGAGAATTGTCCGCACTCCGACAGACGCGATAAGCCCGATTTGGTGAGCATTCCCTGCCCCCGGACTCACCGCAGCCCGTTACACTGGTAACCGATGACAGGAAATCTCTTTGCAGCACCCGAGCCTGCCGCCGAGGCCGCCAAATGGTTCACCGCCCACTGCGACGGCGGCTCCCGCGGCAATCCCGGCCCCTCCGGCTACGGCGCGGTGATTGAAGACGCTAGAGGGCACGTCGTGGCCCGGCTGAGCGAGTTCCTTGGGGTGCGGACCAACAACTTCGCCGAATACTCCGGCCTTATCGCGGTGTTGAAGTGGGCAAACGAGAACGGTACGAAGTACCTGCGCGTGGTCTCCGACTCCGAGCTGATGGTCAAGCAAATGAAGGGGCAGTACAAGGTGAAAAGCCCCGGCCTGCGCCCGCTCTGGGAGGAGGCCAAGCGCCGTGCCGCCCGCCTCGACCGCTTCGAGATGCGCCATACGCTCCGCGGCGGCAACAAACAAGCCGACCGCCTGGCCAACGAAGCCATGGACAAAGGCACGGGCAAGCCGGTCGATTAGCGGAGCTAGCTGGCTCTTGTGGATGTCAACCCTGTCGCTAGAAGAGAGGCGAAAGGACGGGGGCAAGAGTCTCTTATGGGAGGGCGACAGAGGGTTGAGACTTGGGGCACCGGCCACAAGAATGGTGCTTTCTTCTCTATTTGCCACAAGAGTAGTGCTTTTTTGTGGATTTCTGGTCGGGAATTGTTCCTTATAACGGTCTTATTTTTCAATATTGTAGGTAGGATTTCCACAAATGTTCTGCACTGAGCCGGGTGAAATGGCCTTGTTTCGCTTTATATTCCCTCTTGAAGTGGCCTCGGAATCAACGCTAAAGTCTTTCATCCCCTTTAAACCCCAAAAGAACTTCTTAAGGCGAATTGCGCTCAAATCGCACATCTCCTTGAGGTTCAGTCTTTCGTCTTGGAGGACCTATGGGGACCGTACACTTCTTCGCCTGCCTTTCACTCTTGGAGGAATACGCTTTTCACATTTGCGAGACAGCCATCACCCTTGCCTTCATTTGGGTGTATGGCAGGCTCGCAATCCGTCACATCCTAGCACTTGGACGGAAGGACAAGCGATCACCTTCGCCGAAGCTCATGGTAGGCCAAAGCTACACCTCAGTGCTCGGCAGTTCACAAACGCCACCATCTTTTGCACCTGGGAAACCGCGGTCCCCCAGGCCCCCGGGCCAGGTTTTGGAGGGTCAACTCAAAGACGGCGTCTCCGTAAAAGTCATCCGTGAATAGCCCGAGCGCCAAGCCGCGAGACGCGGCCGAAATGCGCGAGCATCCATCAGGAGGGAGTGGGCACAGGGCGAAAGCGGATAGGTAAACGCTTCCGTTTTCCGGGCTCTTCGATCCGGCACGAGTAGCTCCCCCCTATGACGCGAGTTCGGGGAGCACGTTCTAGTCACACGCCTTGATCGCCCACGACGTTTTCAATCCCTCCCCCGTCCGAACCCTCACGATCGTGACCCATAATTATCAGATCCTTGACTGGCTTTCCTCCGTCAGTGGCTTTCAGGGCAAGTTCAATCTCCCGACAAACTTGTTTCTCGTTAGCTGTCGTATGAGTCGCGCAGTGCCAACCAGTGTCATCGCGAGTGACGCGGGTCTTGGATTCCATATCCTCTTTCCAAGCCACGTCGTAAGTATTTTCGTCGTATGCGAGAATGCGCGCGAGAACGCCGTCCTTGTTTCCGATGAAGGCTATAGGGACGAGCGCTCCGTCTTCTGTAACCGGAATCCAGCGAGTCATCCAAACAGGAGGTTCGTTTTGTGGGCCAGGGTCAATGTGGATCGCGGGGATCTTGCCAAGTGCATCAAGAGTCCTCCGCTTCAACAACTCTCGTGTCTCGTCCGGAACTGCCTCTCGATAGGGGAGCAAAACCCCAATGAGATCGTCAACCACCTTCTGGTAATCAGGGTCCAACTCAAGGTTAGGATTCCCGCGGATAGTCTTCAGCTGATCCAGTGCCCGCGCAGTTGAACACGCCGTGTCCACCTCAGCGCGCAACCATGCCGCCGTGTTGCCAAAGGAAAAGAAGCATCGCAATCGCGGCGGAAGATCGCGCCCCTTGGCCAAGATCATCTCTGCGACCTTCTCCGTGTCGAATTGGGGCCCAGGTGGCGATTCTAGAATTCGCTCTTCTTCCTCAGAAAAGCGAAGGAGCAAGTCACGGCAGAGCATCTGAATGCGTGGTAGCTGATACGGGACGGATGCGGCGTGCATCGGCAAGGCTGTCGCCAAGTGCCCGAGGTAATATGCGGCGTTTGTGTCTTGCCGCAGAAGTAACGTGCGTCGCCTCTCAGCCTTCACTAACTCCTGATTTTCGGCAAGAATTTTGTCTAATCTCCGTTTATCCTCCGCGCGCTCCTCATCATGCTGTGTATCCTTGGCCTTCTCTTTCCGTCGCCCTGGGATTTCGCGAATAGTCTCAATCGCGGCTGCCACTGTGTTCCCCAACAGGAATGCTATCCATTCAGATGCTCTAGGGTTGAACAAGCGAATGGTGATCGATCCCCCGATGCCCCCTGAGATCAATAGCCATTCAATTGCGGTCACATGTGGCAGCCACGGCTCCCAAAACCATCTGAACTTCCACCATGGAGGTCCCCCGATCTCATCGCTGTGCATACACACCCCCTCTCCGAGTCGGTCGTAATCTATCTGGCTCGACTGGTCCTGCTTCCAACCTTACGGGGCATATTACACCCGAGCTCCGCTCACGTTTTCCTCCCCAGATCGTTCATCCACTTATGCCCCTCGTGCTCCAGCAGATGGTCGGAGCACTCCGGGCCCCAGGAGCCCGCAAAGTAATTCGGGAATACCTCCGGATTCTTGGCCGCCCAGGCTTCGAGGATGGGCGTATACAGCGCCCAATTGATCTCCACCCCGTCGCGGTGCGAGAACAGCGTCTGGTCGCCCAGCATGGCGTCCAGCAGCAGCCGCTCGTAGCCGTTGGCGCTCGATTTGCCGAAGGCCGCCTCGTAGTCGAAGTCCATGTTCACCGGGCAGACGGCCATCTCCGGAGAGGTGGGCACCTTGGCTCCGAAGCGCAGCGCAATCCCCTCATCCGGCTGGATGCGGATGGTGAGCAGATTCGGCTGAATCTCCCCGCACGGTCCGGCAGCGGCCATTCGGTTGAAGATGAGCAGCGGCGGCTGCTTGAACTGGATGCTGATCTCCGTGGCCCGCTTCTTCATCCGCTTGCCAGCGCGCAGATAAAACGGAACCCCCGCCCAGCGCCAGTTGTCGATGGCCAGCCGCACCGCGGCATAGGTCTCTGTGCCACTCTCGGGATTCACCCGTTCCTCGTCGCGATAACCCGCCACGCGCTGCCCATCCACAATGCCCGGCCCATACTGGCCGCGCACCGCGTTCAGAATGGGTATGGGCGGAATCGCACGCCACACCTTCACTTTCTCCCGCCGCACGGCATCGGCGTCAAAGCTCGATGGCGGCTCCATGGCCACAAAGCTCAGCAGTTCCATCATGTGGTTCTGCACCACGTCGCGCAGCGCGCCTGCTTTCTCGTAGAACGGCCCGCGCCCCTCGATGCCCAGCGTCTCCGCCGCGGTAATCTGCACGTGATCGATGTAATTCCGGTTCCACACCGGCTCAAAGATGCCGTTGGCAAAGCGGAAGACCAGAATGTTCTGCACCGTCTCTTTGCCCAGGTAGTGGTCGATGCGGAAGACCTGGTCCTCGCGGAAGACGGCGTTCACCTGCCGGTTCAGCTCGCGCGCCGAGTCCAGGTCGTGGCCGAAGGGCTTCTCGATCACCACCTCCACCTTCCCCTGCTCCGGCTGCGCCATGCCCTGCGCGCCCAGGTTTTCAATGATCGGCGGAAAGTACTCCGGCGCCGTGGCCAGATAGAAAAGCCGGTTGGCGCCAATCCCTTTTTCGGCCGCAATCCGGTCCAGTTCCGCTTTCAGTCCCGCATAATCGCTCGCGTCGTCGAACTTGAGCGCAAAGTAACTGATCCGCTCCACGAAGTTATCCAGCTTTGGGTCGCTCGCCTCCACGCCTCCAAACTCGACGATGCCCTGGCGCATATCCGCGGCAAACTCGCCCCCCAGCGGCCGCCGCGCCACGCCCACAATCGTAAAGTTCGCGGGCAGCAGACCGGCCTGCTCCATGTGGAACAGGGCAGGCAGCAGCTTGCGCCTGGTCAGGTCGCCCGAGGCCCCGAAAATCACCAGGATCCCGGCCTCGGGAATCCTCTCCTTGCCCGTGGGAACCCGGGAAAGGTCCTCCGGCCGCACGCTCATCTGTATCGTCGTCATCCCCGCCTCGCCTCCAGCGCCCTTTGGGCGCCCCGCTGCCCGCTCACTCGCTAACTCGCTAACCCGCCCGCGCAAGCAAGCATGCTAACTCCGCTAACTCACTCTTTCTTCACCGCATGTCCGCCAAACTCATTGCGCATGATGGCCAGCATCCGGTCCGTAAAGTTGTTCTCCTCCCGCGAGCGTATGCGCCGCATCAGCGACTCGGTAATCACCGGCGCGGAAACATTCAGGTCGATGGCCTCGATGACCGTCCAGCGCCCCTCGCCGGAGTCCTCGACATAGGCCTCGAGCCCTTCGAGCGCGGGATTCTTGCCCAGCGCATCGGCCGTCAAATCCAGCAGCCAACTGCGCACCACGCTGCCGTAGCGCCAGATCTCGGCGATCTGCGGCAGGTTCAGCTTAAACTCTTCTTTTTTCTCCAGGATCGTAAAACCCTCGGCATAAGCCTGCATCATGCCGTACTCGATTCCGTTGTGGATCATCTTTACAAAGTGGCCCGCACCGCCCGGACCCACGTGGCCCCAGCCCTTGCCGGGCGCCGGAGCCAGCGCCTCGAAGATAGGCCGCAGATACTCGACCGGCTCCTTGTTCCCACCGATCATCATGCTGTAACCCTCCTTCAGCCCCCACACCCCGCCCGAGGTGCCCACATCCACAAACTCGAAGCCCTTTGCGCTAACTTCCTTGTGCCGCCGCATCGAGTCTTTGTAATTCGAGTTGCCGCCGTCGATGAGAATATCGCCGGGACTCAACAGCGGCTCCAGTTTGGCGATGGCCTGGTCCACCGGGGCGCCCTGCGGCACCATGATCCAAATGGCTCTTCGAGCTTTAAGATTTTGGACGAGATCCTCGAGAGTGGCCGCGCCCACGTTGCCCGCAGCCGTCAAGCGCGCCACCGCTTCGGCGTTGAAGTCGAAGCCCACCACCTGGTGGCCGCCGAGCCGCAGCCGCTCCGCCATGTTACCGCCCATCTTACCCAGGCCAATCAATCCAAGCTGCATTCGTTCCTCCCTTATCTATCTCCGATCGATCTTTCCGGTTATCTCACCTCTTGTCCTATAGGGGACCTGAACGCGTAACCTTCTTGAAACATTTCTCCAGCCTCACTGCCGCCAGCGAGAAAATTGCACAAATGCCTCTCTATTTAAGATTGCATTTTCGCGAAAGTGGATGCACGAATTCACGCCTGCAACCCATATTGTCTTCCCGCGCTCTCAAAGCGCGGTTCGAACGATCCGCCTTTTTCTCCCCCTCCGACCATGCGGTAAAATCGACCAGGACCCGCCGTCCGCAACGACAGTATCAGGACCCTGGGGAGACTTTATGACAGACGCTTCGTGTGATATCGGCCTCATCGGCCTCGCCGTCATGGGACAGAATCTGGTCCTCAACATGAACGACCACGGCTTCAAAGTCGCCGTATTCAACCGCACCGTATCCAAAGTGGACGACTTCCTCGCCCACGAGGCCAAGGGGACCGAGGTCGTTGGAGCGCACAGCGTCGAGGAGCTGACCGCCCTGCTCAAACGGCCGCGCCGCGTCATGCTGATGGTCAAGGCCGGCGATTCCGTCGACCAGACCATCGATCATCTTCTCCCGCACCTCGAACCCGGAGACATCGTTATCGACGGCGGCAACTCGCTTTACACCGACTCCAACCGGCGAACCAAAACTCTGGCCGCGAAAGGCATTCTCTTCATCGGCACCGGCGTATCGGGCGGCGAGGAGGGCGCGCGCTTCGGTCCCTCCATTATGCCTGGCGGCAATCCCGCCGCATGGCCGCATGTGAAGGATATTTTTCAATCCATCGCCGCCAAGGTCGAGGATGGAACTCCCTGCTGCGACTGGGTGGGCGAAGACGGCGCCGGACATTACGTCAAGATGGTGCACAACGGCATCGAATATGGCGACATGCAGTTGATCTGCGAGGCCTACGATCTGCTGCATCGCGGCCTGGGGCTCACCGCCGATGATCTGCACCAGGTCTTCACCGAGTGGAACAAGGGCGAGCTGGACAGCTACCTGATTGAGATTTCCAGCCATATCTTTGCCATGAAGGACGAAGACGGGCAGCCGCTCGTGGATAAGATTCTGGACACCGCGGGCCAGAAGGGCACGGGCAAGTGGACGGTGATCAGCGCGCTCGATACGGGCCAGCCGGTGACCTTGATCGGCGAGTCGGTCTTCGCGCGCTGCTTGTCGGCGCTGAAGGAAGAGCGCGCCGCCGCGTCCAAGATCCTCGCAGGCCCCGCATCCACGCACGTGCCAGCCGACCGCGCCGCATTCATTGAGGATGTGCGCCGCGCGCTCTACTGCTCCAAGATCGTCTCCTACGCGCAGGGTTACATGCTGCTGCGAGCCGCTGCCAAAGAGAATGGCTGGAACCTGAATATGGGCGGCATCGCGTTGATGTGGCGCGGCGGATGCATCATTCGCAGCCGCTTCCTGGGCAAGATCAAGGAAGCCTTCGACAAGAATCCCAAGATTGAGAACCTGCTTCTCGACAGCTTCTTCTCCGGCGCGATCAATCAGTATCAGGCCTCGTGGCGCAAGGCCCTGGTGCACGCGGTCGAACTGGGCGTGCCCACCCCTGCCTTCTCCACCGCGCTGGCCTTCTACGACGGTTACCGGGCTGAGCGGCTGCCGGCCAATCTGCTGCAGGCGCAACGCGACTACTTCGGCGCCCACACCTATGAACGCATCGACCAGCCGCGCGGCCAGTTCTTCCACACCAACTGGTCGGGCCACGGAGGCCGGGTTTCGTCCACCACCTATAACGCCTAGCGCAAACCCTGCGCCAGGAATTCCGTCCATCCATTCAAGCCCCGGCGATGCGCCGGATTGGTATACTTGAGAAGACCCCCGTTCGCGCTGCATGCGGCCACCGGCGGTCTGGGCAGCCCGCCGTAAAAGAGGGTTTTTTCTTGGATGCCCGGCCCATTTTTCCGGGAAGGATGCACATGGGGACACTGCTGGAGTCTATCCACTCGCCCGCCGATCTGAAGCGCCTGAACTTTGCGCAGATGGCGGAACTGGCAGGGGAGATCCGCGAATTCCTGATTCAGACGCTGTCCAAGACCGGCGGCCACCTGGGTCCCAATCTGGGCGTGGTGGAGCTGACCCTGGCCCTGCACGCGGTCTTCAACACCCCCGAGGACAAGCTGCTGTTCGACGTCAGCCACCAGGCCTACGTCCACAAGATACTTACCGGGCGGCGGGAACGCTTTGAGACGATTCGCC
>JBKQRH010000026.1:0-27611 GCA_052326045.1 Occallatibacter sp. | reverse complement strand
CATCGCCGGCGAGGCCAACGTTCCCTTCTTCTCCATTTCCGGCTCCGACTTTGTGGAGATGTTCGTAGGTGTGGGCGCCTCGCGCGTGCGCGACCTGTTCGAGCAGGGCAAGAAAAACGCTCCCTGCATCATCTTCATCGATGAAATCGACGCTGTGGGCCGGCATCGCGGCGCGGGCTTGGGCGGCGGCCACGATGAGCGTGAGCAGACCTTGAACCAGTTGCTGGTGGAAATGGACGGCTTTGAATCGAACGAAGGAGTCATCCTCATCGCCGCCACCAACCGCCCTGACGTCCTGGACCCCGCCCTGCTGCGCCCCGGCCGCTTCGACCGCCGCGTGGTGGTTGGCCTGCCCGACGTGCGCGGCCGCGAGGAGATTCTGCGTGTGCATGTCAAGAAGGTTCCCATCGCCGACGATGTGAACCTGAACGTGCTGGCTCGCGGAACTCCCGGCTTCAGCGGAGCCGATCTGGCCAATATGGTCAACGAGGCCGCGCTCAGCGCCGCGCGCATGAACCGCAAGCAGGTCGTCATGTACGACTGCGAGGTGGCCAAGGACAAGGTGCTCATGGGCGCCGAGCGCAAGTCCATGCTGCTCACCGAGGAAGAAAAACGGGTGACCGCCTATCACGAGGCGGGCCACGCGCTGGTCTCCTTCAAGCACGAGCACTCTGACCCAATTCATAAGGTCACTATCATTCCTCGTGGCATGTCTTTGGGCGTCACCGTCTTCTTGCCCGGCGACCGGCACAATTACACCAGGGAATACCTGGAAGCCAATCTGGCCATTTCCTACGGCGGACGGGTAGCGGAGGAGATCTTCCTCAACCAGATGTCCACCGGCGCGGGCAGCGATATTGAAAGCGCCACCGACCTCGCCCGGCGCATGGTCTGCGAATACGGCATGAGCCGGCTGGGTCCGCTCACCTTCGGCAAGAAGGAGGAGCAGATCTTCCTGGGCCGCGAAATCGCCCAGCACCGCGACTTCTCTGAAGAAACGGCGCGTCAGATCGACCTTGAAGTGCGCCGTCTGATCGATGAGGCATACCAGTCGGCCCATGGGATTGTAGAGACCAACGCCGACGCCATGCACCGCATCGCCGCGGCCCTGCTGGAGCGCGAAACCATCGATGCGGAAGAGGTCCAAATGCTCATCGAGGGAAAGGAACTTCCCCCCCTGCGTTCCGTTCTCGCTACTCCTTCCGACACCGGCGGCGACGTGCAGCAGGTGCTCAAACCCGAAAGCCGCAGCGGACCGAACTACCCCGAGGGCTCGCCTTCGCCGGCGTAACCAGTTGTTAGAATCAGGTTAGATAAGAAGGGCTATCCGCTGAGGCGGATGGCCCTTCTGTTTGGAGGGTTGACGAGAGGATTTTGCCTTCCCAGGTTTCAAAACCGAGACTTGGTGATTTCGCTTCAGGCAACCACATCTTCAATCGGCCGTCGCGGGCTGGCCCTGGCTGTCAGAGTTGGATAGCCGATGTAGAAGACGAAGGTCGGTTGCCATGCATCGTCGTCGAGAATTTCGGCAAGCAGGCTGGCCCGCAATGGCTGCCGCCCGTGCGCCCTCTCGTAGTCGATCATTTCCACCGCCTCATTGCAGGGGCGCGCGGCCAAACCACGAGCGGTCGCCAGCAGATGCGCCCGCTGCCAGATTCGACCCGCGCGTAGACAGTTTTGTCGGTCATAACGGTCGTGTACGGCCAGGATGCCGATCAGAGGCGCACTCAGCATCAGATCGGAATACCTGCTTTTCGGTCCTCGTGACGCGGCCCACTTCAGCATTCCTAATGACATCATTTTGGCAATATCGATGGCGATGGGGGGCTGCCCGGAGGCATCGATGGTAAGGCCGTCGCGATACTTCTCCACAGCACTCCATCTGGTCCGCACCCACTTTTGACTGCCGCGAATTACCTCCGGGTCGGCATAGATTTCCGAGTTAGCCGCGGAGCTTATTTCTGCGATCTTCTTTCGGCTTGCGTCGGCCGGGAACAGAAAGATCCTTACCTCCGGATCGTCGCCCGGCAGGCGGCCGAGAGCGTCGATGAATGGAGAAGGGATTGGACTCTGAGGAAGAAACGCGCTGCGATTGGTGTGGCGTCGCGGTATTGCATCGTATAACTCGCTTTGCACGCGAGTCCCCACGGCAAGATCGACGCGTGCAAGCAACTGCGGTCCGGGCTCTGAAGGGATGAGCCCAAGCTTGCCTGGATAAAGTGTCGCGGAGGCCTGATAGCCGTTGGCCGCCGCAGCCAGCATCAGGTTCTCGAGCGCGCAACCTATGCCGATGTGCTCTTCCCGAAGATAGGGGTCGAGCGCGCCGACATTTCTTCCGGTGTCGATCGACACCTCGATCGACGAAGGAGTTACCTTGAAGAGCCAGGGCTGCGTGTTATGCGGGCTTGCGGCCAGAATTGCGGCGCGCACCAGCGCAAGGGGGCCATTGCCCGACTGCGTGCGCCAGTCTTTCCAGGGTTCGTAAGCCGGCCCTTTGCCGACACTGAAGACGCCCTGATCGCAGGCACGCCACACCCCGCCGCCTACCGCGAAAACGGTTACAACTCCCGCGCTCTTGAGGAAAACTCTGCGCTGCATGGATCCGCCGCCTTTTCGTTGTGGTGTAAAGCCACAGGTGCACGAACGCTCTTGTGCGGAATCAGTGTTCCATGTCGTCGAGGGAACAGCTGAGCTAGTTTGCTCACATTGGCAGAGCTTTGGAGCCGCCTTGGCCCCCGCACCTTCGGCAAGAATGAGGAGCAGATCTTCCTGGGCCGCGGAACTCCGCTCTGCTCGCGTGCGTATTCAAGATGCAGGAAAGGAACTCCATGCGCATGACTCTTCGCCGTATCCACAGGTTCCCCGTATTCGTTTCTTTCGCCGCCGTCCTGTTCTTGGGCAGTACAGCCGCAGTCGCTCAGAACTCGGATTTCAAACTCGAGCTTCATGCCAATAAACATGTCAGCGCGACCGAGATCGGCCTGCCCGCTTATCCCGGCGCAACCCTCGTCAAAGAAACAGACGACGATAACACTGCCGATCTGGGCTTTACATTTGGTAACACGCATTTCAGGCTCATGGTTGCCAAATACATCACCACCGACACGCCTGACCGGGTCCTTGCGTTTTATCGCAAGCCGCTCTCTCGTTACGGAGAGGTTTTGGAGTGTAATCACGGCCAGCCCATCGGCGCCCTCACTGTTGCGCACAGCGGACTAACCTGCTCTGGGCAAAAAGAGGGAGGACTAACCGTTACTGACCACGGACTTTCCACCGACGGTCAGGAACTTCGCGTGGGCTCTCCCCATCAATTCCGCATTGTGTGTATTGATGAATCTCGTCCCCAGTCTACCCGTTTTTGGCTTGTCTACATCGAACTGCCAAAGGACAACGACAAGGAAAAGGAATCGAAGTAGATTTGCTCCGAAACCTACCGCCCCGCAGCCTACCATGGCAGGTTATCGAAGCCTGGAATCGGGAATGTAGCGCTGAACTCTCGCACCTCGCTGGCCAGCCGGGAGAGCCGGGAAGCGTCTCCGCAGTGGCGCAGGGCATCCACGATCCATTCCGCAATGCGCCCCATATCCCCTTCCAGCATTCCCCGCGTGGTTGAAGCCGGAGTGCCGATGCGGATGCCGCTCGGCCGCAGCGGAGGATTCTTGTCGTCCGGAATCACCTGCTTGTTGGTGGCGATGCCGATCTTCTCCAGGGTCTGCTCCGCTTGCTTGCCGTCGAGGCCAAAACTCGCTACAGTGTCGGCCACCATCATGTGATTGCTGGTGCCGCCGGTAACAAGCGTTACGCCCGCTTGTGTGAGCGCCTCCGCCAGCGCCGTTGCATTGGCGAGAATCTGGCGCGCGTAGTTCTGAAACTCGGTTTCTTCGGCTTTGCGGAAGGCGATGGCGGCGGCGGCGATGCTGTTCATATGCGGCCCGCCCTGCAGGCCGGGGAAGACTGAGTTGTCGATCTGTTTGGCGAACTGCTGGCGGCAGAGAATCATGCCGCCGCGAGGTCCGCGCAGGCTCTTGTGGGTTGTGGTGGTCACAATGTCGAAACCCGCGTCCAGGGGATTGGGCAGGACGTTGGCCGCGATCATGCCGGCCACATGGGATACGTCTGCCATGGCCAGCGCGCCCACTTCGGCAGCGATGGAGCGGAAGGCCGCATAGTCGTACTCCCGCGGATACGAGGTGTAGCCGCAAAGAACGATCTTCGGCTGGGTCTCCAGCGCCAGCCTCCGCACTTCGTCGAAGTCGATGCATCCCGCTTGTTCCGGCCTGGTCTTGTAGCGGACGAAATTGAAGATCTGTCCCATGTGCGAGACCGGAGCGCCGTGGGTCAGGTGGCCTCCGTGGGAGAGGTCCATGCCCAGAATCGTGTCGCCCGGTTTCATGAAGGCCAGATAGACCGCTTGATTCATCGGCGAACCGGAGAGCGGCTGTACATTGGCGTGTTCGGCTCGAAACAGCCGGCAGGCGCGTTCCCGGGCGGCGTTCTCAACCCGGTCCGTGAAGGTTTGCCCGGCGTAGTACCGCCGGCCGGGGTAGCCCTCGCAGTACTTATTGGTCAGGACCGAGCCGAGAGCGGCCAGAACCTCTGGGTAGGTGTAGTTCTCTGAAGGAATCAGGTTGATTCCTTCCTGTTGCCGAAGTTCTTCGCCGGCAATTGCCGCGAAGATCTCGGGATCGGATGCGAACAGGAAATCGCGGAAACTGGTCTGTAAACGAGTCATGGGCAGTCCTTTCTACGGATTCGCTGGACATGGAACTGAGTGCCCAGGCGATCGGCATAGGACTGCCTCGCGCTCCCCGGTGGTGGCCCACCTGAATCGCCAGTTACGCGAGGGATTCCGGAGACGCGCCAGCGTTTCTGCGGTCCCGGAGACCACAGACTACCATAATCCGCGCAACGCGCTCACAGGAAAGATTCCTTCCTGGCTTCGGCGCCTTCAAAAGACCTTGTAGCCGATGCCCACGCTGGCGCCGTAGGGATAGAGCGAGCTATTCAGCCACCGGGGCCACTCCTGGTACTCGACGTCGATGGCCCGGATGCTGATCCTCTTGGTCAGCTTGATGTCCACGCCGCCGCCGTAAGCGATGTCGGTGAAGCTGCCCGTGCCCTCGTTGTACTCGAAGTTCATCTTCCCGTAGCCGATCAGGACTTTGGCATAGGGGGTCGCCCGCCAGAAGCGCAGGCTCTGGATGGGAAGCCGGGGGCCGATCAGGTAGTTGCTCTGGTTGATGTTCTTTAACTGGTTGAAACGCAGCCAGCGGCCCTCCGCTTCAATCTGAACCCAACGGGTAAACTTCACGTCCACATAGGCGCCCGCGCCATACAGGGGGTAGGAGCTGGCTTGAGCGACGTATCCTCCCTGGTAGTCGGTCTGAAAGCCAGACGCGAGGACGCCGGCGGTGACGGAAAACTGCCGGGTGACGGCCGAGGGGATCACCTGCGCATGTGCGGGTAAGGTGGCGGCGGCAAGCAGGATGGAGAGCCAGGCAACGATCGATCGTTTCATAGAAGGGAAACAGGTGGGCACAATCTTTATCCATTCTGGGGAAGGCGGGGTGAATCTGCGCTAAGGCATTGTGAACTTCAAGCGAGAACCCTGTCCGGAATGAGCTGTGCGGCGCGTACCGTCCAGGGTTCTCGAAGTTTGCTTTGCTACTGTGTCGGCGCAGTTGGCGTGGGCGCCGCCGCAGGCGGCGGCGTTACAGGAGCGGCTGTCGGCGGAGTTGCCGGCTGATCGCCCGCGGCAGGCGGCGTCTGAGGGACGGCTGTGGCCGGCGCTGCCGGCTGATTGCCCGCGGCAGGCGGCGGCGTTACAGGAGCGGCTGTGGCCGGCGCTGTCGGCATTTCGACCCGGGATGCATCGTAGCGCTGCAGCTTGTAGAAAACCGGCGTCACTTCAAACGGCATCTTGTCGCGGGCGTTCATGGGCGCATACCGTTTGGCGTTGATCATGTGCTCCTTATCGTCCCAGGGATCAGTCTTAAGCCAACTGCCCAAAGGCAGGGCGGCAGTCTGGGTGAGGTCCTCCCAGTTCAGACTGGGCGCCATCCTCGCCAGATCGGCCATCCACGGGGTTCCGTCGGCTTGGAGCAGCGAATCGCCGAGCTTGGGAGTGTTGAGACTCTTGAGCACCTTGGCGCGATCGACCAACTGCGCATAGTAGAGGCCCGCCGAGGGCAGCTTGTCCTTGTACATGGAGTTCTGCAGATACTCCATGGCCTTCTTGGCGGCTTCCGCGTTGTCGTGGTCCGAGTGGTACATGTCGATGCGCTGGAAGGACGACTCGTCGGGGAAGAGAAGGCGGTCGTTGAAGGCGTAGCGCGTGTCAATATGGTGGCCCATGGCGATGTGGGCCAGTTCCATGGCAATGACCGAGGCGATCGCCTCTTCGTTGGGCAGGCTGTCGATGAGTCCCTTGCTGATGAGGATGGTGTTGCCGACCGTGGTGGTCTCGATGGTGGTCGAAAGCAGGATGCGCGTATGCAACTGGTCGGTAAAGGCCAGGTTGTTAGGTACGACCAGGTTGATCACGATCTGATCCAGGATCTTGTTTTCGTAGCCCCCTGGATCGAGCGGCGCCACCAGGCCGGCCTCCACCAGGCGATCGATTACATTGTTTTCGGCCTGCGTGATCCAGGCGCGCGTAGCCTGCAGCGGGCTCACGTCCTGCGAATCGTCGCTCTTGTCGACGGCCTCTTCCACCTTCACGCTGACGTTCTCGCTATCCCGGGTGGGCAGCTTGAGGGAGTAACCCCAGAAGTGCGTCTGGGCCTTCAGTCCGACCATCTTTGCGCTTCCGTTGCGGGTCGTCTCTTCCACGTAGACGGCCACCGGCAGCCAGATTCCGGGCTGCACGTTCATGCGCCAACTGTCGAAGTGGAAGTAGTACTTGTAGGAGTCCTCGGTGGGGGGGCCGGTGTAGGTGCCGTTAAAACGGACTACGTTGCCGTCCTCATCCTCGATCCAGATGCGGCCATAGAACCGGCCCATGCCGGCTACCTTGGGGTGCGCGTCAAAGACCCAGGTGCGGACCGAGCCAAGAAACTCCCGGCGCACAAAGCTGAACACGTAGTGCTGTTGGTCGAAGCCCTTGGGGTCGAGGAACATCATCATCATGAAGCCGGCGGGTTGATAGGTAAACCGCTCCAGCCCCAGCGCCTTGGTCAGCCCGGTAATGGCCCCAAACGAGCCCTTGAAGAAGCCGTGCTTGGCGGCCGTGCGGGGTTCGTAGCTCTTGTCGAAGAAGGTCCTGCCGAAATCGATGCGGCTCAGCGTGTACTGGTCATCGACCGGCACCTGATAGAGCTTCACATCGGGCCGCGTGTTCTGAATGTAGGTCTCCACCAGCGGCGTGCGCTGCTGGATGCTCTTGATCAGCACCTTTTCGCGTCCGACGGCTCTTTCCACCAGCGCGGCCTGTTCGGCGGTGAGCGGGTGCGTCGGTTCGTACTTCGGTTCCTTCTTCGCGTACGCGCATGGCACTGCCAGAATAAGGATCAGGAAGGGGAGGGGGATCTTCCGAAACGTCATGTCAAGCTCCTAGTGTGAGTTCTTCCAGTTCTTCCTCGGCTGCGAACGCCGTTTCGCCGTCGCGCGGCCGAGTTCAGCCTTTGTTTCTGTGTGCAACGTAAATACTACGCCAACTGAAACGTAACGATGATATTAGTCGTCACGTCGACCGCCTGTCCGTTGCGGGTGGCTGGACGGAATCGTATCCCCTCCGCCACCCGGCGAGCTTCTTCATCCAGACCATGACCCAGTCCATGCACCAAGCCTTGCACCACAACCTGGCCAGAGGCGGTGAAGGTAACGCGCAGCACGACATCGCCGTGAACCTTCAACTGCCGGGCTTCGCTGGTGTACTGGGGCTCCGGTTTGGAGAGGACCTCGACTTCGGTGATGATCGGTTCGGCGACCACTCTGGGGACAGTCACCACAGCTGTGGGCGCGGTGGAAATGCCGACCGAGGCTACTTTGCCCACGTTACCCGATGGGGCCGCCTTCGCAGCGTCCGGGATGCTGGCTGAGGCTACCTTGCCGCCGGGCCTGCCGCCGTTGTTGCCGAACTTAATTCCATCGCCAATGCCGGTCGAGCCCGGCACTCCATGGGGCGCGATGGCCGGGCCCTTCATGCCGCCATAGGGGTTGCCGATGGCCGCGATGGTGGCCGGCCCCCTGGCGTTGGGATTGGGCGTGACGCCGAAGGTATCGCCGAGGTGGACGGGTTTCGTGGAGGGCTTGACGCTGGAGTCCTGCGCCGGCATGGCCGCGGGCGCCAGTGCCGTCTTGGGCTGAGGCGCCAGTATGACGGACGTCCTGGCCGGCTTGAGGGCCGGTAGCGCTACCTTGGCTTCCATCTTCACGTCGGGCAGCTTGGGCTCCGGCTTGGGCTTGGGTACCGTGATCCTGGGCGCGTCCAGCTTCACCTCAGGCAGTTTGGGCAAATCCTGCGGGGGAGGCGACGGGGGTACCTTGGCCTTGGGCTTGGGCGGAGTGTCTGGGACGATCAGCTGCGTCTGCTCATACTTGTGCGTATCGACCACATGCTTGACCGTCAATCCAAAGTAAATGCTCAGGGCAAGGATGATCCCGTTGATCACCGTACTGGTGATAAACGAGGCGGAACGGCTCTCGGGTTCGGGGAGCAAACTGAAGTTGATTCTTTCCGGGTAGTATGTCACCGACATCTTTTCAGTCCTCGTTTGCGTCCGCTTAAACGGTACAAAATCGCATTTTCAATGCAGGCACAACCGGAGGCGGCAGCGAATCGGGGAGAAGAACGCGCGCGGAGACCTTCAATTTCCCGCGTGACTCGTGCGCATCCGGCAGTAAACCTGCAATCTTTTGCTTCCCGGAAGGAAAGCCTATTGCCTGGTTTGCGGCTACAGCGGTTCTCCAATTGCTATACCCTGAAACCACTGCCGTCAAGTGGCTCGCTGCGGAGAGCCGCCCTGTACGAAGCCAGCAAGACCACACAAAATTTGGAAAACCGCTCTAGACGACGCCGGCTACTGCCATGCACAACGCCAATATAGAACGGCGCTCAACACATAAAATCCGGGCAAGCCGCCTGGACGACGGTCTGAAGGCGGGTGGCGTTGGGCCATCCCAACCATACCCTGTTGTAATACTGTTAGGGTAAACCAAAAGGGCTCGGGAAAGGGCAGTTTTTTTGTGAAGATATTGCTTACTGGAGGCGCGGGGTACATCGGTGGCACAGTCGCGAGCCTGCTTGCCGAACAGGGGCATCGGGTGGTGGTTTTTGACAACCTGAGTCACGGACGGCGAGAGCTGCTGCCCGCAGGAGTGGAATTTGTGGAGGGTGAGCTGGCGGACCGGCTCGCGCTTGAAAACCTTTTTATTTCCGCCCAACTCCAAGGCCCGCCCTTCGACGCCGTGCTCCACTTTGCCGCCCTCATTGAAGCCGGCGAGTCCATGGCGCGGCCCGAGATCTACTTCCGCAACAACACCGCGTCCACCCTCAGCCTGTTGGAGGCGATGCTGGCTCACGGTCCGCGCCGGCTTGTTTTCTCCTCCACCGCCGCCGTCTACGGAGAGCCGGAATCCCTTCCGATTCAAGAAGATGCGCGCCTTCTCCCGACCAATGTCTATGGCGAGTCCAAGCTGCTGGTGGAGCACATGCTCGACTGGTTCAATCGCATTCACGGCCTGCGCTATGCCTCCCTGCGCTACTTCAACGTGGCCGGAGCCGCTGAGGGACCGGGGGGTGTGGCTCGCGGCGAGGCCCATGAGCCCGAGTCCCACCTGATTCCGCTGATGCTGGACGTCGCCCTGGGCCGCCGCCCGTCGATCAGCATCTATGGCGACGACTACCCTACGCCGGACGGGACCTGCATCCGCGATTACATCCACGTCTCCGACCTGGCCGACGCGCATCTGTTGGCGCTGGATGCCCTGCAGACACGGGACAGGCTGATCCTCAATTTGGGGAATGGCCAGGGCTTCAGCGTCCGCGAGGTCATCGAATCGGCCCGCCACGTCACCGGCCATCCCATCCCCGCCGAAACCCATCCCCGCCGTCCCGGAGACGCGGCCGTCCTGGTCGCCAGTTCCGAAAAAGCCACCCGCGAACTCGGCTGGAAGCCCCGCTACACCCAGCTCGACGAGATCATCCGCACCGCCTGGATCTGGCACCAGAAGCGGTACGCGTGAGACCGGGTTTCAACTGCAAAATGGCTGCCGGCATATTGAATGTCCACCTGCCGGGCGCGACAAATCTGCGTCCGATATGGGGCCCCTGCATCGATATATATGAAAAGTACAAGCACGGTCATCGCGAGAGATGAGGAGGTCCTTATCTTCGATACTGAAAAGCGGTTCTGTCATGGCAGCCGTTCTGGGGCTCTCGATGCTGATGGCCTGCAAACAGGGCCTCGAAGCACAGCCAAGGGCGGTCGATATCGGCGGTCGGCGGCTTTTTATGAACTGCGCGGGCAAAGCGAAATCGCCGGCTGTCATTCTGGAAGCCGGTTCTCAGGCCACCTCTGTGGTGAAGGCCATCAATGACATCCTCAGCCGCACTAAGCTGATTTAGGCGGAAGGGGAGGCGGCGTAACCGGCTTCCAGTGCGCGGAACTTTGGCGCAGGAACTTACCCGCTTGCAGTTTGTGCATCTAACTCGGTAAAGTGTCTTCCACGCGCAGTCCCGGCGGGTTTCCACCCCTTGGCCCGCCGTGAGCGGCTCTGATTCCTCATTCCCCAAAGGATCTCCGCATGTATTCCCTCTCCGTTTCCGCCCTTGCTGGCCCCGCTGTCGCCGTTGCCAGTCGGGATATCGACTCCACTCTGCGCGAAACCCGCGTCTTTCCTCCTCCGCCCGAGTTCAGCCGGAAGGCCCACATCCAGAGCCTGGAACAGTACGAGGCGCTCTACAAGCAATCGATCGACGATCCGGAGAGCTTTTGGGCTGGGGTGGCCAAGGACCTGCACTGGTTCAAGCCCTGGGACAAGGTGCTGGAGTGGGATCTGCCCTGGGCCAAATGGTTTGTGGGTGGCAAGCTGAACCTGAGCTACAACTGCGTCGATCGCCATGCGCTCGCCGGCCGCCGGGACAAGACCGCGCTGATCTGGGAGGGCGAGCCGGGCGAGATTCGCCGGCTGACCTACGCTGAGTTGCACGCCGAGGTGCAGAAGTTCGCCAATGCCCTCAAGGCGCTGGGCATAAAAAAGGGTGACCGCGTGGCCGTCTACATGGGCATGACGCCGGAGCTGGCAATCGCCCTGCTGGCCTGCGCGCGTATTGGAGCCGTCCACTCGGTCATCTTTGGCGGATTTGCCGCCAACGCCATCGCCGACCGCGTCAACGACTCGGCTTGCGTGGCCATTCTCACCCAAGACACGAGCTACCGCCGGGGCAAGGAGATACAGCTCAAGCAGACGGTGGATGAGGCCATGGCCGCCTGCCACAGCGTGAAGCACGTTGTGGTCTACCGCCGCACCGGCTCGCCCATCACGATGGTGGAGGGCCGCGACCACTGGTGGCACGACCTCATGGCCGCCGCCGACGCCGATTGCCCCGCCGAGGAGCTTGACTCAGAAGACCCGCTCTACATTCTTTACACCTCCGGCACCACCGGCAAACCCAAGGGGCTGGTGCACACTACCGGCGGCTACGCAGTGCAGACTTACCTGACCACCAAATATGTTTTCGATATTCGCGATGAGGACATTTACTGGTGCACTGCGGACATCGGCTGGGTTACGGGACATTCCTACGTGGTTTATGGGCCGCTGCAGAATGGGGCCACCGTGCTGATGTACGAGGGCGCGCCCAACTGGCCGGATTTCTCCCGCTTTTGGAAGATCGTCGACGACCACCGGGTGACTATCTTCTACACCGCGCCCACAGCCATCCGCGCCTTCATCAAGTGGGGCGATCAGCACGTGGAAAAGTACAAGCTGGACTCGCTGCGCCTGCTGGGGACGGTGGGCGAGCCGATCAACCCCGAGGCCTGGATGTGGTATCGCGAGAAGATCGGCCGCAACCGCTGCCCCATCGTGGACACCTGGTGGCAGACAGAGACAGGGGCGATCATGGTTGCGCCCATTCCCGGCGCTGTGCCCACCAAACCCGGCTCGGCTACGCGGCCCTTCTTCGGCATTCAGCCCGAGGTGGTCAACAAGCAGGGCGAGCCGGTGCCCGCCGGCCACGGCGGCCTGCTCGTCATCCGCAAGCCCTGGCCTTCGATGGCGCGCACCGTTTACGGCGATCCCGAACGCTACCGGAAAACCTATTGGAGCGACGTGGAAGGCTGCTACTTTACCGGCGACGGCGCGCGCATGGACTCAGACGGCTACTTCTGGCTGATGGGCCGCGTGGACGACGTGATCAACGTCAGCGGCCACCGGCTGGGAACCATGGAGGTGGAGTCGGCGCTGGTGGCGCACCCCAAGGTTGCCGAGGCCGCGGTGGTGGGCCGTCCCGACGAACTGAAGGGCCAAGCCATCTCCGCGTTTGTTTCGCTCGAAAGCGGCAACCAGCCCAGCTTTGAACTGAAGGACGAGTTGAGGAAGTGGGTCTCGAAGGAGATCGGCTCGCTGGCCCGTCCGGACGATATCCGCTTTACCGAGGCGCTGCCCAAGACGCGCTCCGGCAAGATCATGCGCCGGCTGCTCAGGGAACTGGCCACGCATGGCGAGATCCAGGGCGACATCACCACTCTGGAAGATTTCACCGTGATCGCCAAACTGCGCGAGGCGGAGGAAGGGTAGCGGCGAACGCCTCTTCGCCTTCATCAGACTGAATTGTCTTTCGAACGGTCAGAACTTGTATACCACGCCGATGGTGGCGCGCGAATCAAAACTCCTGTGCGGGGAGTATCCAAGGCCCGATGAATTTCCCCTCACGGAAAACGACGCGCCGATGTAGTCGCCGGAGGCGCGCACGGCAAAGTGCGGGCTCAGCTTGTACTCCGCGCCGCCGCCTACTCCTGCGGTAAAGGAGATGTTGGGGGTCATGTTCTCGCCGCCGGTGTGTTCTCCGCCCAGCAGCGCATGAACGAACAAGCTGCTGCGCTTGTAGAGGTTGGCATGAAGCAGCGGTCCGAACAGAACCTCATCCACCGACGGGGTGCAGGATTTCATCCCCGGCGGGCAGGGGTTGCCGGAGCCGATCCCGTACTGGTAATGGGCGCCGTCCGCGGTGATGCCGTAGTACTTGCCCCAAACTCGCGAGACGGAGAGGTTCACGCCCTGCAATCCGTGGCGTGACCCGTTCAGCTGGTTGAGGCTGGTGTAGCCGTAGCCGGCGTAGACCTCGTACTTGTAAGTGGGTTCGACCCGCTCGGCGGAGGCCGGTTCAGTGGCTGGGGCAACCTGGCTTGCGGCCGCCAGGGGCATGAGCGCGGCCGGAACCACGGCCAAAATCGAAAACAACAACTTTCTCTTCAACTTGAAACTCTCCTCAATACCGTGCTGTGGCTGGCCTGCAGTTCCCAGGGCATTCCCCCTCGAGCAGGCTCCGTGACTGGAATGCTGTACCCTCATAGACTATCCTCTCCACCCCGGTTCGATGAAGCGCGGTCAGCGCGATCGTGCCGGAACCGGCTCGGAGAGCCGCGGCAGATTGCCGGAACTGCCTGTACCTGAGACGGAGATTCCTCTGCGAAGATAGCGGCGCAAGCTCATTCGATGTACCAGGGAATGTTGATGACCACGATGCGGCGGTTGCCGCGCATCAGCAGGATGGCTTTCAGCATTTCGGCGCGGCGGTTGTGCAGCAGATTTTCCCACCAGTGGCGCACCACCAGCTCCGGCACCAGCACGCAGACCTTGCGGAAGCTCGACTCCCGTTCCACTGCCAGGACGTAATCGACCACCGGCGCCAGGACGTAGCGGAAGGGCGATTGCAGAATCTCGAGTTTGGGAACGCACTTGCCCGCCGCGCGCAGGGGAGCGGCCACGTCCTTATCCCAATCCTGCGATATCTCGTCCGGATCGCTGCCGGTCTGCACGTGCAGGCAGCGAATGTCGGAAGACATGGAGAGCGCAAAGGAGAGCGCTTTCTCCGTGATGCGGCTCCAGCGGTCGATGGGCAACACCACGATGGGTTCGGTGATCTCGGCGGGCAGGATGGGCCGGGGCGAGGACGGTCTCGCGGTCCACGCCGGCGTAGTGGCGCTTGACGGCGCGCATCAGCACGATCATGGCCACCACCAGCAGCGCCGTGATCCACGCGCCCTCAACAAACTTGGCCACCAGAACCACAATGACGGTGATGCCCGTGGCCACGGCGCCCAGGCCGTTGACAAACATATGCAGCGGCGCGCCGCCTTGCCGCTTCCAGTGCATCACCATGCCGGCCTGCGAGAGGGTGAAGGCTAGGAACGCGCCGATGGCGAAGAGCGGAATCAGTCGGTCGGTGACGCCGCCAAAGACGATCAGCAGCAGAGCGGTGAGCGCCACCAGCACGTAGATGCCCCAGGAGTAGAGCAGCCGCCGGCCGCGCAGCAGAAAGACGTGGGGCATGTAGTCGTCCAGGGCGATGGCGCGGGTGAGGCGGGGGAAATCGGCAAATGCGGTGTTGGCCGAAAGAGCCAGCACCAGCAACACCGAGCCGATGGTGACGTAATAGAACCAGCCGTGGCCCATGACGGCACGGGTCAGCATGGAGAGCACGCTCTCGTAGCCGGGACTGCCGGGGTCCGTGGCGGCGATGCCGTAGGCGCGGCACAAGAGCGCAATGCCGGCCAGCAGCGCCGCCAGCAGAACGATGATGATGGTCAGAGTGATTTTGGCGTTCCTGCGCGTGTCGTCGCGGAAGGCCATCACGCCGTTGCTTACCGCCTCCACGCCGGTCATGGCCGTGCAACCGGAAGAAAAGACTTTAAGCAGCAGCCACAGGCTGACGGCGGCGGTGGCCGCGGGGATTGCGGGCAGCGGCGTCACCGGGTGCGGATGGCCGCCGCTGTGCAGCACCTGCCAGGCGCCAACTCCGATCACGATCAGCAGCGTTCCCGTGAAAAGGTAGGTGGGAATCATGAACACCACGCCGGTGTCGTGGACGCCGCGCATGTTCACGATGGTAAGGATGAACAGCACCGCCAGGCACAGTTGCAATGTATAGGGCTGCAAGGCGGGGGCGGCGGAGATGAGCGCGCCCACGCCGGCTGAGATGCCCACGGCGGCGGTGAGGATGTAGTCGATCATCAAGGCGGCTGCGGCCAGCAGGCCCGCGCCCTCGCCCAGGTTCTGGCTGGCCACGGTGTACGAGCCGCCGCCGTGAGGATAAGCGTCAATGGTCTGCCGGTAGCTGAAGTAGACGATGATCAGCAGGACCACAATCGCCGCGCTCACCGGAACGATGTATTTCACGCCCAGCAGGCCCAGCGGGATGAGCAGCGTGAGCGCGGCCTCGGGGCCGTACGCGGCGGAACTGAGAGCATCCAGGCCGAAGACGGGAATACCGGCCACCGGGCCGATGTGCTCGGCGCGCTCTTCGCTGGTAGCCAGCGGGCGGCCGAAGAGCAGATTCAAAACGTTTGTCGATAAAGCCATGGGGTTGTCGTCCGGCAGCCGCGAAGTATCGGCGGGGAAGGTTGCCGAAAGCATTCTCTCATGGCGCGGCGGCAGGGGAGTTTATTGGTCAGTGCCGGGGATCGGGGATAGACGAGATTTTCCGCGGATGAATTTCATGAAGCTCATGGTGCAACTCGTCCACCTTCCCTCTGGCCTTGTCTAAAGCCTTCCTGCCGGCGGAAGTGATCTTGTAAACCCGCCGCTTGCGTCCGCCCACATTTTTGAGGACCGACTTCAACAGGCCGCCGCGTTCCAACCCATGCAGGAGCGGGTAGAGAGTTCCGGGGCCAATGCGATAGCCGTGATGCGCCAGTTCCTCCATCATGGCCAGTCCAAAGATCGGCTCGTGAGAAACATGCACCAGCACGTGAACCCGAACGAGTCCGGAAAAAAGCTCCCGCTGTTCCTTTAACACAAGATAAATATATCCCTGCCGGCTCGATTCCGCATTGAATATTATCGAATATCGATATATGCTGTCCGGGATGGACATTTGCTTCAAAGGGAACATGAGGATCGTCGTGAGAGAGCAGGAGGGCCGATGAGGATGAACGGCAAAGGCTCAAGGCTGGCGCTGCTCCTGTTCTTCGTGCTCGCCGCTCAAAGACTGTGGGCGCAGGGCCCTCCCTATCAAACCGACGATCCGGTGCCGGTCGACTTGCATCACTACGAGTTTTATATCTTCGGCGGCATGGACGGCACGCCGGCGGAGATCGACTCCACGGGTCCGGCCCTCGAGTTCAACTGGGGCGCGATTCCCAGAGTGCAACTGCACGCCATACTTCCCTGGGGAGGCGTCTTCCCATCCAACAATCCTGTTTACCTGCCCGGCGGAACGGGTTCGAGCGCCTTCGGTCTCACCGACGTGGAACTGGGCGTGAAACTCGCCATCATCAAAGAAACCAGGCGCGTTCCGCAGATCGGCACGTTCACCATGTTTGAAATGCCGGCCGGAAATTATGACAAGGGACTCGGTGTCGGAAAAGTCTGGTACAAACTTCCCGTGTGGCTGCAAAAGAACTACGGTAAGTGGCTCATTGACGGCGGCGGCGGCTATCAGGTCGTTCCGCAGACGAACTTTCGCGATTTTCCTTACACCGGATGGTTGGTAAAACGGGAGCTCAACGAGAGGCTTGAGCTGGGCGCCGAAGTCTTTGCGCATGGGCGCGAAGGCTATGCCGCGGCGCAGACTGGGCGCTCGACGATGATCGACATGGGGGGCTACTACCATTTCAAGCGTCACCCCGGCGAGCAGTTCTTGTTCTGCTACGGCCACTCCATCGCCGGCCAGACAGAAAATTACGCCTACGCAGGCATGTACTGGACCTGGGGAAAAGACGACAAGAAGGACGCGGCGGGAAACGACTGGATGCAGGGACCGGTGAACGGAAGAGGATCTGAATGACCTCCGGGACAAGGCCCGCCGTTACGGCCGATCCGCAGGGAAGGACACAGCCAATGGAAATCACGACGCGCGGTCTCTGGACACTGATCCACGGCATGGGGTTCGGTGCCCTCTACTTGTTGGCATGTTCCGGCGCGCTTCTGGAGCTTTATCGCTTCACCACCTCGTACCCACCGTCCGATTCCACACCCGGCCATGAACGCTTCCTGAAGGGTTACCTGATCGCGATGGTTGTGCTCGCCTGGGCCGCCGTGCTGACCGGAGCTTACGTCATCTACCCGTGGTACCGCGCCGCGCCTCCGCCGGGAACGGTCGATCTTTCGATGTACCCGCAGCGGTTGCTGATGTCCAGTCCCACCACCATCGGCTGGCACTCGCTTGGGATGGAGTGGAAGGAGCATATTGCCTGGCTTGCTCCGATCTCGATCACCATGGTCGCGTTCGTCTTCATCCGCTATGGCCGCGACCTCAGGAATCACAGGCAACTTCGTGCCGCGGTGCTTTGCTTTGTCCTGGTTTCGTTTCTTGCCGCGGGCATCGCCGGTTTCTTCGGCGCGATGATCAATAAATACGCGCCGGTCCAGGGTGGTCACACGATTCAACTGAGCCGCGGAGGAGAAAAATGAATACGCCGGATCGTGTCGTTAACCATAACGCTCCCGCGAGGCCGAACGGTTCTGGCGCGGCCGCCGTTCTTTCCGCAGGTGTAGGCTCCTTTGCTCTGGCGGTGCTGGCCCTCGCTGGCGATAAGTCGGCTCTCATCAAGACCAGCCTTGTTTTCTATAAGCCGACGGGTCCTCTCTCAGGCGTAACCACGATTGCCATTCTCATCTGGCTTTTCACCTGGGGGATTCTGGAATGGCGTTGGCGGAAGAGGACAGTCGCTGCGAGCCGCATCGGCGCCATTGCTTTCGTACTCCTGGGCCTGAGCCTGCTTCTGACATTTCCTCCCGTCGTTGACCTTTTCTGAAAGCATGCGGGCCGATGCTCCGCAAAATTTTCTTGCGGAGGCTCTCTTTGGGCATCCTGATTTCCACGCAGCGTGCCGTTTGGATTCCTTAACTAGCGGGAACCGCCGCGGGCAGCGTGAACAGGAATTTGCTTCCCTTGCCCACTTTACTCTCCGCCCAGATGCGGCCGCCGTGCTGCTCGACGATGCTGCGGCACAGGGCCAGGCCCAGGCCGGTGCCCCCGAGCGCGCGGGTGTCGGAGGAGTCGCCTTGCTGGAAGCGGTCGAAGATGCGTTCGAGCTTTTCGGGCGGGATGCCCTGGCCCTGGTCCTCGACGATGAAGCAGACATCGCTCGCTGCGGAGGGGCTTGCGCCGGAGAGTTGTCCGGATGGGCTTGTGTCCGCGGGCTGCGTGGCCAGACGGATCAGGGTCTGAGGCGGCGAGAATTTGATGGCGTTGCCTATCAACTCGTGAAGGACTTTGAGGATTCGATCTTCGTCGGCCAGCACCGGCGCCGGCTGGGCGTCGATGCGAAAGCTGATGTGGGCCCGGCCGGCTGCGTCGTTCGCCGCTTCGGCCGCCCGGCGCAGCAGATCGAAGGCCTCCACCGGCTGGCGGTGCAGCGGCAGCCTTCCTTTTTCCAGGCTGTCGAAGTCCAGAATGTCGTTGACCAGGCGCACCAGGCGGTCGCAACTGCCGATGGCCATCTCGACCATCTTGCCGCGCTTTTCCGGCCGCTTGTCCAGCGAGCCGGAGGAGATGAGCCCCAGCGAGGCGCGTAGCGAGGTAAGCGGGGTGCGGAGTTCGTGGCCCACGGTGGAGATGAACTCGTCCTTCATGCGCTCCAGGCGGCGGCGCTCGGTGATGTCCTGGAAGGCCACGACCATGCCCGAGATCCGGCCCTCCTCCATCAGCGGGCTGGCGCTGTAGTCGACCGGAAACGAGGCGCCGTCCTGACGCCAGAAAACCTCGTCCCGCATGCGGATGGCCTCGCTGCGGTGCATGGCCCGCAGAATCGGGCAGGCAGCCCTCGGGTAGGGCGTGCCGTCGGCGTAGCTGTGGCAGATGACTTCATGCACGTCGCGTCCGGTCAACTGCTCGGGGGTGTACCCCAGCGCGTGCGCGGCGGCCTGGTTGACGAAGGTCACCAGGCCATTAAGGTCCATGCCATAGATGCCGTCGCCCACCGAATCGAGGATCAGCTCGCGTTGGTGCGTGGCCAAGTGCAGCGCCTCCTCGGCCTCGTACTGTTCGGTCACGTCGATGCCGTGGGTTAGCACAAAAGGCTGTTCGCCGGGCGGTTCCATGCGGCGGCTGCGGAAGGCGATGCGGCGACGGCTCCCGTCGCTGCGGCGGACCGGTAATGTGCCCTGCCACTCTTCTTTGGTTTCCAGGGTGCGCAGGCAGTCCTGAAATGTTGCCGCGCCCCCCACATCCAGAAGCTCTGAAACGGCGCGGCCGGCCAGCGCCTCTGGGCTGTAACCGAGCGTTTCGGCGGTGAAGGTATTCAGTGAGGTCAGCCGGCCCTCCATGGAGCAGGTGAATAGGAAACCCAGGCTGTTCTCCACCACCTGCTGGTAGCGCGTTTCGCTGGAGAGCAGCGCCTTCTCGGCCTCGCGTTGTTCGGTCACGTCCTGGCCGCTGACGATCAGATACTGGATCTCGCCAGTTGGTCCGGGCAGTGGCCGCAGGGTCCAACTCACGCGCCGAACCTTGCTGCCGCGCATCAGCCAAGCCGTCTCGTGGGGGCCCGAGACTTGCCCGCCGGCGGCTTCTAGCAGTTTCTCCTCGGCCCAGGCCCGGTCATAGCTCTCCAGAACCTCCTCGATGAACGGACGGCCCGCCGCTTCGGCCTGGCTCAGTCCAGTCAATTGCATGCACGGGTAATTCAGCCGCACCATGTGGCCGGCGGTGTCCAGCAGGGCTGCCAGGAATGGAATCGAGTCCAGTGTGCCGGCCACGAAGCATCGTTCGGTGGCCAGCGCGCGCTCGGTCCGCTGCAGAGTCCGCTGCGCTTGCTCCTGCGCCCTGATTCCGCGGTAGAGCTCCAGTCGCGTTATTACCTGGCGAGCCAGAATCTCCAACAGGGTGAGGTGTTCCGGGCTGAACCGGTCCGGCTCCCGAGCCAAAACAGCCAGTGTGCCGACAATCTGCTGGGAGCTGGTAATGAGCGGCGTTCCGGCGTAAGAGCGGCAAGGCTGTGCGCCCACCAGCGGAATCCCTTCCCGAGGGAAGCGCGGCTCCTGTCTCGAATCCCGGATCAGCAGGGGTTCGCCCGTCTCCAGCACCCACTGGCAGGCGGTTGATGCGCGCGACTGCTCGGGCGCTTTGAATCCGCTCTGCGCTTTGAACCACAGGTGTTTGGAATCCATCCAGCCTGTGTAGGCGTAGTCGGCGCCGCACAGCACAGCGGCTAGCCCGGTCAACTCGTCCAGCGCGGGGTCCTGTTCACGGTCAAAAAGGTCGAATCCCAACCGCAAAGCCGGGCCGTGGGGCTCCCCGAGTTGTGGGCCCTGCATTGCGCACATCAGCAAAGTCCCTCAATTTACAGTATTGGACAACTGGCGCACGCTGACTCTGACACAATAGGGGAATTTTCGGGCCAGTGTGCATACAACTTAAGTAACCGTAACTCTGGACCTGCGACTGGCTCAAGAGTTGCCTAAGATATTGGATTTTGGCAGTAGCAGGCCCTGGAGTTCATAACAGATTCTAGTTGCCGGTGGGCAGCCTGCAACAGTCGCCCGCCGCGGCGGGCTCGTTGGCGCCCGCGTCCAGGACCACCTTCCAACTGCCGTCGGGCTGCTTGCGCCAGATGGTGATATACCGGCCGGTAATCGTGACGGGATTACCGTTGGCGTCCTTGCTGTGACCTTCAAAATGGCCCCAGGTGTAGCCCATGTCGCCCGAGGGGCCCATCTGCGCGTCGGTCGGAGTCCACGTCAGTTGATAGGCCTTGGGGTCCCAGTTGGCGGACTTGGCAATGGCGACCTTGCCCACGAGCGGCGCAGCTCCGTTGCCCAGCGCCACTCCGTCCTCGGCAAACCACTCCGCAAACGCCGCTCCGCCCCGCGCCGCCACATCCTTGGCAAAGCGCGCCTCCAGATCGAAGAGCAGAATCTTTCCTGGCTTTACCGTGGGGTCAGTCAGCGGGTTGGGCGCGGCCTGTGCGGCGGAGTCCGGGAAGGCCAACTGCCCTTGAGCATCCCTGGGAGCCAAACCAACCGCTGCCCCCGCCAGCACCGCCCAACAAAGAATCCTGCTCCAGCTTCCAGCCACGTTCCACCCCTCCCGAAACACACAAAAATCTATGTGCCCATCCTACAACTCAAGATTATCCCCAGGTTCCCCAACTTGCTCCGCAAGGCGTCCGCGCCCTCAAACCGGATGGCCTTCATCCCGGCAGCCTCGGCGCCGGCCACATTCTCCACCCGGTCGTCGATAAACAAGATCCGCTCCGCGGGCCCGCCCAGAATATCCAATGCCCGCTGGTAGATCGCCGGCTCCGGCTTGCGCAGCCCCAGATAGCAGGAACTTAGTGCGACCCGGAAGGATTTGCGCAAGCCAAAATGCTCGAATCGGTACTCATTGGTCTCCCGCGCCTCGTTGTTCAGCGCGCCCAGCAAACACCTATCCAATGCCGCAAGCTCCCTCAGGATTCCCAGCGCCCCACCGGGCTGCGGCTTCGACTGGGTGAGCATGAAAGCGAAAAACTCGTCGCGGGAAAAGCTGCGCGGCTCATAGAAGACGGTCGCGTCCAGGTAAGCCTTCATCGGGATCGCGCCGCGCTCCCACGCGTCGTCATGCGCAAGATGCCTGGCCTCGAAGGCTGCCGGATCGAGGTGGAAGTGTTCGATCGCCGCCGCGCGCTCGCGTTGGTCCCAGCTGTTGGTCAGCAGGACTCCGCCCACATCGAAGAGGATTGCATCGAAGGGAAACATGGGCGCCTCTCAGAGCCCGTCCCCGCATTGATACTTGGCCTCGATGGCCAGCACTTTGTTGAACCGCCGCACATATCTCTCTTCCGTGGCGATGAAATGCGCGCCCACAAAAGCAGTCACAACCTCGAAGGCCAGCGCCGGGCCGATAATGCGCGCGCCCAGTACGATCACGTTCATCTGGTCGTGCTCCACGCCCTGGTGCGCCGAGTACGTGTCGTGGCAGATTCCGGCGCGTATTCCTGGAATCTTGTTCGCCGCCACGCACGCCCCTACTCCCGAGCCGCAGATCAGAATCCCCCGCGGCGCATCGCCCCGCTTCAACGCCAGTCCCACCTTCTCGGCAAAGTCGGGATAGTCCGACGGCTCCGTGTTATATGCACCCAGGTCGGCCACCTCGTGGCCGGCCTGCGCCAGATATGCGCGAACCTCCTCCTTCAGAGGAAAGCCCGCATGGTCGGATGCGATGACAAGTTTCACTTGTGATCCTTTCGGAACAGTTATCAGTGATCAGTTCCCGGCAGTGGAGTGAGCTACGCCCGCGATTCTAATAACTGACAACTCAGAAACTGAAAACTGACAACTGATCACTGACAACTGTCTTACTTCACCAGCTTCTTCGCCCGCGCCGCCACGTTTTCCGCCCCAAATCCCAGTTCCGCCAGCACCTTCGGCCCCGGCGCCGACGCTCCAAACCGGTCCAGCCCGATCACGTCTCCGTCCAGGCCCACATACTTCCACCAGCCCTGCGTTGCTCCCGCCTCGACCGCTAACTTGGGCACGCCCGCCGGCAGAACGCTGGCCTTGTACTCCGCCGTCTGCTCCTCGAAGATCTTCCAGCTTGGAAAGCTCACCACCCGCGTCCGAATCCCCTCGGTTTCCAACTGCTTCGCGGCTTCCACCACTGGCAACACCTCGGAGCCGGTGCCGATCAGCACCACCTGCGGGTTGGGTGCCTCTTCCAGCACATACGCGCCCTTGCTCACTCCGGCGTACGCATCGTGTGCTGCCGGATCGATCACCGGCAGATCCTGCCGGCTGAGCGCAAAGAAGCTCGGCCCCGTGCGTTCCAACGCCAGCCTCCATGCCGCCGCCGTCTCGTTCGCGTCCGCCGGACGAAGGTCCGTCAGCCCCGGAACCGCGCGCAGCGCCATCAGGTGTTCTATCGGCTCGTGCGTTGGCCCGTCCTCGCCCACGGCGATCGAGTCGTGGGTAAAGATGAACAGCGAGTGCGTCTGCATCAGCGCCGCCAGCCGGATGGCCGGCTTGCAGTAATCCGAAAACACAAAGAACGTCGACCCGAAGGGGATCAGCCCGCCGTGCGCCGCGATTCCATTGACCGCCGCGCTCATGGCGAACTCGCGCACCCCAAAGAAAACGTTACGGGCGGTCGCGTCCACGTGAAAGCTCTCCCCCGGCTTGAAGATCGTCTTGGTCGACGAGGTCAGGTCCGCCGCTCCGCCAAACAGCTCCGGAACAACGTCGGCAATCGCGTTCATCACCGCTCCGCCCGCATTGCGCGTAGCCTGCGCCTTGCCCGGCGCAAAGCTCGGAATCTTCTTCTCCCAGCCGGCCTTGAGCACTCCCTTCTGCGTGCGCTCAAACTCCGCCGCCAGCTCCGGGTTGGCCGCGCGGTAGCCCTCGAACAACGTCTTCCACGCAGCTTCCAGCCCCGCCCCGCGATCCCCAGCCTTGCGCCAATTCGCCAGCGCCTCCGGGGGAACATAAAAACTCTGATCCTCGGGGAAGCCGAAAAACTTCTTGGTCGCAGCCGTGGCTTCCGCTCCCAGCGGTTCCCCATGCGCCTTGCTGGTCCCGGCCTTCGGGCTGCCGTAGCCGATCACCGTCCGCACCGCGATAATCGACGGCCTGCCGGTCTCCGCCTTGGCCGCTTCGATCGCCGCCTCAATCGCCTCCAGGTCGTTGCCGTCCGCCACCCGCTGCACGTGCCAGTGGTAAGCCTCGAAACGCTCCAGCGCGTCCTCGGTGTAGCTCAGGCTGGTCGGCCCGTCCAACGAAATCAGGTTGTCGTCGTAAATGAAGATCAGCTTGCCCAGTCCCAGCGTTCCCGCCAGCGAGGCGGCCTCGTGCGAAACCCCTTCCATCAGGTCGCCGTCGCCCAGCAGCGCATAGGTATGGTGATCCACCACCTCAAAGCCCGGCCGGTTGTACACCGCTGCCAGGTGCTTCTCCGCAATGGCCATGCCCACCGCCATCGCAATGCCCTGGCCCAGCGGCCCGGTGGTCACTTCCACGCCGTCCGTGTCGCCGCGCTCCGGATGCCCCGGCGTCCGCGACTCCCATTGGCGGAAGCTCTTCAAATCGTCCAGTGTCAGGTCGTAGCCGGAGAGAAACAGCGTCCCGTAGAGCAGCGCCGAGGCGTGCCCGTTCGATAGCACGAACCTGTCCCGGTCCGCCCACTTCGAATCCCCCGGATTATGCTTCATCAGCTTGTTGAAAAGCAGGCAGGCAATCGGCGCGCAGCCCAGCGGAGCGCCGGGGTGGCCGCTATTGGCCTTTTGCACGGCATCCACGGCCAGCAGCCGCAGCGTATTGATTGACAGTTGGTCCAGAGTAGTATCCATAAGGTCGGTAGTCATCTTCTCCATTTCCTGACTATCATCATACCGTCTCAATCCCGCTCAAATCCCCAGCCATCCGCCAACTTTCCCGCACCCTTGCCGCTCCCTCCCGCATCCATTCAGACATAGGGTCATACCGGCAGGCGTGAAGATTGAGTAGCCTCTCGCCGCTGCCGCCAGGACCAGCCCATTTCAGCTCAGCGCAGAACACTGCCCCAACAGTACAATCCCAACGAAGGAGATTTTCCCCTATGGCTTACCAACTCGCGCCGCTTCCCTACGACTACGCCGCCCTCGAGCCCTTCATCGACA
This sequence comes from Occallatibacter sp., assembly GCA_052326045.1. Taxonomy (GTDB): domain Bacteria; phylum Acidobacteriota; class Terriglobia; order Terriglobales; family Acidobacteriaceae; genus Telmatobacter. The sequence goes on along the minus strand of JBKQRH010000026.1, from coordinate 2,874 downwards.
CCGAGACCATGAAGATTCACCACGGCAAGCACCACCAGGCCTACGTCAACAACCTGAATGCCGCCCTGGCCAACCACCCCGAGCTGGCCGCCAAGTCCGTTGACGACCTGGTCCGCGACCCGGCCCAGGTTCCTGAGGAGATCCGCACCGCGGTCCGCAACAACGGCGGCGGCCACTCCAACCACACCGCCTTCTGGAATCTCATGGGCCCCGTGGGCTCCGATGGCGTCGGCGGCGCGCCCACCGGCCCCATCGCCGCGCAAATCTCCGCCGACTTCGGCGGCTTCGAAGCCTTCAAAAAGACCTTCAACGAGACCGCAGCCAAGCAGTTCGGCTCCGGCTGGGGCTGGCTGGTCTTCACCGCGGGCAAGCTCAAGGTCCTCTCCACCCCCAACCAGGACTCGCCCCTCACCCAGGGCCTCTACCCCATCCTCGGCAACGACGTCTGGGAGCACGCCTACTACCTCAAGTACCAGAACCGCCGCCCCGACTACCTCGCCGCCTGGTGGAACGTCGTCAACTGGCGCGAAGTCAACAAGCGCTTCGCCCTCGCCAAAGGCTGAGGAACAGTGCTCAGTTGTCGGTGCTCAGTTGTCAGTAGTCTGTTGTCAGTGGTCTGTTGTCAGAAGATACCGGCCCTGTCCGGCTCTCGTTCCAGCACAATGCCCCGTGCCCCATCCTTGCACTTTTTTTCTGGCGCAAGGGTGGGAAACCACAAACTTACCCAGTTTCGCTGACCCCTGACCCCTGTTCCCTGTTCCCCGTCCCTCCGCAACTCTTTCCCAATTCCCGTGTCTAACCCACCAGAAGGATGAAGACCCTGGTGCCCAAATTCGCCCTTTTTTGCCTCATCACGCCGCTGACCATGGCCCCGCTCCATGCTCCGGCCCAGGCCGGCAGCTTCGTCATCGCCCAGCATGGCCACCCCGTCGGCACAGCCACCGTCACCTTCATCGCCATCCCCCGCGGCTACTACTCCACCTCGGTCGTCCGCGTCGCCATGCAGGGCCTCAACTACAACCTCTCCAAATCCGAGCAGCTCACCTCGGCCAACCTCCTCAGGCACGTCCAGTTGAGCGCCACCGTCAACAACTCCGCGGTCACCGTCACCGCCGCGCCCGACGCCGCCCAGATCCTCCTCAACATCTCCGCCAACGGCCGCAGCTCCACCACCCGCCTGGCCCCGCATCCCGCCGCCGTCTTCCTTCCCGACTTCGACCCCGGCGCCTACGACACCCTCCTCGCCCTCGCCGTCTCCCGCAACAACCGCGGCCTCTGGGCCATCATCCCCAAACAGGCCGGCTCCGTCGCCCCCATCCTGCTGGCCACCTACGCCGACGAGCAGGGAACCCTCGACGGCAAGCTCGTCACCGTCCACCACCTCATCGCCACCATCGCCGGCGCCAAAACCGACCTCTTCTCCGGCCCTGAAAACCAGCTCCTCCAGGCCGAACTCCCCCAGCAAGGCTTCGCCATTGTCCGCAAAGGCTTCGTCCTCACCCCTTCCGCCAAACCCGGCGCCCCGCCGGCCCAAACCCCACCGGCCCAAACCCCGCCCGCTCAAACCCCACCTGCCCAGGCCCCGCCCCCCGCCCAGGTTCAGCACCCAGCCCAATAGAGCTTTGAACTGAAAACTGCCTATCTCACAACGCCCGGCCCGCCGTCCGCGCACCCAAAACAACCACATCGAATTGGCGCCGGGCGGTGGGCACAGTTTCAGTCCAGAATAACCGCGTATCTACTGTATTCGGCCCCCGCCTTCGAAATTGGGAACCGATTCATCTTGAAAGTACGCCGCCATCATGCCTTGGACCACCACGAGCCACGGGATCGCGTTCGCGCAGAGTTCATCGCACAATTCGGGACGGTCTAATATTTTAGACACCGCATGACCAAAACCTGCCTCCCTCAACTGGACCATGTTCCAAGGGGCGGAGTCGGGTTTCGAGTGCAACAAACTGTTCATTGGTGCCGTGAGATCGCCCCCTCGGATTGGAGACAGAGGTTGCTGCTTGGCCTGAATCCTCTCGAACATCTTGGCAAGGCTGGGAGCTTCGTTGTGCTCCCAACCACGATTCCACTTGTCAATCTCAGTTGGATAAAGGTGGAGGTAGAGCAAGATCACCGCTCGCTCCGCCAAGGCTCGGAGGAGAACATGCCCGCCGAAAAGATAGCCCTGCCGAATTAGCTCGCGAATTGAGAGCGCGACGCTTAGCGATTGTGCGATGACTTGGCAGGCCATTTTTTGATGATCCGTAAGAATCAGCCGGTGCGACATTGGCGCGGTAATCGCATTCTGATCCATGGCTGAACAAATAAGCTGATCGAAGGCCGAGAGAAGCGGACGGCCGAGGTATGGTTCGTTATCTGGTGTGAAAACAATTGGAATCGTTTTAGGGTCCATGTGTTCTCTCCTTCAGAAGTCGAAGATACAGTACGCTATGTTCTCTCTTGCGTTCAAATCCCTACATCTCTGCTTCTGCCTCTTCTACATCCCGTCATTTTGAACCACCGGATGCGGAATCACCCATCCGCATCGGTCACGCCAGCAGCTAGAAGCTGGGAGCTAGCAGCCAGGAACCCCAAACCGTTCCCTCACCAGCCGCAACGCCTCTTCCGCCGTCGAAATCGTCCCCTCCAGTTGCGCATCCTCCACCGCCCGCAGCATCTCCTTGAACCCCGCCCCTGGCACATACCCCGCCGCAATCAGCTCCCGCCCCGTAATCAACGGCCGCGGCCTCACCGTCTCCTCCGGCATCGCCAGCCACCGCTCCCGCACAAACTCCCAGTGCTCCAGATTCCCGCTCCCCGCCAGGCAATCCATGCGGTGCAGCGCCAGATGCTCCTCAAAATTCTCGAGCCTGAAAAACCGCT
>JBKQRH010000025.1:0-5667 GCA_052326045.1 Occallatibacter sp. | reverse complement strand
CGATTTTATCGGCGGGGAACCGAGCGCGCTGGTTCTCGGGGACAATATCTTTTACGGGCAGGGGTTCTCAAAGCAGTTGCAGTCGGCGGCGGAGCTCAAGGAAGGCGCGACGGTATTTGCGTATCCGGTGGAAGATCCGCAACGCTACGGAGTTGTCGAGTTCGACAGCGCGGGCCACGCGGTGAGCCTGGAAGAGAAGCCGGCGAAGCCGAAGTCGCGGTACGCGGTGACGGGGCTGTATTTCTACGATCGCGATGTAGTGAGTTTGGCGGCGTCTTTGAAGCCCTCGGCGCGCGGGGAGCTGGAGATTACGGACCTGAACCTGAAGTACCTCGAAGCGGGGAAGCTGAAAGTGGAGATCATGAGCCGCGGCATGGCGTGGCTGGATACGGGCACCCACGATTCGCTGCTGGAGGCCGCACTGTTTGTGCACACGATTGAGCGCCGACAGGGATTGAACATTGCCTGCCCTGAGGAGATCGCTTTCCGGCAGGGGTTTATCGATGCCGGACAGTTGGAGAAGCTGGCCGCGCCTATCGCGAAGAGCGGGTACGGGCAGTATTTGATGGCGCTGCTCCGCGAACCTTATTTTGCGGCGAATTATGAAGATTGAAGCGACACGGTTGCCCGGCGTGCTGGTGCTGACCCCGGCGATCTACCGGGACGGCCGGGGCGCGTTCATGGAGACCTTCAACTTGCGGCAGATGGTGGAGGCCGGGCTGCCGGCGAACTGGGTTCAGGACAATTTTTCGATTTCGAAGAAGAACGTCCTGCGCGGGATTCATTACCAGATCGTGCAGCCGCAGGGAAAGCTGGTGCGGGTGACGCATGGAGCGGTGCTGGACGTGGCCGTGGACCTGCGCCACAGTTCGCCGGCATTCGGCAAGCATGTGGCCGTGGAACTAAGCGGAGAAAACGGCGCGATGCTGTGGATTCCCGAGGGGTTCGGCCATGCCTTTCTGGTGCTGAGCGCAGTAGCGGGGTTTGCGTACAAAGTGACGGATTATTATTCGCCGGCAGGCGAGCGGACGATTGTGTGGAGCGATCCGGACTTGGCGATTCCGTGGCCGGTGAAGGCGGAGAAAGCGATCGTGTCAGAAAAGGACCGGAAGGGCGCGAGGCTGCGAGAGGCCGAAGTGTTTGCGTAAGCCAGGCGATCGCAAGCCGGGCGGTTGGGCAGGAGAACGCAAGGGTCATCCTGGGATATACTTGCATGGTCACGGCACGTATGCGCCACAATCTTTATTACGTCTGAGGTTGTTATGTCAGGCCACTCGATATGGGCCACGATCAAGCACAAGAAGGGCGCGCTGGACGCCAAGCGCGGCAAGATATTCACCCGCATCATAAAGGAAATCAGCATAGCGGCCAAGGGCGGCGGCGACCCCGACGGCAACCCCCGCCTGCGCACCGCGATTCTGGCGGCCAAAGCGGAGAACATGCCGCAGGAAAACATCAAGCGCGCCATACAGCGCGGGACCGGCGAACTGGAAGGCGTCAATTACGAGGAGATCAAGTTCGAGGGCTACGGCCCCGGCGGCGTGGCCATCATTGTGGATGTCCTGACAGACAACCGCAACCGCGCGGTGAGCGAAATTCGCCACGCTTTCGCAAAGAATGGCGGGAACCTGGGCGAGTCCGGCTCGGTGCGGTTCATGTTCGCGAAGAAGGGCCTCATTGCAGTGGAGAAATCCGCGGCCAGCGAAGAGCAGTTGCTGGATATCGTCCTGGAGCATGGCGGGGAAGACCTGAAAGACGAGGGCGACACCTGGGAGATTGTCACCGATCCGGCCTCCTATGAAGCGGTTGCCAAGGCAGTGAAGGCCGCGGGCATTCCCACGGTGATGAGCGAAGTGACCATGGTCGCGTCCACCTATACCAGGCTGGAGGGTACTGCCGCACACCAGATGATCCGCTTGCTGGAGGCCCTGGAAGACTGCGACGACATACAAAACGTCTACTCGAACTTCGACATGGACGCCGAGCAGATGGAACAGGCGGCCGGCTAGAGCCGGCCCCAGGCAGGCATGCAACAGGCCGCCCGGTTGTGGCGGCCTTTTTGTGGGGATCATCATTTGTGTTGGAGAGAAAGAAAGGAAGAACGTTGACCCGAAGTACAAGCTGTGTGATGTTTCTCTTGATGGCGGGGACGATGATGGCCTCCGCCCAAACTCCGGGCGCCGCCGCTGCGAGCGGCCCTGCCGGGGTGGATAACCCGGTCGCCCAGGTTCGTCAGGACCAGAGCTGGGAGTACGGGCCGTTCATCAACGGCGGTTCAGGCCTGGGCAACCGCGATAACTTCCAATTCCTTTGGGCCGGCGTCCAAGTGGGCAAGGTGCTTACGGAAGTGGAGCACGCCGGGATTTTCAGCGGCCAGTTCGAGTACAGCGCCAACATCATGCCGCTTTGGCTGGCATTCACCCCGCCTCAGAACCCGAATGCGACCTTTCTCTATCCGAACGGCATATCCTTCACGGGCCCCGAGGGCGGCGGCACCTATGTAGGCGTCAGCATTACGCCGGTGATCTTACGCTGGAACTTCCTGACCAAGTCGCGGCGCTTTCAGCCCTGGTTTCAGGGAGCGGGCGGGCTCATCTACACCACCCACAAGTTCCCCCCGGACCTCCTGGTCCCACACGGATATCCGGGCGGGACGAGCGTGTGGAACTTTTCGCCCCAGGGCGGGGTCGGGTTTCACTACTTCACTCGCTCCAAGCGTTCGATCGATGTGGGCATCAACGGCGTGCACCTCTCCTCGGCCTCTCTGGGCGACCGCAACCCCGGCGTGAACGCCAGTGTTCAGGTGCAATTGGGTTACACCTTTTGGAAATGATCCCGGGTCCCCAGCGACAGGTCTTCGTCGCAGGGGTGGAGTGACTTGTGAGCGGTCCGGTAGTCGAGTGCGTTCCCAACTTCTCAGAGGGCAGAGATGCCCGGCGGGTCGAGGCGATTGTGGCCGCGATGCGCGTGGAGGGAGTGCACTTGCTGGACTGGTCAATGGATGCGGACCACAACCGCTCCGTAGTGACCATCGCCGGAGAGCCCTCCGCGGTGGTGGAGGCGGCGGTGCGCGGAGCCGGCAAGGCCGCCGAACTGATCGACCTGACCCGGCAGCAGGGGGTGCACCCGCGCATCGGCGCCGCGGACGTAATTCCCTTCGTGCCCATCTCCGGCATCAAGCTGGAGCAATGCGTCTTGCTGGCCCGCCAGGCGGGCCTGGAAATCTGGCGGCGCTTCGGCGTGCCGGTGTTTTTTTATGAAGCTGCGGCCGCGCGGCCCGACCGGGCCAATCTGGAAGATGTGCGCCGCGGGCAGTTCGAGGGCTTGAGGGACGCGGTTCGCAACGATTCGGCCCGGCGGCCAGACCTGGGCGGACCCGGCCTGCATCCCACCGCCGGCGCCTGCGCCGTGGGAGCGCGCAAGTTTCTGGTGGCCTACAACATCTATTTCGATTCCACGGACGTTTCCATGGCGAGAGCCATTGCCCGCGAGATTCGCGCCGCTTCCGGCGGACTGAAGGGCGTAAAAGCTATGGGTGTTCTTGCGCATGGGCGGGCGCAGCTCTCCATGAATATCACCGACTTCGAGGCCACGCCGATTTCCCGGGTTTTTCGCGTAGTCTCGAGCCTGGCGCTCCGGCACAAGGCCGCGCTCGCCGAGGGAGAGGTGATCGGCCTGCTTCCCGAGCGCGCCTGTGAGCGGGAAAGCGAGTGGATGCGTCAATTAACTGGGTTCGACCCACTGACCAAGATCCTGGAGCGCCGCTTGGGAGCTCCACTGGCTTGGCCGGAACTGGGGCCGGGAGCGGCATAACCGACGGAGCGGAGGACGAACGCATCGGCAAAACGCCCGGCAGGTACAATAACGGCATAAGATTGAGAGCGTTTTTCGAGTTCACAGGCGAGGGCAATCCCCCTGAATTGCGGGCGAATGCCAAGGCTTCGATTCGAAAAGCGATTGGTTCCTGGAGGATGAAATTGTTGAAAGCATTTGTGAAGGTTTCGATTGCTCCCATGCTGCTGGCGGCGGCGAGTTTGGCTCCGGCGGCGCAGTTGTCCACCGATGCCCGCACGGCCGTTCCGCATGAGGTGCAGCAGTTAGTCGTGATCGATTACCGCGTTATGCAGAATTCAGCCACGGCGATGGATCTGCGCGAGCGCGTGATGCCGCCCGAGCTCAAGGAGTTCGACGAGGCGTTGCGCAAGTCCGCCCTCAACGATAAGAACAACATCGATCAATACGTCGAGCAATTGGCCTTTGTCTTGTTCCGCCCCTCGGCGTCGAGCGACTCACTGGTGATGTTGGGCATCGCCCAGGGACAGTTCCCCACGCAGGAGATTCTGGCCAACTTCCGCAAGGAGAAGGTCAAGCCCGTCCTGGTGCGCACCAATAAGGTCTATCCAATGGCCAAGACCGGCATGGTTCTTTGCTTTGTCGATCCGTCCACCATGGTTTTTGGCGCGAAGGATGCGGTCGAAAAGGCTCTGGATGCCCGCGATGGAGTGGGCTCCAACCTGTTGAGCAACGCGCCGATGATGGACGCAATGAAGAGCGTGGATTCCGCGCCGCTGTGGAGCATTCTGGACGAGAAGGGCACCCGGACCATGATGAGGCAGGTGCTGGGCGAGGCCGGCTCGTTAACCGACTTTGAGACCGTACAAAAGCGCCTGCAGGCCTCCTGGTACGGGATGGACTTTCAGCACGGCGTCAAGTTCGACCTCACCATCTCCACCGGCGACAGCTTTGCCGCGGCCACCGTCTCTTCGCTGCTGACCGCGGCGGTGAAGCTGCGCAAGTTGAGCGGCACGGACGCGGAGAAGCAGGCGTTGAGCGAAACCACAGTCGCTTCCGATGCGGGAAATATGTCCATCCACTTTGCATCCTCCGACTCCCAATTCAACGATCTGTTGCACTCGCCGCTCTTCCACAGCATGGTGCGCTGAAACGGCTTTCTTTTCGGGGAGGGCGCGCTGCCGGGCAGCTTCATGCTGCTCGCGAACGGCCCCGCCCAAGCTTTTGGAGTGTTTCTTCAGGGCTGCGGATTCAACTTGGGATGAAACTCCGCCTTGCCTCCGGGCAGCAGCACAATCTCGATCCGGCCCTCCTGGCGCTCGGCGAGCATTGGCCCCTCGATTTGCGCCTGGCGGCCGTCGCTGGCCGTGTATTGCACCTTGAGGGGACCATTGCCGCGCAACTGGATGCGATAGTGGAAGATTCCGCCCGCGGCCAGGCTGTTGGCTCCGAAGCTTGCGCTCGGATAGTCGACCTCGAGCAATTGAATCGCCCCTCCGGTACGGTTCTCCACCGTGGTTTCCACATGATAGGAGTGACACCCGGCCGCCACCATGAGCGCCGTAATCCCGATTGCAGTCGAAATCCTGGCAAAAGTCGTCATTCCTGATTTCCGTTTTCGTGCGGTGCACCGTCCGGCGCTGCCTGGGCCGCCACCTTCTTCTCGACGCGATCCAGACGCTTGAGCAACTCCGGCAGCCGCTGGAAAATGGTGACTGCCCGCAGCCAGACGCGGTTGTCGAAGCCCGGCGAGCCGGAGATCGTCTTTCCCGGCGGCACATCGTGCGAGACGGCCGATTGCGCGGTCAGGATCACGCCGTCGCCCACGCTGCAGTGGCCGGCTATGCCGGTCTGGCCCGCCAGGATGACGTTGTT
>JBKQRH010000024.1:0-7665 GCA_052326045.1 Occallatibacter sp. | reverse complement strand
CTTCGAGCACAAACTCAGGCGAAGCCGCGGGCACGGCAACGATGCCGCGCGGGGGCAGCTCAACCGGCTCAAAACCAGCGCCCGTCAGGCGTGCCGATCCCGCAGCGGCAAATAGGTAAGCCAGGCCGGGGTTTTCTCCGGCATCGCGCAGGCTGTCACTCGTCCTGCTGCCGTTGACGGGGATCCGTTCTATGCGAAAGTACTCCACATCGATCAGCACGGTGCGGTCGGCGAGCCGGCGCGGCGCCACTTTGCCGGCGCGCGTGGTCAGCCGCACGGCTTCGAGAGATTTTGCGATGTGCAGCTCGCGGCCGCGTCCGTAATCGTACATGCGGTAGGTCAGGTCGCAGTTCTGCTGCGTCTCCAGCAGAATCGACCCCGGCCAGATGGAGTGAACCGTCCCGGCATCCACAAAAATCACGTCTCCCGCCGTCACCGGCAGCATGTTGAGGCTCTCTTCCAGCGTGCCGGCGTGAATCTCGTCCTTGACCTGGTCCCTCGTTACGCCTGGCTTGAGCCCGGCAGCCACCTGCGCCCCCGGCTCGGCTGCCAGCGCATACCAGCATTCGCTCTTGCCGCGGGGCTGGCCGTACTTCTGCGCCAGTTTGTCGTCGGGATGCACCTGCACGCTCAGCTTTTCCTTTGCAAAAATGACCTTGATCAGCAGTGGCGAAGACGGCGACGGCGCTCTCGCTCCCAGCAGCGCCTCCGGCGCCTGCCCGAAGAGGCCGGCCAGCGTTTGCCCGGCGTGCGGGCCGGTTGCTACCAGACATTCGTCCCCGGTGAGCCAGACTTCCCCTATAAGCTCTCCCTCGGCGGCGTGGTCATACCAGGGACGAAGATCCTGGAAACCCCACACCCGGCCTACAAACCTGGGTTCGATGCGAAAAGGGGCCAGTTCCTGAAGCGCAGACTGTTCAAACCTAGCCATACGAATTGCCCCTGTCCCCCATAACAATCAATCGCTTGAAAATAAGCCGCTTGCCGTCCTGCCGGCAGGCCGGTGGCAATGCTGCCCGGCGCCGGATCCCCGCCTGCAATCCCACTCTACCAGACAGATAAACCACTGGCGGCGTTTGCCCGGCCCAGCCCGTTGCGGATAGCCTAGAGACTGCCTCGCCGGCCCGGATTTTTCCGTCGCCAGCTCTCTGCAGAACAGCGAAGGAGACAGCAGCAGCGTATGCCAAATTCAGTTTCCATCTGTGTGATCGGGTCCGGATATGTGGGACTCGTGGCAGCGGTTTGCTTTGCCGAAATGGGCCATCGCGTCGTCTGCATGGACAACGACGAAGCCCGGGTGAAGACCCTCCGTGAAGGTGGCGTGCCCATCTACGAAGACCGGCTGCCCGAGTTGCTGGCCAGGCATCTGAACCGTGGCGTCGAGTTCACCACAGATCTGGGCGGGGCTGTCGAACGGAGCGAAGCCATCTTCATCGCCGTCGGCACCCCCCAGGGCGACACCGGCGGCGCCGACCTTTCCTACGTCGAGGCCGTGGTCTCTGAAATTGCCCGTGCCATCAACAGTTACAAGGTGATCGTGGAAAAGAGCACCGTGCCGGTCTATACCAACGAGTGGATCCGTCGCGTGCTGCACCTCCATGGCGTTGACCCGCAAAGCTTTGACGTGGTTTCAAATCCCGAATTCCTGCGCGAAGGCACGGCCATTGCCGACTTCCTGCATCCCGACCGCATCGTGATTGGCGCCGGCAACGAACGCGCTGCCGGCGTGCTGCGGCGCATCTATGAGCCGCTCACCGGCGGCAGCTACTACTCGCAACCGGAATCTCTTCCGGGGCCCTGCAGCGCCTCCCATCCGGCTCGGCTGCTGGTAACCTCGGCGCAGAGCGCGGAGATCATCAAGCACGCCTCCAATGCCTTTCTGGCGCTGAAGATCTCTTTCATCAACGCGGTGGCCAACCTAGCCGAGGCCTTGGACGCAGACATCGAGGACATCGCCGCCGGCATGGGCCTCGACAGCCGTATCGGCCCCCGGTTTCTACGCGCAGGGCTGGGCTATGGCGGCTCTTGTTTTCCAAAAGATGTAGCCGCCTTCCACTGGGTGGCGCAACAGCGGGGCGTAGACTTTCAACTGCTCCAGGAGGTCCGCAAGATCAACGAGGCGCAAAAGGATCTCTTCTTCAACAAGGTGCTTTCGGCGCTGTGGACTCTGCGCGGCAAGCGGCTGGCGGCGTTGGGTCTGGCCTTCAAGGGCGATACCGACGACGTTCGCGAGTCTCCCGCCATCGACGTAATCAGGAGACTCCTGGAGGCGGGCGCCACGGTCACGGCTTACGATCCGGCGGCCATGGAGCGCGCCAAGGCAGTGTTGCCGCCCTCTGAGAAGCTGCGCTATGCAGCTGATCTTTACGAAGCGGCCAAAGACACTGACGCGGTGCTGATTCTGACCGACTGGAAAGAGTTTGCCGCCATCGACCTGGTGCGGCTCAACCAGGCCGTCCGTTTCCCGATCGTGATTGACGGCCGCAACCTTTACAAACCGCAAGAGATGCTCGACCATGGATTCACGTATCTGAGCGTGGGCAGGCCGGCAAGCTATCAGGCGCAGCAAGGAAAGCCGCCGAGCCTGATATTGTAATTTCCAGGTCCACACTCCCCTGCTGCCTCGGAGAGTTTTTCCAGCCGGGCCGCGGGACCCGAGTTTAGGAGCACGAGTCCTTGAACATGCGCATCCTTGTAACCGGCGCGGCGGGATTTCTGGGTTCACACCTGACAGACCGCCTCTTGAGTGAGGGCCACGCCGTTGTTGGTGTCGACAATCTCTCCACCGGCGACCCCGAAAACCTCGCCCATCTTGCACCAGAGCCGCGTTTTCAATTCGAGGAGCGCGACATCTGCCAGCCCTTCGATCCGGGCCCGGTGGACTACGTCTTCAACCTGGCTTCCCCGGCCAGCCCGCCGGAGTATCTTCGCCTAGGGCTGGAAACCCTGCGCGTTGGCTCCGCCGGCACTGAAAACACCCTCGAGATCGCTGCCAGATATAGCGCCGGCCATCTGCACGCCTCTACCTCGGAGTGTTACGGCGACCCGCTCGAACATCCGCAGAAAGAGGACTACTGGGGACATGTGAATCCGGTCGGCCCCCGCTCGGTCTACGACGAGGCTAAGCGCTACGGCGAGGCGCTGGTGATGGCTTACCACCGTTCGCGCTGCGTCAACACGCATCTGGTCCGCATCTTCAACACCTACGGCCCGCGCCTGCACCCCAGCGACGGCCGGGTGATCTCCAACTTCATGATGCAGGCCTTGCGCGGTGAGCCGCTGTCAATCTACGGCGACGGCAGCCAGACCCGCAGCTTCTGCTACGTCGACGACCTCATCGAAGGAATCCTGCGCCTCTCGCGCTCCGGCGAGCACTTCCCGGTGAACCTCGGCAACCCCAACGAGTTCACCATCCTCGACTGCGCCCAGGCCGTGCTGGAGGTTACCGGTTCGAAGAGCACGCTATGCTTTGAGTCGCTGCCCGAGGACGACCCCGCCCGCCGCTGCCCCGACATAGCCAGAGCCCGCGCCCTGCTGGGCTGGGAACCGCAAGTCACTCTCCGGGAAGGTTTGGCAAAATCGCTGGATTTCTTTCGCGGCAAGGCTGCTGCCGGCGCTTAGCATTTGCCCGGCGCGCCTCGGCCTGTGCAGAGACCATAAAAGGGGCTTCGGCGTCATCGCTTGCGCTGTGAGGCTTGCGGATCGCTGCAAGACCGGTCCGTTCAAGTCTCTGGTAGACTCGGCCTTGGAAGTTGCATCCATGATCTCGATGGGCATTCCGTGGCAGTCGTAGCCAGGCCGGTAACGATCATGGTCGATTCCCGCCTATTCAGCGTGCACACGGTGGTGAAGTTGGCGTGTAACCCATTCCGCTTCCTGCAGGCGAGACTACCGTGCCGGATACCGAATAGCTACAATTCGAGTCCGAACGGTGAGTTCGGTTGCGCCAAACAGGGATCTAATGATGGTGGAACGGACAGGCAACAGGTATTGTCTTGTGGTCTGCCCGTTATGCGGCGTTATGGTGGACGAATGGAGGTGGTTCGGTGAGGAAATTGATCTTGCTGGCGCTCGCGGCAGTGATGGTCTTTCCTGCCGGCGCGGCCAAACGCGTAACGGTGGAGCAATTGGAGCAGTCCCTAGCCACCGATAATGCGGCACATCGGGCGGATGCCGAGGTCGCCCGCCAGCTCGGCGACCTGGAACTTTCCGAGCGGCTCACCGATGTCACACTGGGCTGCATCGCCGCAAAACTGCCTTTGGGACCCCTGACGGCGTTGGCCTTGCAACTGCTTGCCGACCAATCGGCGTTTCTCGACCCTCCGCCCAGCGAGTTGCCCGCCGCCGCTGACCCGGACGCCGCGACGCAGGAACGGATGATGGATGCGGCGCGGGGCTATGTGATTCAAACGGTGCCGCGCCTGCCCAACTTTTTCGCCACCCGCGCCACCAACCACTTCGATGACGGCCCACAGGTGCTGGAGAAAGGCGGCTGGCCGGTGCGCGCCGGACTGCACCTGGTTGGAACAGTGAGCCGGGAGATCACCTACCGCGATGGCCAGGAGATTCAAGACTCAAAACCGCAAACAGCCTCCACTTCCGCCGGCGCCCCGCTGGCGGAGCAGGAGTTGGGACTGCACACATTTGGCGAATTCGGTCCCGAGCTGTCCATCGTCTTCACCGACGCGGCCAAAGGCAAGGTGACCTGGAGCCATTGGGAACTGACCCCGGCGGGCCTGGAGGCGGTCTTTCATTACTCGGTGCCCAAAGCCGCCTCGCACTACGAGGTCCAATACTGCTGCGTTCGCGAGGACCTCATGGAGGGACGCCATCTGACGGGAGGCGACCGCCGGAGCGGGTCGCCAGCGTTGTCCGACCTGCCGGACGTTGCCGCAAAGCCCTTCCGCGATACGCCCGGCTACCACGGCTCTCTCTCCATCAATCCCTCCACCGGCGCCATTCTCCGCATCACGCTGGAAGCTGAATTGAATCCCGGCGACCCGCTGGTGCGCGCGGCCACCGTGGTCCAGTACGGCCCGGTCATGTTCGGCGATCGCAGTTACATCTGCCCGCTGCGCAGCCTGGCCTTCTCCATGGAACAGGTCAACACCCTCAGTAAACCCGGCATCTTCCCCATCCTGCTCCTCAACCAGACCAGCTTTACTCACTATCACCGTCTGGGCGCGACAGCGCGGATCCTTACCGATGCCGGCGAGCTTGGCGCTCTCAATCCAGGGTCTCCGCAGCCTGATGCTTCGCGTCCTGCATCCGCGGCCCGCGGGGCTCAGGAATCGGGCGCGCAAGCAGCGGTGAATGCACCGCCTGCTGCGTCTGCTGCAACAACCCGGGCGGAACTCGGCCCGGCTGCGACCGCTACCCCGCCAAACCCGCCTCCCACCCTGGCGCCAACTCCGGCAGAGCCGGTGATTCCGGAGGTCACCCTGACCGCGACCAGCGGCGTACCCGACCAGCCGGCCAACGCAGTCCAACCGCAGGGGACTGACTTCCAGCTCAAGCTCACCTCGCGGCTGGTGGACGCGGGCATTGTGGCCTACGACAAGAAGGGCCACCCGGTTAAGGACCTGAAAGCGGAGGACTTCGAGGTCTACGACAACGGCCGTAAGCAGGAGGTTCGCTTCTTCAGCGAGGTTGTGGACCAAACCCCGGCTGCACAGGCGGTCACCGAAGCGCCGCAGCGGAGTTTTTCAAATCGCGCCGTCGATATGATTGCCGGGCCATCAGCGGCCATCGCCTCGGAAGCCGGCGCAACCGTTCTGCTCCTCGACGAGAGCCACATCGCCTGGGCCGACCTGAGCCACGCCCGTCAGGAGATAATCAAGTTCCTCGGCGCCCTGGCCCCAGGCGAACGCGTCGGCCTCTACACCATGACCGGCCTCGGCTTTCGCGTGCTGACCGAGATCACCACCGATCATGCCGTTTTGATTGCCCGCCTGCAGAAGTGGATGCCCAGCGCGCAATCGGTCTCCCAAGCGCAGGAAGAAGAGGTGCGCAACCGCCAGCAGTTCAACGAGGTGCATAGCGTCGCCGATCTAAACTCGGTCAACGGCAACCACATCGACGTGCCGGATGGGGCCACCCCGATCGATCCGCAGTTGCTCACCTTGGGCAGCAATCCGGCGCGCGCATCGCTGATCCTCCTCGGCGATGTCGCCCGCCATCTCTCCGCCGTCTCCGGCCGCAAGAACCTGGTCTGGGTCTCCTCCGACAACGTCTTCGCCGACTGGCAAGATCAGGAAGTGGGCATCGACAAGGACGACAAATTCATCGACAGCTTTGCCCTGCGCGCCCAGGAGGCCATGAACGACGCCCATGTGGCTGTGTATCCCTTCGACGTCTCGCAGCTTGAAGCCGCAACCGTCGGAGCCGACATCCAACACCGCAATGTCGAGTTGACCCAGGCGGCCCAGGAGAATGCCACTCTGGGCGGCGGCTCGGTTCCGCGCAACATGGCCCCTGGCCGCATCACCGCCGAGATGCAGCAGGACGTGCACCCCATCCAGGGACCGATCCGGCAGGTGGCCGAGGCTACCGGTGGACGAACCATCCGGCGCTCCGGCGACCTGGCCGCGGCGCTCGCCGGCGTGGTCGAAGACGGCCATGCCACCTACCAGTTGAGCTTCGTTCCCCAGGGACCGGCGGACGGCCAGTACCATAAGATCGCTGTCAAGCTCGCCGGCAAGCACCCTGGCCTCACCTTGCGCTACCGCACCGGCTATCTGTTCGCCAAGGAACCCGCCACCCTCAAAGAGCGCTTCCAGCAGGCCGTCTGGCGGCCCAGAGACGTGAGCGAGGTTTCAGTCACCGCAGGCGTTACCCCTATGAACCCCGGCGCTAACGTCAAGATCGATATCCTGGCCAGCGACCTCGGCCTCAGACAACAGGCCGGCCGCTGGATGGACAAGCTGGACATCTTCTACATCCAGCGCGATGACGCGGGACTTCGTGCCCAGATCGATGGGCAGACGCTGGGGCTGCGGCTCAGGTCCTCTACTTACCAGAACCTGTTGTCTGCCGGCGTTCCCTTCGAACACTTTGTCCTGTTGCAGCCGGGAACGGCTTCGCTCCGCATCCTGGTGGTGGACGAGAACTCCGGCCGCATGGGCTCGGTCACCATTCCCGCCCCGGTCCTGGAGGCGGCAAAGTGAGTTCAAGGATCGGTCGGCAACCCGTCACTGCCAGCCGCCGCGGTCGAACTGTACAATTGCATCGGTTACGAAATGGCTCAAAAGGCCATAACTGGTAAGGTATTTTCGCTGTCTAATGGGCGCAATGCGCTATTTCAAAGGAGTGAGCAAATGAAACGGTTTGGATGGATTCTCGTGCTTCTGTTGGCCGCCTCGCCCGCGTGGGCCGCCAAGAAAATCACCGTACAACAACTCAAGGATCTGCTGATTTCGCTGCAGCAGGAAAAGAAGACCGACGCAGATGTGGCCGTCCAACTCAGGCAGGTTGAGCTGACCGAAGAACTGACCCTTGCCACCATGAACAGCATGGTCAACTACGTTCCCGGCCCGTATTCCACCGAGCAGATCTATGTGCTGGAAGCCCGCAGCGCCCTCCTTGCCCCGCCGGCCGCCGACCTGCCCGCCACTCCGGCGCCCGATGCGGCCACGCAAAAGGCCATCCTCGACAAGGCCGTGGACT
>JBKQRH010000023.1:0-4065 GCA_052326045.1 Occallatibacter sp. | reverse complement strand
CGATCGAGACCATCTTGCCGGTGCGCCGCTTGCGCAGCCGCATCAGGCTTTCGTTGACTGCAATTCGAACCAACCATGTGTAAAACTTCGAATTCCCCTGAAACTGGTCGAGCTTCTCGTACGCCTTGAGGAACGCGTCCTGCATCACGTCTTCGGCATCCTCGCGGTTTTGCGTAATGTGCTGCGCAATCCGGAAGATCTGCCGGTCGTACTTGCGGACCAGCGTATCGTAGGCCGAGACATCTCCGCCACGCACCCTGTCGACCAGGGCTACGTCTGGATGCGGCTCGAGTTCTCCTGCTGTCGATTGGATGGCCGGCATGGGGGTTGGTTGCGGAAATCCTTTGGGCCTGTGCGGCGTTTGCGTTTGGGTCGCTATAGACGAGTGTAACGGACGGCGGGGCGGGGAACCAAACAGGTATGACGCCGGTTCTTGCAAGTGGGGGAATTGGTAGACCAGGGCGAGGTGCTGATGCGGCGGGTACCAACCGCTGGTCAGTAGACAGCGGTCCAACTGATCTGGTTTGCATGGCCCCAGGCAAGGATAGCCGGTCGGAGATCGGTGATGAGAATGTCGGATGGTCCGCAGTTGAGCCGCTCTTCTACCGTGCGAGGAACCGCGCAGGCGTCTCCAGAAATGGAGATTGGGTATTCAGATCTGATTGTGATCTGAGTGTTGGAGGAGTTTCGAAGGGTTAGCCTCTGGCCTGGTAGCAAAGATTTTGAACCGGACCAGGACGGACGGTAGTACGGATTCCCCTGGGACGTTTCGCAACCGCACAAGGCAACGCAGAAGAGACAGAGGGCTAACGCGGATTTCATGGGTGGAATTATAGCGCGGAGAGGGAGAAGTGGCGAGGAATGAATAGAAGTCACCCCTTGGCAATAGGTATCTGGAGCTTTCGGTGCGCCGTTCGTAGTAACACCAGTGGTTCCCGGTCGCCCCGCCAGGCGAAAGCAGCTTAAAGTGAAAACATGAGAGTTGCGACTTCCCAGAATTCCATTCCGCGGCCAGCGCGCGGGCTGGCCGTGATGATGGCCGTGCTGATGGCGGCGGCTCTAGTTTCCGCTCAAACCTCCGGCAATTCGTCAACGCAGCCGGCCGGCTCCGCTGCAGCCAAGGTCACAAAGACGAAGAAACCGGCCGAGGCGGGCAAGAAGAGGAAGAAGCAGGCCAGCAAGGCCGCGCGAGCCGCTCGGGTTGCGCGCATCAAGCAGGCTTTTGTCGTCTCGACGGAACTACGTCCCATGGCCCAGCAACTGGCCACCATGCGCACGCCAGCGGCTTACGCTGGGGTAACCAAGTACGCGCATCAACACGACGGCGAGGCCGCGGCAGCCGCCTATCTGGCGCTGGGCCACGCTTATCTGCTGGACAAGCGCTATGAGGAGGCGGTTGCCGACTTTCGCCAGGCTCGCCAGGCTGGCCAGGAGCTGGCCGACTACGCCGACTTTTTAGGTGCGCGGGCCAACCATGAAGCGGGCAACGACGCCGCTGCCGAAGCCTTGTTGCACGGCTTCACAGGACGCTATCCCGACAGCATATTTGCCGGCGAGGCGCCGGAGCTGGAGGCCAACGTGCTGCTGGCCATGAAGGATGTGGCCGGCGCCCGGCAGGCGCTGGCGGCCGCCGAAGAGACAGAGGCCGCGAACCGTCCCGGCTACAAACTCGCGGAAGGTCAAGTCGTGTTCGCGCTGGGGCGGACCGGGGATGCAGAGGAGATTTTCAAACGCCTGTTGCTGGGCCACCCGCTCAGTCCCGAGGCGGAGATTGCGCGCGCCAAGCTGACGGAGATGGGCGCCGAGACAAGCCTGACCGCGGCCGAGTTGCGCAGCCTGGGCAATGCCTACTACAACGCCGGACACTACGAGGAGGCCGCAGAACAATACCGCGTCCTGGCCCGCGACGCACGCCTGGATGCGCAGGCCCGCAACGGATTCGCCGTGGCCGCGGCGGCCTGCGACCTGAAGCTGAAGCGGCTGAGCACAGCCGAAGTCGAGGCGTTGGCCGACACCCGGGACGAGAACGGCGCGCGGCGGCAGTATTTGTTGATGGAACTGGCCCGGGACCGGAACGACGCGAACTATCAGCAGCAGATCGTTGCCCGGATGGAGGCGAACTTCCCCCGCAGTCCGTGGCTGGCGGAGGCGATCTACTCAAGCGGCAACATGTACATGCTGCGCCGCGAGTATCCGACCGCGGTCGAGTACTACAGCTATCTTGCCACTCACTTTCCTGACAACACCAACGCCCCCGCGGCACACTGGAAGGCGGGCTGGCTCAGCTACCGTCAGGGACGTTACGCCGACGCCTCGCGCCTGTTCGACGAGCAGATCCGGCTCTATCCCGGCGCCACAGAGACGGTTGCCGCCATCTATTGGCGGGGAAGGCTTTATGAGACGCAGGATCACAAGCCGGCAGATGCGGCGGCAAATTACCGCGCGATCATCCGCGCCTACCAGCACTTTTTCTATGCTCAGATGGCCCGAGAGCGTCTGGCTGCGCTGGGCAATTCGCAGATGGGGGCCCAGCCGGTGGCGCAGTCGCAACTCGATCGCTTGCAGCCGGCCCCCGTGCCTCCGCTGGAGGAGAGCTTTCCCGCCGACAGCCCGCACCTGGCCAAGGCGCGGCTGCTGGCCAATGCAGGGTTGAACGACTACATCGCGCGGGAGATTGCCGCCGATCCCGACTCTTCCTCCTGGAGCGCCCTGGCCGAGGCGCAAATCTATGCCTCCTATGGAGAGCCCTTTCGCGCCATGCGCGCACTCAAGAGGGCATTGCCCTACGCCGCAACGGCCTCCATCAAGTCCATCCCGATGGCGTACTGGCGGATACTTTTCCCCGAGCCGTGGTGGGAGACAATCCAGGCCGAGTCGGCTAAGAACAACCTCGACCCCTATCTGGTGGCCTCGCTGATTCGCCAGGAGTCGGAGTTCAACCCCTCGGCTATCTCTCCCAAGAATGCTTGCGGCCTGATGCAGTTGCTGCCATCGGTAGGCAAGACATTGGCGCGCGAGGAGGGAATCAGCCACTTCGAGACCTTCCACCTGCTCGACCCGGCCACCAACATCCGCCTGGGAACCCGCTACCTGCGCAAGACTCTGGACAAGTTCGGCGGCGTGACGGAGTATGCCCTGGCGGCCTACGACGCGGGCGATGAACGCGTGGCCGACTGGCAGGCTGCCGGCCCCTACAGCGGTATCGACGAGTTTGTGGAATCCATTCCATTCACCGAGACCCGCGAGTACGTCGAGGCCATCCTGCGCAATGAGGAAACCTACAAGGCGATCGACGAGTTTGCCGGTTCCCAGGGCAAAACAGGCATCGCGGCCTCCCGGTAAGGGGAGGTTTTCCATTGCCGGCCGGGGTCCCCAGCGACGCCCCACCCAAGGGTTCCCGGCGTCCACTTCGCCGCTGGGGTGGGGGAGTGGGGAATCCCCCTCGATACTCCCCGGCTTCGATTACGGTTGACTTGCCTGCCCGTCCAAGTCAACACTGAGTTCGTCCGGTGGTCCCCCAGCCTCCGGAATGCCATTCGCAGCCTGCTGTTGTTGCACAACGGAGCCGGCCCGAAGCATGGGACGCGGCTCGGTTACATCAACCCATCGGAGGGCAGGATGTCAACCAACTTGCAGTTTCTGGAAGAATGGATTCCCGAAAGAATGGATCCCGGAACGGTTTTCGTGCTGGAAAACCAAGCCAAGCTTGGTCATGCGCAGAACCCGTTCGTGGCCGTCATGTCCTGCCCCCGTTGCGGGACCCTGGGGCTGATTACGCGCCGTCAACTTTGCGGTGGAGAGACCATGATCTGCGGCGGCGACATCTGCTCAGCCGAGTACCGCCTGGACGGCGAGAACATCTGCTTCCGCAAGGCTCAGTAGGCGCTGCTCTCGCCGGGCCAGTGCCGTTCTCAGGTACCATAAGGCCAGTGCTCCGGGCCCGGATGGCGAAACTGGCAGACGCAGCGGACTTAAAATCCGCAGTGCTTAACCGCACGTGGGGGTTCAAATCCCCCTCCGGGCACCAGTAAATCAATGTTTGATATCACTACAGTTATCGATTTT
>JBKQRH010000022.1:0-38060 GCA_052326045.1 Occallatibacter sp. | reverse complement strand
AGTTTACGAGGACGCCACTGGTATGACAAGCGAGACGATCCCCAACAGGATGTTTCATTGCGCGCCCGTTTCAATGAAGCAATTGTGAAGCATGAACATTACGAAGGTAACGCCCCATCAGTTACATATAATTTGGATTCTTCGCGGAGTGGCGCCAGTTTCAGGCGGTCAATGCCGCGAAATGGCACGTCAATTGTGAAGTAGTGTGGCTCCCGGCACAATGCTTGCATTGCCTCTTCTGGCTGTCGGGGTTGCCGTCCATCACTTTGCTTCTTGGAGCCGGGATATCTACGGCAACGATGTGTAATCCTCACCCTGACAATCAGTTGATCCTACCTTGCGTCCATCAGCGCCACGGGCCTGGTTATTTCTTTAGCGAATCCGATGCTGCACCTCTCACGCCCCGCGCTGGTGGCCGCTGGAGGGTGTATACGTCCCGCTTCACTCCGGGAAACCGCCCGTAAACATCCGTGTACAGCGGACGAGGACAGCGCACCGTAAACTACCTATATTGAGGCAGTTTGGGGCCCCCGTCGATTTGGCCGGACAATTGCTGTATACGTCGAGTCCCCTAAATTCCGGGGGGAGGAGTATGGGTATGCACTCGTTCGCCTGGTGGCCAACGCTCATCGTACTCGCCGTGGCGACCTTCACGGATCTGCGCAGCCGCCGCATCCCCAACTGGCTGGTGCTCCCTTTCCTTCTGGCAGGAATCGTGGTATCGCCTTGGCGCCAGAACTGGCCCGGCATTGGCCGTAGCTTGGGCTGGCACGGAGTCGGCCAAAGCTTTGCCGGTCTGGGACTTGGCATCCTGATCTACGGTTTTCTATTTTGGATGGGCGGCATGGGGGCAGGGGACGTGAAACTGAGTGCCGCGATCGGGGCCTGGATTGGCCCGGGTCAATTGTTGATCGCATTGGTCATTGCCGGCATGGCCGGGGGAATCATGGTTCTGTGCTTGGCCGCCTCGGGCGGATTTCTCAAAGAGCTGTTTACGGACGCGGGCGATCTCGTATTCGGTTGGAAGGAGCGCCGAATGCAACGCGATCCGGAGCTGGTTCTGAGCAATCCTGGGAAACGCAAAATGCCCTACGTTCCGGCCATCGCCATTGGAACGCTGATTTCCTTTTTTTCTCAGTGAGACCGGAACAGGGACTATGATGAACTCCAAGGCTACTTATCGATTTCAGGTTGAACCGCAAGGACTGTTCCATGCAGCAGGGAGGACCAATTCCGTGAATACAGACACTTCCCAGTACCTTGATGCCCAGTTTCCCGACTCCTTCGGCGCCGCCCGCCTGTCAATTGCGGTGATCGGCCCGGATGAAAGTCTCCGAAACGCGGTAGCGAAGGCTTTTACCGAATGCCAGCAGGGGGGCGATGTCCGTGAATTCGCATCCTACCCGCCCGGCCTGGACGATGTGCCAAGGCTGCTCGAACAGCGTTACGACGTCATCGTGATCGATCTGGACAGCAACCCCGAATACGCCTTGGAACTGGTGGAGAGCATCGGCGCCAATGGCGTAGCGACCGTGATGGTCTATTCGGCGAAGGCCGATCCGGATTTGCTGGTACGCTGCATGCGCGCGGGCGCTCGCGAGTTTCTGACTCAGCCCTTTGCCCAAAGCACCATGGCCGAGGCTATGGTTCGGGCCGCGGCCCGCCGTCCGGCAAATCAGCCCCTGAGAAAGACAGGCGGCAGGTTAATGGTGTTTCTCGGGGCCAAGGGCGGCGCCGGCGTCACCACCATCTCTTGCAATTTTGCGGTAGCGCTGGCTCAGGAAGCTTCCCAAAGGACCCTGCTAATCGATCTCGATCTCCCGCTGGGAGACGCCGCGCTCAACCTCGGGCTGGTCGCTGAGTACTCGACAATCAACGCTCTTCAGGAGTTCAGCCGGCTGGATGCGAGTTTTCTCTCCAAGCTTCTGGTCAAGCATAGTTCGGGACTATACGTGCTCGCGGCTCCGGGTAAGTTGCCGCAGTACCCGGCCTCCGATGAGGCCGTGGACAGGCTGCTGACCGTGGCGCGCCAGGACTTCGATAACGTGGTGGTCGATATGGGATCGAGGCTTGATTTGACGGGTACGGTTCTCTTCAAAGAAGCGAGGACGATCTACCTCGTCACCCAGGCCGGCATCCCCGAACTGCGCAACTCAAATCGCCTGATCAACCAGTACTTCAGCGCCAGCGGCACCAAACTCGAAATCGTGATCAACCGACATCAGCCACGCGCCCTGGGGGTGGATGACGAACATATTACGAAGGCTCTCACCAGGCCGGCCCAGTGGCAGATTCCCAACGATTTTGACGCTGTGCGGCAGATGCAGAACACAGCTACCCCGCTGGTGCTAGAAGATTCGCCTATTTCACGGCTGATCCGGGAGATGGCCGGCGCCGTTACCGGACAGCCCGTACCCCAGGGGAAAAAGAAAGGTTTCAGTTTTAGAAGTCTCGGCAGGAAGAGTGCCGCCGCCGAGGAGCCGCTGTCCATAACACGGGTGACCCCCGGCCCGGCTTACGGCGGTACCACGACAGGCGCGACTCAACCTGAAGCCAGGGCGAACGTTCCGGAGCCGTTCGTCCCTATTCCTCCCGCAAGCACGGCGCCTTCGGCTGGATCGCGGACGTTCACGAAAACATCCACGCCAGCGGACACTGCGGACACGAAGCGGGAGGCACCACCAAGCGCCAGCACTCCCAGTCAGCAGGTTGTAGCTGAAACGCGCACTTACAAAGGCGTTACCTATGTAAAGGGAGCGGACGGCCAATGGCACCTGCAGGAAAGTGTGACCAAAGTCGTGACTCAGGAGAGGCCGACCATCGCATGGTCGACGCCCGATCCGATTGCCTATGGCACCCCGCTCAGCGCCACTCAGCTCAATGCCACGGCATCGGTTGAGGGGGAATTTGTTTACGCTCCTGCCGTAGGGTACGTGTTCGCGGCGGGAACGCATACGCTTTGGGTAATCTTCACTCCGACGGACACCACGAAGTACACCACGGCACAGGCCGACGTGTCGCTCACCGTCACCAGGGCGACGCCGACCATCACATGGCCGAAGCCCTTTTCGATTCCCTACGGCACTCCGCTCAGCGCCGCTCAGCTCAGTGCTAGGGGATCGGTTCCGGGGACATTCGCTTACACTCCTGCCGCAGGCGATGTGCTTCCATCAGGGATCCAGACGCTCTCGACGACCTTCACTCCGACTGACGCCGCGAACTACACCACGGCTGAGGCCGCTATGCAGATCACTGTCACCAAAGCGGCGCCGACCATCACATGGCCGAAGCCCGCTCCGATTGCCTACGGCACCCCGCTTAGCGACGCTCAGCTCAATGCCACGGCATCGGTTGAGGGAAGATTCGTCTACATTCCATCCGCGGGCGCCGTGCTTGCGGCGGGAACGCATACGCCCTCGGTAACCTTCACTCCGGCGGACACCACGAACTACACGCCGGCACAGGCCGCCGTGTCGCTAACGGTCACCAAGGCGACGCCGACCATCACATGGGCGGCGCCCGATCCGATAGCCTACGGCACCGCCCTCAGCGCCACTCAGCTCAATGCCACGGCATCGATTCCAGGAACGTTCGTCTACACTCCCGCCGCAGGCGAGGTGCCTAAAGCAGGAACACAGACGCTTTCGGCGACCTTTACTCCGACGGACGCCTCGGACTATACCTCGGCACAGGCCAGCGTGTTACTCACCGTCACCAAGGCGGCGCCGGCCGTTATCACGTGGCAGAAGCCCGCTCCGATAACATACGGCACCGCGCTCGGCGCCAATCAGCTCAATGCCACGGCGCCGGTTCCGGGAACGTTCGTCTACACTCCTGCCGCAGGCGACGTGCTCGCGGCGGGAACGCATACACTCTCGGTAACCTTCACACCGGCGGACAGCAACCTCCCCACTGCGCAAGGAGCCGTGACGCTCATTGTCACCAAGGCGACGCCAACCATCACGTGGCCGGCACCCGCTCCGATTCCCTACGGCACCCCGCTCAGCGCCACTCAACTCAATGTCACGGCATCGATTCCGGGGA
The DNA here is from genome assembly GCA_052326045.1 of Occallatibacter sp. Classification (GTDB taxonomy): domain Bacteria; phylum Acidobacteriota; class Terriglobia; order Terriglobales; family Acidobacteriaceae; genus Telmatobacter. The sequence continues at coordinate 34,016 of JBKQRH010000022.1, read as the reverse complement.
CGTTTGCCTACACTCCCGCCGCAGGCGAAGTGCTTAAAGCAGGAACACAGACGCTCTCGGTAAGCTTCACTCCGACGGACACCATGAAGTACACCTCGGCGGAGACAGCCGTGTCGATCACTGTCACCAAGGCGTCGCCGACCATCACATGGCTGACGCCCGATCCGATTGTCTACGGCACCGCGCTCAGCGCCACTCAGCTCAATGCCAGGGCATCGGTTCCGGGAACATTCGCCTACACTCCCGCCGCAGGCACCGTGCTAACAGCGGGAACTCAGACACTCTCGGCAACCTTCACTCCGACGGACACCGCGGACTACACGACGGCGCAAGCCACGGTGTCGCTTGTGGTGGATGAGTTGCCCAACATCGCTTCGATCACGCCGGAAACGGTCGATGAGGATGCTGAAGATATATTTCAGACCGATGGCGTGAATAAGAGCGGTCAGAAAAACAGAACCTCACAAAGCGGCAAATCCCCCAATCAGCAGGGCGAACCTGAAACGCGCACTTACAAAGGCGCTACGTATGTGAAAGGAGCGGATGGCCAATGGCACCTCCAGCAAAAGTAGAGGGGAAACAACCCGCGACGACACTACCCGCGGATTTCAGTGCATGGGATGGCGGAGAACCAGAACCGCCCGAGACACTACCTGACAACTTCGACGACTTCGATGCTGCCCCAAAACCACCAACGAAGCCTGCGACCGCGCAAGCCACCGTGTCGCGTGCGGTAGGCAGGCCGCCTGACACCACTGCTTCGCGCAAGTCAGCTAAGGTCTATGCGGATGCTGAAGCACTTTCACAGCCGCTTCAACCCAAGCGCGCGAAAATTGTGGAGAGTCCGAAACGCAAGATCGAGAGTGAGATCGAGGGCAAGAGCGAGAGCGAGAGCAAGAGCGAGGGCAAGAGCAAAGTAAAGGTGGCGTTTGTCGCCATTGGCGCAACTGTGCTTCTGGCTCTGGGTATCCTCATCCCGATGAATTATCATAAGTCGGCGCCCAAGCCAGCTGTGCAGAATCAATCGGTTGTGCCAGAGACGTCGTCGTCGCTGACGTCGCCGACGCCGAAGCCGTCGCCGACGCAGACGCTGACGCCGAAGCCGACGCCGACGCCGACGGAGGAGGCAGCACCCACGCCTCGCGTGCAGTCGGAGATGATGAACACTCAGCTGAATGCACCCGCGCGGATTTCGCACGATATTAAGGCGATGTCCGATAAGGAGGCGCCGCCCTCATCGGGCTTTGGCGCGACCGGTATGGAAGGCCTGGGCGGCAATACGAGCGGAGCGGTTGGCAGCGTATTCAGTGGAAAGACCGGGCCCAGGGTGACGGCGGAGGTCTCTAAGACGCTCAACGTGTCCGGCGGCGTCATGGCGGGCAGGTTGCTTTCGAGAACCAACCCCGTATATCCGCCCCTCGCCCGTGCCGCCCGCGTAGAGGGCACGGTGGTGTTGCATGCCACCATTTCCAAAGCGGGGACGATCGAAAATCTCAACGTAGTCAGTGGGCCGGCCACGTTGCGCCAAGCTGCTCTCGACGCCGTGAAGACATGGCGCTACAGGCCCTACCTGCTCAACAACGAGCCTGTGGAAGTGGAGACCACGGTGAATGTGATCTTCCAGATGGGTGGATGACGAACTTTCTGCCTCTATTCCGCTTTCTTGTGGAAGGGGCTGCTTTTCAACATACTGGTGCTGCGGACGAGGATAATCTCCCGTGGAAGGCAAAACGTGGAATTACTGAATCTGGAGAAATACAAAGCGGAAATACACCGGACCCTGATCTCCAAGCTAGATCTGGAGAAATTGTCGCGCGTCAATTCCAGCCAGGCACGCCACGCAGTGTCCGGCATTGTAAAAGAGATCATCGCCGACCAGCGGGTGCCCCTGAACTTCGACGAGCAGGAAAAGATCCAGGCTGACCTGCTGGACGAAGTCTTTGGTCTTGGTCCACTGGAACCCCTGCTCCGGGATCCGAAGATTTCAGACATCCTGGTCAATGACAAGGATCACGTTTTCATTGAGAAGGGCGGACTTCTTCAGAAGGTCAGTACGGCTTTTCGCGACGATCGTCATCTGCTGCAGATCATCGACCGCATTGTATCGCGTGTGGGGCGCAGAGTGGACGAGTCCTCGCCGATGGTGGATGCTCGCCTGCCTGACGGTTCCCGCGTAAATGCCATCATTCCACCGCTGGCGCTCGACGGTCCCTCCTTATCCATCCGCCGCTTCGGGACAGGCCCCATTGCCGCCAACCAGTTAGTACAGCTGAAGAGCATTTCCGCGGAGATGATGGAAGTGCTGGCTTCCGCCGTGAAGGCCAAGATTAGCGTCCTCATCTCCGGCGGCACCGGCGCCGGCAAGACCACGCTTCTGAATATCATGTCCCAGTACATCCCGAACAGCGAGCGTCTGGTCACCATTGAAGATGCGGCTGAACTCCGTCTCGCTCAGGAAAACATAGTGCGTCTGGAAACTCGTCCGCCCAACATTGAAGGACAGGGAGCGATCCGCCAGCGCCAACTGCTGATCAACGCTCTGCGCATGCGTCCCGACCGCATCATCATCGGCGAGGTTCGCGGAGAGGAAGCCTTCGACATGCTGCAGGCCATGAATACGGGCCACGAAGGTTCGATGACCACAATTCACGCCAACACTCCTCGCGATGCCATCGCCAGACTCGAATCCATGGTCCAGATGGGCAATATGAACATACCTGAAAAATCCGTTCGCCAGCAGATAGCAGCAGCCATCACCATCGTCGTCCAGGCTTCCCGCATGAGCGATGGCACCCGCAAAGTTACCAGTATCTCCGAGATCACCGGCATGGAAGAGAACGTAATCAGCATGCAGGAGATATTCTCATTCGTCAAGAAGGGGATCGGACCCGATGGCAAGGTGATTGGCGTATATCAGCCGACCCATATTCGTCCCAGGTTCCTTGATCGGCTCCGCGTCTCTGGCATCATTCTGCCGCCGAGCCTGTTTGAGCGCGAGACGCCGGTCAACTGAGTAGAAAGGGGGATCAATAGATATGGGAGCGATCATAGTTGTGGTATTCCTGGGCGTGTTCGCGTTCGTTGCTCTTGTGATGATCGCCACCGGGAGCGGCGCCGCTGAGCAGGCCAAACATGTTCTCGCTTCGCTAGACTCGGCCCTGGCCACCGAAAGCGCGGAATCACGCGAGCAAATCCTCAATCTGCGCAAGAGCGAGCCGTTCAGCGCCATCCCCTGGCTCAATCAAAGGCTGCTGAAGCTCCAACTGGGGCCACTGCTGCACAACCTGCTGAGTCAGGCTAATCTCAAGTGGACCGCGGGAGGCCTGCTTACCATGTCCGCGGCCGGCTTTATATTCCCGGCCTATCTGGTTTACTGGTACTTCGGCGGATCCATACTCTGGGCTTTTCTTGCCGGGGCGCTGCTGGGCTTCGCGCCTTTCGGCTGGGCGCTCCTTAAGCGAAGTAGACGCTTCAACAAGTTTCAGGAAGGGTTGCCGGAAGCGCTCGATCTGATGGTAAGCGCCCTTCGCGCCGGGCATAGTCTCGCCGCCGCGATGGGTTTAGTGGCTCGTGAGTGCCCCGACCCGGTCGGCCCCGAATTCAAGGCATGTTTCGAGGAGCAGAATTACGGCCTTGAACTGAAGACGGCCATCGACAACATGATCAACCGCGTTCCGCTGCAGGATCTCAGAATTGTCTCCACCGCGATCATGATCCAAAAAGAGAGCGGGGGAAACCTTGCCGAGGTGCTCGACAAGACCTCTCATGTAATCCGGGAGCGGTTCCGGCTGAAGCGGCAGATAGGGGTTCACACAGCGCAGGGAAGGCTTACAGGGTGGATTCTTACCCTTCTCCCTATCGTTCTGGGATTCGCTCTATACTTCGTTAACCCCGCAATGATGAGCGTTTTGTGGACGGATCCGCTCGGCGTCAAGCTTCTCTGGACGTCTAGCATCATGATCGTGGTTGGCGGTTTGGTCATTCGCAAAATTGTCAACATAGATATTTGAAGGGGGCTTATGGGATTTGCGATTTCTGTTTTTTTGATCGTTTTTCTGTTGATCGCGAGCGGTGGACTGCTGCTGTTCTATCGTGAAACGATGCTTCAGCGGATCACCGAGGTGATCAACCCGCAACCCAAGCCGAAGACCCTGTTGAGCACCATCCAACAGACGGGGCTTTCCATTAGCGGCGTGGTGGAACACTTCGAGAATATCCTGCCGAAAAGCCAGGCGGAAATCTCCGTCGTTACGCAGCGCCTCATCCGCGCCGGCTATCGCCAGGAAAATGCGATCAAGATCTTCTATGGCTCCAAGGCATTGGTTCCCCTGCTGCTCTGCATGGTGGTTCTGGTCAGCGGACTGGGGAGCATGGGCGGTATTTTCTTGTATATCGCAGCCCTGGGTCTGGGATTTCTAATACCGGATTTCTGGTTGGGAAGGCGGATTAAGGCCCGCCAACAGCGTATCCGGCGCGGCCTTCCGGATGTGCTTGATCTTCTTATCATTTGCATCGAGGCTGGCCTGAGCCTGGACCAGGCGACGGCACGCAGCGCAGAAGAATTGAGAAAAGCGCAGCCGGAGTTGAGCGATGAATTGACCGTCGTCGTGCTGGAGCAGCGCGCCGGACGGCCCCGTTCCGATACCTGGAAACATCTGGCGGACCGCACCGGCGTGGATGCCGTGCGCAATCTCGTTTCCATGCTGGTTCAATCGGAACAATTTGGAACCAGCATCGCCAAGACATTGCGCGTTCATTCCGACACCCTCAGGACCCAGCGCGTGCAGCATGTGGAGGAGATGGCGGCGAAGAGCACTATCAAGCTGATCTTCCCGCTGGTTCTTTTCATCTTTCCCGCGCTATTCGTGGTTCTTATGGGTCCTGCGGTCATCATAATCCTTCAATCGTTCAAAACCTCGTTTGGTGCGCATTAAAGGAAGGAGGAGTCGATATGACAGTACCACGATTATCCGGGTTATCTGCGCGGTGTTCTTTGTTGTCGTCTTGACCGTCTTGATTCAGCGTCGCCGCACACGGGTCAAGTAGCACGGATGGCCAGGCGGCGCCCGCATGGTGTTTGGATTGGTAACACATGAAGCAGGCAGTTGAGAGAAAGGGGAGTTGTTATGGGCAGTGTCACGATTATCCAGGTTGTCTGCGGCGTGCTCTTTGTCGTCGTCCTGATCATTCTGATTCAGCGCCGCCGCACACGGGTCAAGTAGCACGGGCTTCACAGGTGAGCTAGTGGCGTCGGGCAACTGGACGAACTCCGCTGGCCAACTCGATATTCCTGCTGGCTGGGCACCTCGCCACTGAGATGATGAGTGTCTCTGTGTCCTGTTGCTGCGGCGGGAGAGGAGGTGTGTACTCTTGTGTGGTTCTCTGCGCAGGCGCCTCGTTCGCGCTCAGGCCAAGCAGTTCGTATTCGCGACCCGGCTATTGCAGAGAAAGGACCTTGAATTGCTGAGAAAAGACCTTGAAGGGACTTGCATGGATACGTCCAGCAGATGAGGTTGAGTAAACAATGGGGACTCTGGGGCAACACCCGATTGCCGGGTACTCGTCGAGGGCGGGAGGTTACATGGAAACACAGAAACTTTGCGCATACAACCAAACTCGCGAGTGCTTTCTCGGCCTGGAGGTCTCTGCCGTAGATATCCCGTATACGAACCTCAAGGAGCTGATTGCGGGGCTGGCACTCCAGTCCGGGGAGGGCCTCTGGATATCGCCGTTCAGAGGGATCCCCGATTCGGGCGTGTTTACCCCGCTCGATCTGGTCTATCTGGACGAAGAATGCCGAGTTATCGATGTCGTCGAGTCTTTTCCGACATTTCGCGTCACCCCTTTGAGTCCGCAGGCCGCAAGCGTCCTGGCGCTGCCAACTCACTCGATCTATTCGTCGCAGACCCAACCGGGGGATCAGCTGATGCTGTGCGCGGCCGAGGAGATGGAGCGCCGCCTGGAGGGGTTTTCCGGCGCCGGCATTGCCGGCACTGTGCAAAGCGCCGTTCTCTTGCGGGAGCAGCCGCTTTGGAGCGGTGGTCCCGGCCTGCTGCAATTGAAGGACCGCCGCAATACTGGTGATGAAGATGAGGATCAAGAGGAAATCCCAGAAACCGAGCAGACACATGAGATGGGCCTGGTCGAACCGGGGACGAAGGAATTCAGGCCGCCGAAGAATTGGTTGGAGCGCTGGTGGTCTCCGGATCCGAGGAAGGCGCCACGGGTGTCGGCGCCCGGCCTGGCTGCTTATTACTGGACCGGCACCGTGGCGGATGCGCGCGATGTCAAGGACATCAGTTCGACCGGATTGTACGTGGTGACCGAGGAACGTTGGTACCCCGGCACCCTGATCCTGATGACCCTGCAAAGGACGGACGACGGGGAAGAGAGCACAGAACATGCAATCTCAGTACATTCGAGGGCCGTCCGGTGGGGCAAGGATGGCGTGGGCCTGCAGTTTGTCCTGAGGAATTCCGAGCCTCCAGACCCCAAGAAGGGCCCCCCGATTAACGCGGTGAGCAAAAAGGAACTGGAAAAATTCCTGCAGCAGCTCCAGAAGGGCAGAAGCTAGGCGCTTCCCGGTTGCGCCTTGCAAATTCGTATGTGTTTTGCTATAATGACTGGCATCTGTTGAAGCGCGATTTTACTGTCAACAGAGCCGGGAGGGAGGACGATGAAAAACCCAAACGGATTACGCGGACAAGCTATGGCGCTCATGCCCGGTATGAGGCGCGCGGCGGCGTCCAAGAATGAACATGCAGAGGCCCGGTTCCCCGGGGGCCGGGTTGGCTCCCGTCTTCACTCCGGCAAAGAGGGATCAGCCATTGTCGAGTTCGCCCTGATGATGCCCGTACTGCTGATACTTATAGTAGGCCTATTCGGGTTCGGACTCTACATCTCGTACGCTCAGGACCTGACACAGGCTGTGGGCAACGCCGGAGAGACCCTGGCCCATGAGCGGGGCGCCAGTACTCCCTTAAACCCCTGTGCAGACGCTTTGACAGCGATACAAGCCGCGTCGCCGCTGTACATGAGCCCGACGAAAATCACCCTCGTAGTCAAGTTCACGCCATATGGCGGCACCACCCCCGTGGTCCTGGGGGGGAATTCGTGTTCCGGCAGCGACGATAATACGGAGTTGGGGGGGAAGACTCCGGGAGGAACCGTATTTGTATCAGCCCAGTACTCTTATCCTTGTCTATACTTCAGTTGGTTGAATTTGGCCAATATGGTCTGTCAACCGCTTTACGCACAGGTGACGGAGTATGTGTACTAACCACGGATCATCGAGGGAAATCCAATGAAAACGACGATTGCGTCTTTTGTTCGGAGAGTGTTCAAGGACGAGCAGGGGCAGACAGCAGTGTTAGTGGTGTTGGGGTTGGGACTTGTCATGATGGGAGTGGGCGGGTTTACGGTTGACTTAGCCCATTTCTATCTCGTTCGCACTCAGCTCCAGAATTCCACCAATGCGGCGGGGTTGGCGGCAGGGGGATTCGTGTGGGACAACCAATCCATCCAAAATGCAGCAGCCTTAGCGAGAAATTACGCGTTGAATGATAACGTCGCCAACGGGCTGACAGAGAATCCCAGTTATCCGATAGTGCAGACGCCGTGCCTTAACATGCTGATGACGACGGGTACGGGATGCACCAACGACTCGAACGGAAACGCCAACCCCGCCTCTAGCGCAAACGCCATCCGAATCACGGAGCAGGTCAGCATGCCGACGTGGTTCATGAACCTCTTCGGCGTCCATTCGCTGATTACGCAGGCAACCGCGACCGCGTCGATGCAAGGCGCCACGCAGCCGTGGAATGTGGCCATCATTTTGGACGCAACCCCCTCGATGAACACTAACGACGCCAACTGCAGCAATGTCTCGGAGTTCACGTGCGCGGAGCAAGGCATTCAGACTATGCTGTCTTCAATCAATCCCTGCTCGGGGAGTACGAATTGCGCTTCCACCGCAAACTCGGTATTGCGCGTGAGCCTGTTCTCGTTTCCCAACGTGACAACGTCCTCGGTGTCGGCTGATTATTGCGCCGGCGGCACCACTGTGGCTACGGCGTACACCCTGCCCTTGCCTGGGGCAACGTCCTACACGCCGATCACGTATAAAGAGAGTGGTGGCACAACCTGGACATCGACCTACCAGATCACACCGCCCAATACCGGCAATGGGGATGCGAACGGTTTCTACAGCGACTTTTACAATAACGGCGCGTTGAACACCAGCTCCATCCTGGTGAAGGCCGTCGGTTATGGCGGCAATGGGGGTTGCCTGCAATCCCCGGACACCAGCGGCAATCTTAACAATTTAGGTGGCGGAATCGGCAGGACCTACTTTGCGGGCGCAGTCTATGCGGCGCAGGCGGCGCTCACCGCTGAGGGGGCGGCCTTTCCGGGGGCGCAGAATGCGATCATCTACCTCAGTGACGGGCAGGCGACCCTCAAAGTAGTCAGTCAGGGAGGCCAAACTGATTTTCCAAATAACTTGGTCGGTACGCTGCAGAGTTCTCCCTACCCGACTAGCCAACAAGCGGAAAGCGGCGTTTTGAACGATACATCAACATCTAATCCGCCGTATGGGCTTTACCCCTCCTCTCACGATCAGTGCCAGCAGGCGATCCTGGCGGCCCAGTATGCGACGCAGCAAGGAACGAGAGTGTACGGGGTTGCCTATGGCTCGGAGGATTCGGGATGCTATACTACGGCTAATTACGGTTCCGGTATGACCGCGAACGCAACCGAAACGACGTGGATTCTTACGTCCTCGAACCTTCTTGAGCCTCTGAACGACACAAATCTCACCAACGTCTCGCAGGTCACTCCATGCGAGACGGTCGAGAATATGGCCTCTTCATTGCAATATTTCTACTCCGACTACCTGCAAGGCAGCAGCGGAGTCGCCAGTAATTGCGTGAGCGCCTCGCATTCGATCACTAGTCTGAACCAAATCTTCCAGTCGATCGCGGAGAGTTTCACGAAACCGCGGTTGCTCCCCAACAAATTTCCTGAGTGACGAACCCCGCCACGCCACATAGCTGCGTGCAGGAGAATCAATTCCGTTTCCCGGCGAGTCCGCACATTGGACTCGCCGGGATGTTTTTTATTCGTCCTCTGCCGGAATAATCAGCAGCACTTCCACCTTGACATTTTGGCCATTCTGCGTGGCGGGCCTGAATTGCCACTGCGTGAGCGCGTCGAGGACGAACTTGGCCTGCGGGAAGTCCGGGGGGAAGACCATGGCCAGCGCCTCGAAGCGGCCGGCCTGATTGACAAAGCCGTGAACCATCAGGGCATCGGCGTTCCATTCGCCGGGATCAAGATTGGGACGCACGATGTTAAAGGGCCAGGGCGCATCCAGGCGAGCGTTATTGCCCGCCTCCTCGGCATCGGCGGAGCGGGGGACAGAGTACTGGAAAATCCAGCTCTTGGCCAGGCCCAGGTGCAGATAAACGGTGTAGGCCATCCTGCCGCTCCATAGGCCGGCCGTCTCCGGATACTTGTCTTCCAGCGAGGCGCCCACCACAACCGACCCGAACTGGCCGTCTTTGGCCAGCGTAATATGGGCGGTCGAAGGCCGGTCGCCGGAGCCGGAACCTGAACCGGAGCCGGCATCAGCCTTCTGGGCAGGGCCGGCGTTGGCTCCACCGCCGCTCCGCTCACCAGCGCCCCCGCTGGAGGCCGGCTGGTCTTTCGAAACGCCCGCGGCCTGTCCCGCTCCCGATCCGCCGGTCTTGCCGGGCGCATTGCTGTTCCCCGGCTGCGAAGTGTCTTTTCCCTGTCCCTGCGTCAGCGCCCCCGGTGAATCCGAGGCCCCCGAGGTGTTTGCGGGCGGCAGAATGACCCTTCCCGTGGTCATGCGAAGGTCGGAGAGCGACAAAACGGCGGTGGGAGTTGGCTGTGCGGAGGACACCGAGGTGGTTTGGGGAACCTTCTGCGGCAAATCAGGCCCATGAACCACCACCGGCGAGGTGGTGCTGGGAAGAACCGGCACTTTCTGCTTGGACAGGCCGGTGGCTGAGATGCGAACGTCAGCCAACCTGGATTCCCGATTGGGCGCCTCGAACCTGGGCAGCACGGCGGCGGCCATGGGTGTTGCCGGCGGGGGCGGAACGATGGTTTTGGGCGGGGTCTTCTCCGGCTGCCAAATCACGATGGTCGGGACCGGGATTTCCTGGGCGAGCTTCAAATCGGACTGAACCTTGGGCTGCACCAGCGTCTGCTGCCGCTTCAGCGCCTGCACAGTTTGACGCAAAATCGCCAGCTCCCTGTTTGGGTTCCCGCCGGGTGAAGGCTTGTGCGCTGCGTTACGGGGGCCAGGTTGCTTGAGGGCGCTGGCGGCAGCCCGCCGCATCTCCTCATTGGGGGTGTTCAGGTCCAGATGCCGCATGTCATATCGCGCGGTGAGAACCCGGTTGTTCAACGCCGGGGGGCGCAGTATGCCCAGAACCACCACACACAGGGCCAAATGCACCACAATCGAGACCGCAAAGGAAGATGACCGCCGGCTCAAATCCGGTCGCTCGGAAAAGAGCGTTATCGTGCGGGAAGACCTCATGACCGGTTGAGCACCCTCCCTCGCGCCGGATAGTCCTTCTTTACTTTACAGGTTTGGTCACATTTTATACACTTTCAAGTGGGCCGGACAGTGAAAGATGCCATGTCCCTCTTTAGTAATCATTTACGCTGTCTGTCGGAATCGTTTGCGGTGGGGGCGGCTGATGGCTTTCTTGATGCCTCAACTTAATACCGCTTTCGTTTCGGTTGAATTTCGTTGGCATCTGGGGAAAAGAGTGTACACTAGTCATACGCTTGAACTTGCCTGACTTTCTGTCACCGCCATCCCCGGGGTTCGGCGCGAAATTGAGACTCGTTTCCTTGGGCACGGCAATTGTGACAAGGGACAGCAAGGCGGAGTTGGCGGGGTAGCCAGCTCACACAGGTTTCCAAATGAACCGAAGACTAGTGACGATCCTTCTCCTCGCTTTCGCGGTTGCCGGCACGTGCGCCTTTCTGGTGTATCGCATGGTAGGCAACCGCTTGGCGGCGGCAAAACCGGCAGCAACCATCCACGTGGTTGCCGCTAACGCGGACATCAAACTCGGAGCCGTTCTGACCGCCGCCAACCTGACGACCATCGAGGTCGCGGGGGCGCTTCCCAAAGGCGCCATTCTCAAGCCCGAGAATGCCATTGGCCGGGGCGTCCTCTCGGACCTCTATCAGGGCGAGCCTATTATTGAGAACCGCCTGGCCGCCCCCGGCTCCGGCGGTGGATTGGCAGCCACCATTCCGGAGGGCATGAGGGCGTGCGCTGTCAAGGTCGATGAGGTGGTGGGCGTGGCGGGGTTCGTCACTCCCGGAATGCGCGTGGACGTTCTCATCGCGGGCCTTCCTCCCGGCGTCAGTGGTTCCAACTCCACGACAGGCACTCTCGAAAAGACGCTGCTTCAGAACATTCAGGTCTTATCGGCCGGCCAGGATATTCAAAAGGATGCTGAAGGCAAGCCGCATACGGTCCAGGTAGTCAACCTGTTGGTTGACCCGGAACAGGCCCAGACCCTGAGCCTGGCCAGCGGTCAGACAAAGATCCAGCTGGTGCTGCGGAACCCGCTGGATACCAAGATTGGCGTGGTTGCTGGAACGAACACGGCCAACCTCTTTGCGGATCAGAATCCCGCCCCGGTAAAAGCACGGCCTGTCAAGGCCGTTCCCAAAGCCGCGCCACCGGCCTTTACCGTCGAGGTAATCAACGGGGCGAAACGGAGCGAGAAAAAATTTAGTACTTCCGAGGGACAGCAGTGAGAGCGAAGGCTGGAAAACCCATCGCATGTATCGGCGCATTGTTTTTTGTCCTGTGCGCCGCGCCGGGCCTGCAGGCTCAGAGTTCACCATCTCTTTCCCAACCCGCCGGGGCCTCGATGCAGGACTCCGCGAATGAACTCTCAGTGGCTGTGGGCAAGACCGTATTGGTCGACACTGCGCGGCCGATGGCGCGGATCGCCCTCGGCATGGCGGATGTGGCCGATGCCGAACCGATAAGCCCAACCGAGATCATGGTGACTGGCAAAACCCCAGGGGAAACCAGTCTGATTATCTGGGATACGCGCGGCGGCCGTCAGTTCTTCAACGTTAAGGTGCGCGCCAGCTCGGCTGTATCGAACGACAACCTGGACGCGATTCGCCGCGAGATCAGGACGGAGCTTCCCGGCGAACCCGTGAAGGTCAGCACCGAGAACGGCGTCATCTTTTTGCGCGGCACGGTCAAGAACCTCAACGGCTCCGAGCGCGCGGAGAAGATTGCCTCCGCTGGCGCCGGTAAAGATGGTAAAGTCGTCAACCTGCTCAACGTCAATGTGCCCCCCGCCGACCCGCAGATTCTTCTCAAGGTGCGCTTTACCAGCGTCGACCTCAGCAAGGAGCTACAGCTCGGCATCAATTTTTACAGTAGCGGCTTTGGAAACACGATTGCCGGAATTTCAACCGGACAGTTCTCTCCGCCATCGACGAGCCTCACAACACCCTCCACGGTGACTCAATCTAATAATCTGAACCTCTTTGCTTTCTTGCCCGGCCTGAATCTAGGCGCAAGCCTTGAGGCCCTGCAGCAAAAAGGCATCACCGAGATTCTGGCTGAGCCCAACATCCTGGCGTCGAACGGCAAAGAGGCCAGCTTCCTGGCCGGCGGCGAATATCCCTTTCCAATGGTTCAGGCAAGCGCGTCTGGCGCGGGGGCGATTACGATCATGTTCAAGGAGTATGGAGTTCGCCTGAACTTCATCGCCACCGTCACTCCCCGCGGAACGATCCGCCTCCAGGTGGCCCCGGAGGTCAGTTCGCTGGACTTTACCCAGGGAATTGAGATCTCGGGATTTGATGTCCCCTCCATTAACACCCGGAAAATGAAGACCGAGGTCGAATTGAGCGATGGTCAAAGCTTCGGGATCGGTGGACTGCTGGACAACCGCGACACCGAAACCTTCATGAAGATTCCGTTCCTGGGCGACATTCCAATTCTGGGCAAGCTTTTCCAGTCGATGCAAAAGACGAAGACAAAGACGGAGCTCATCGTGATTGTGACGCCGGAGATTGTGGCTCCCATTGAGGCCGGGGTGCCCTTGCCGGAGCTGAAGTATCCCGGAAAGTTCCTGCCGCCCAACTCCGGCATACCCATGAATACTCCGGACGCCAAGACGGCTGCCAACACGCTACCTCCCGCACCGCCAACCATGCCCGTGGAGAAATTGATTGACAGCATGAAGCCGGAGCAGCCGCTGGTCGTCGAAAGCGGCGGGGTGGCTTTTGGCGGCGCATCGGCGAGCGCTGGTGCCGCACCTGCTTCCACGCCCGTGCCTTACTGAGGTTCCCGGCTGCCCATCCAGGCAGCCGGAGCCCGTGCAGAAGAGCGGTTCTCCCATTCCGACCCTGGCTTGAACGGGCGAGGTGGATCGTGCCTTTCAGGGGGCTGAAAGTTGAAGCGCAGTCCGCTTGAGAGTGCGGCTACAGACAGGCGAAAGGTCCTGAGTCAACCGGATGAATCCGCCACGCTGGAACTGTTGGGGGCTGCGAGGCTGGCTTATTCAACGCCGCCGGGAAGTCCCGAATAACCGTCTGCAGGTTTTAAACCTAACTCGCCACACTGTACTTGCCACCTGCATGGAAGTTGCCGACAGTGGTCCGAAGCGCAACAAGGGGCTGCTGGGCCGCAACGGGCTCGGCCCCGGAGAGGGTCTGTGGATTGTCCCCTGTGAAGCCGTTCACACCTTCGGCATGCAATTCCCCATCGACCTAATCTATCTGGACCGCAAGAACCGAATCAAGAAGCTCAGGAGCGAGGTGCCCCCGTGGCGGCTGTCGGCCTGTTTCTCCGCGCACTCGGTGCTCGAACTAGCCTCAGGCACGATCCGCAACACGCAGACACAACCGGGAGACGCGCTCGAATTCTCGTCTGCACCTTTGCCGAATGACGATTTCGGCGGCCCTGCCGCTCACGCTTGATGGGTTGCATAGCCCCCTATTCAGGGCAGCGTCATCATTTCAGCGCACCTGTGCAGGGCAGATCTGCAGCATCACTTCTGAAGCATACAAATGCCAGGCAATAGCTGGGTCGTGGGCAGCTCAAAGAAAGGCTGGGCAGCCACGATCTCTTCAGCTCCTCTCGTTTATACTGAGGAACACATGATCAGCAAAGGACACATAAGCGAGACGAACCCGGGCCGGCCCATGCGGCCTAATGTCTTGTCGGGCCTGTTCAGCTTTCCTGCCATGCTGATAACCGGGCTGCTCGCCTCGCCGTTCCTCGCCGCGCTCGATCGGCGGCAGGGCGGCGGAATTTTTCAAGATCCGGATATCTGGTGGCACCTGCGCAATGCCGAAATCCTGCTTTCGACGCATCGCTTCATCCGCGAGGATATTTACTCTTTCACAACCCACGGCCAGCCATGGATCGACCACGAATGGTTAGCTGAAATCCCTTATTACATCGGTTTCCAGCTGTTGGGAGAGCGCGGCGTATTCCTGGTGATGCTCGCTGCCGTCGAGTTGGTGATTGCCGGAATCCTATTGCTTTGCTATCGCCGCACGGGAGACCCGAAGGCTGCTGTGCTGGCCACTTTGATTGCAGTGTTCTTTGCAACTATCAGTTTCGGTCCGCGCACCCTTCTCTTTGGCTGGCTCTGCTTCATTGCCGAAATGCTCCTCCTCGACGCCTTCCGCAAGGGCCGCGACCACATCTGGTGGCTAGCGCCGCTGTTTGCCCTTTGGATCAATCTGCACGGTTCGTGGATGGTTGGCCTCGCGTTCTTCCTGCTCTTCGTCGCATCCGGCCTAATGCAAAACTCATGGGGCAGCATTGAGGCTGTTCGCTGGACGCCGCTTCAATTGCGCAAACTGCTCGTAGTGGGAGCGGCAAGTATGGCGATGCTCTTTGCCAATCCTTACGGCTGGCGGCTGGTCACATACCCATTCGACATGATCTTCGGGCAGCGACAGATGCTCTTCCTCACCGAGGAGTGGCACAGCATCAACTTCCAAGATTTTCACGGCACGCTGCTATTTATCGTGCTTGCATTGATGCTAGTGCTCACGCTGGTGCGACGGCGCAGGTGGCCGTTGCACGATCTGCTTTTCGCGTTGCTCGCCACCTATGCCGCGCTCACGCACGTGCGGTTTCTGTTTCTGACTGGCATCGTCGTGTGCCCGATCTTTTCAGAGGAGTTGGCCGGCGCGCTCTTCGCACCCTACGACCGAGAGCGCGACAAACCCTTGCTGAATGCCGCGCTCATGGCAGTTTTTTGCATCTTCGCCGTCCGCCACATACCTACCTCAGCCACGTTGCGAGATGCTGCGGCGCAAAGCTTCCCTTCAGCAGCATTGTCCGAGCTGAACCGTTGCTGTAAGCAAGGACATCTGTTTAACCAATTCGAATGGGGCGGCTACTTGATTTGGAACGCGCACGACACTCCCGTTTTCCTTGACAGCCGTTCCGACATCTTCGAGTACCACGGCATACTTGCCGATTACGTAAAGGCCGTCACGATGAACGACACGCTCGCGATTTTCGATCGCTACCGGATTGACAGCGTGCTGGAACCGCCGACTTCTCCGATTGTCTATCTGCTGAAACACATGCCTGGCTGGCGGGTACAATACGAAGACGCAACGGCGGTCCTAATGGTCCGCACCATGCCCTAGACTCGGCCGGAGAGTGCACGCCTAGATTTGTGCCTTTGTCCTTGGAGATGGCCCATATAAATCATTGCCCTCAAAGCTGGCCATCCAATAGCTTCCTGACAAAGGCGCATGCGAACAGATACTGTAATAGCTACGCGGGCACAGTCCAAAGAGTCCAAAGATAGATGGCTTAGAGTACCCAGATGTTACAGAAAGTGCGATCTCGATCAGCGCACTCATAAACGCAAGAGCCGCCAAAGGCATAGACCGGCCCACACGCCGGCAAAACAGCATACATGATCGGCCCTACAACTAATTCGGCAACATAAGCCAGCACCACCGACCCGCGAAGATTCCGGTATCGAGTCACCAGCAACCAGCAGATCATCATGGGAACCATCAACTGATAGACCACGTAGAGCGGAACTCGGCAGGCACCTTGCAATGGACGCGCGATCGAGGCAGCCGAGACACCGAGCGCCCCATCCATCTGGAAGAGAACGTAATCGTATTTCCAGGGAAGCAGACCACCTTCTCTGGACATGACGACAGTCAAAAGAAAACCGAAAAAGAGGTTCAACGTCAGAGCGAATACAAGCATCGGACGCGTCTTGTCTCGCTCGTCTTTGAGCATCCATAGCACTGACAAAAAGAGGGCCAACAGCCCCATGATGGCGGGATTGAACAATAGCGCAAGCAGCAGGTGCATTTCCGAGTCCAACCGATCGTCTGCCAGGAATCGTTTACCGGCGGAAGTGTTAGTGTAACGCAGCGGATAACCAATATGTACCACAGCACTCGATCATCCGGAAGGCGAGAAACGCTCTTCGCATCAGTTTTGACGCGCCCGATGTGGGGCACAGCTATCTACGGGAGTTCACAGTCCCTTAAGTCACATTTCTATTTTGAGCCGCAATTATGAAACCATGGATCGTCGCCATCGTCAATATTCATAGGGGCGCGCGGTTCTTTGGCTCTGGAACGAAAGCAGAAAGGATCACAGCAGCGACAACTGGCGGTATACTGTCGTCGCCGGGGATGAAAATGGAAATTCCGGTTCATATGCAAGTCGTTGCATCGCAATCGGGAAATTCTCCGGAAGGTCTTCCCGCGACGCTGCAAGATGGAGCGACGGCGAACTGGAAGGAGAAGGCAAAAGCGATTCTATGCAACCCAATTTGCATTCTGCGGGTGTGTGGACGAGGAAGGTCGTCCTGATCACAGGCGCTTCGGAGGGAATCGGCGCGAGTTGCGCCAAACTATTCGGCCAGCGCGGAGCTAAACTTGCCTTGACAGCGCTTCCGAGCGAAGAGTTCCAGAGCGAGGAAGCCGCTTCCCGGCTGGTCATTCCAGGGGACATCACCTCGAAGCAGACGCGAATCGAGGTGGTAGAGCGAACGATCGGCCATTTCGGACGCATCGACGTGCTCATCAACAATGCCGGCGCCGGCCAATACGGATACCCGACCGAAGTGGACACGGAAATTTCCAAGCGCATCTTCGACGTGAATGTTTTTTCCGCGCTGGCGTTGACGCAACTCGTCGTGCCCCATATGCGGGCACAGCAATCCGGCGCCATCGTCAACATCGGATCCGTGGGCGGGAAAGTGTCACTGCCCTGGGCAGTCATGTATTGCGCAACCAAATGGGCGCTCCATTGCATCGACGACTCGTTGCATCGCGAGCTGTTAGGGACGGGAATTAGCGTCCTGAAAGTTTGTCCTGGCATTGTTGATACGAAATTCCGCGACCATGTGCTTGCGGGAACGGCCCCTGGGCGCGTGGAGGATATCCGTCGCGTGGTAAGCGCAGACCAAGTTGCCCGCGCCGTCATTCGGGGGCTTGAGCGCGGCAGGCGGACGGTATATGTTCCCAAGATCGGTCTTATCTTTACCTCGCTCGATTTTTTTGCGCCGCGAGTGATGGATTGGTACCTGCGGAGCAAATTTTGACGATCATGTGGCTGAAGAGACCGCTGCCGGCCGCCCCGATTCTCGTTCCATATTGGACCGGTAGCCGGCTCGCAGTTCTATGGCATACGGGTGTTCCGCACTTAAATCGATTCTGCAATCTCGGCTGCTCCGCCTGGACTCTCAGCATGGCTCTACAGCGGCTGGGGATGGGGCATGGGCGGAACAGCGCCGTACGTAGACCCACAGATAGAAAATGCCCATGAACCAACAAGGTGGGCGGGACTGGAAAGACCTGCACGGCCTGCCAGGAGGGCCTCGTTGCGGGCGGGTGCAGGTTGTTGATCAGACCAAGAACAATTACCCAGGGAAGATCTCCGGTCACCACGAACCCTGCGGTATTCACCAGGAGCGCAAGCCGCCCGATCAAGCCGCCCTCGGCCCACAGCATGGCGCAAGCGGGAATGGTGAGCAGCAGAAGCTTGGCGTCAATTTGCCGATGATAGACGGGCAGCAGGGAAAGAGCCGAGATTGCCGCAAGCGCCAGCCCGGCTCTCGCGAGCGAGGGGCGGGATCGCAAAGTGACGAAAACCCATACGAGCAGGAGCGGCGCACATACAAGATAGCTGGCCGGATTGTAGAAACGCGGGTCGTTCCGGAAGAAGCTGATGACCGTTTGCAGGTCGATCATGCCTTCGGGGCCCATTGAAGCAAGTCGAGGGTCGCTTAATGCGCCGTGTACCGAATACGCCAGGATATTGGAGTGCATTTCCTGCATCCAGTGCGGCGCTACCAGCCAGACCCACAGAACGCCCGGCAGGCTGATAGCAACCGTCGCGAGGAGGGTCTGCAGTGCGCGTTTGCGGTAGACTCCACCGGCCAGTAAGAAGTAGAGCCAGACCGGACCCGCACATTGCGGCTTGACTGCGAGGCTAATCGCAAGACATAGGATGCCGGCCGGGACAAGCCGCTCCCGAAGAAAGCACCAGACGGCCACCACGCAAAGGCTTATCGCAATTCCGGCTGCATTGCCTGTAATGATGAGCACTTCGCTGTTGGCAAGGAAGAAGCCGATCAGGGCCCCAGAGAGGATTGGCGAGTAATTTGCTCCGAGATTCCAAATCAGAAATGAGGCAAAGATCAGGCTCCCAATGGTGAACGTTATCCAAAGTATGTGCGCAGGCCCCCAGGGCAGCATCGCGAAGGGGACCGTCAAAAAAAATACTGTTGGCGGGTATTCAAACAGCGTCGCAATCTGGCGAGTCTCCGCAGTATCCGATGGGCTATCTCCCCCCTCCGCCCGATAGATGCGCAGTACTTCACCTTCCATGTATGGGTCAACATGTTGAATAAGGCACCGTGCGGGATAGTAATGTCCTCTGAAATCCGTCAACGCGGCAGGAGCGGCGTTCTCCAGGGCGACGCTCAGCAAAATAAACACGGCGCTCCCAATCAGCAGAAAATACAGGCCATCGAGCCGCGCTCTTGTCATCTTGAACCTCTTGCTGTCTTCTCGCCGAAAGCGGTTCGAGGGTCCTGCCACCGATCAAAAAACGATAATCACAAAGATCATACACGAGGGCGCGGCGCCGGTTGATCGTCAGGTGGCCGAGCAAATAATTCCCCTTTGTTTCCGGTTGCGTAGAGGTACCAGGCAAGCCATGCAGGCACGGTCCACAAGTAGAACACGGAGGTCATCGGAATCTCTGCGAACACCTCGATCATTGCAACTCCGGCAATGAATCCGAACGGTAGAAGCGAGCGCCCGGAGTCGTCGGCCCGGTAGATTCCAGCCAAAACGGCCGGAAGCAGCACGGCTTCGTCGCTGAACCAGGCATAGGGCGCGCACAGCACCGAGACGAGAAGCAGCAACAAGCCCTGATCCATCCAGTTCCAACGGCCACGTCGCGTCCAGAAATACCAGAGGGCCCACGCGCAACCGGCGGCTTCCGGGAGGAATTGCAGCCAGGCGGCATGGAGATTGATGAGCACACGGAAGATGAGGCTGAGGGTGGGCACAGGCAATTCCAAAACTTCTGATGCGTGCATCATCTTTGAATATTGTGACCACACATGGATATCGAAACAGAGGGTGAGCGCGCAACTGGCAGCCAGCGCGGAGGAGAATCCGGCGAGGATGCTGTACGCCTTGCGGCTCACCACCCATAGAAGCAGCACGATGGCAAAGGGCAGGAACAGGTGCGGCTTCAAGGCGCAGGGCAGGAGAGCGGCTCCGGCCAGAAATGGCCGGGACTTGTGGAAGTAGAGAAAAAGCACGACGCCCAGCAGAACAAAAAGGCTAATCTGTCCGGCCATAAGGCACTCCATTACGGGCGCGAAGCAGTAACCAAGCAGGTGTAACCTGTTTGCCGGGCGTCCATGCAGAGTCCAAAGCATGCGGATGGACGCCACGAGACTGGCCAGGAGAAGGAGCAACCATAGAATGACGCCGGTATTCGCGCTGACAAGGCCCAGGGGCAAAGTCAGGAAGAAGACCACGGGTGGACTGAACGTGATGAGAGGTTGGACGCGATCATAGCCCGCCGCACGCTCAATCGGCAGCAGGGCCGCGCCATCGTAGGGATTTGCGCCGTGAATGAGCTGCTGCCCTGCCGCCCAGTATTCGATAAAATCCCGCCTCCCGGCGTTGTTATTCTTGACGATGAGGACAAGAATGCCGACTCCTGCGGCCGCCAGAGCAAGAGCGGCAACGATGCGCCAAGGACTTGTTTTCATTAGTTGGCTCCGATTCTGGCGCCGAACGCGCCCCATATTTCCTGCGGTGAAGCCGGTCGAAAGGCGACAGACTCATTCTGGTCTAGTCTGCAATCACTGCATTGCTGCGAATTCCCTCCGCTTCTGTCCCCCTGATCGCGGTTGCGCAGAGGTACCACGCAAGCCAAACGGGCGCCGTCCAAAGATAGAGGACTGATGATATCTTGATACCGCCGATGAGTTCGACCTCGATCAGGACACTGGCAAAGGCGAGAATGACCAACAAGGTCTTGGACCGGGTAAGATACGCGCCTTCCAACAGGGCCGGTATCGCCAGGCAACCGTCGTAAATCCAGGAATATGGCGCTGTGAGGAACGAGACGAGCATCAGCGGGCTGCCGTGTTTCATCCAGTCCCACGCTTGGCGGCGGGTCCAGAAGTAGCCCAGCGCCCAGGCGCAGCCCAAGGCGGCCGGCAGGTAGGTGAGCCACATGGTCTGCGGACTGAGCCAAAGGCGCAGCGCGACGCTTAGGCACGGGACGTTTTCCGATACGGCTCCCATTGTCCGCATCATCCGTGCGTAATCGATCCACGCCGCCAGGTCGATGCAGGATACGGCCGCACAACTAGCGGCCATGGCCACCGCCGCGCCGGCCAGGATTCTATAGCTCCTGGAGACGAGTACCCACACCAGCAGCACAACGCCGAAAGGCAGAAACAGATGAGGCTTCAGCGTGCAGAGCCAGAGGGACATTCCGGCCATGAAGGGGCGCGTAGGGTGCAGGCGCAGAAACAGAACGTACCCCAGCAGCGCGAAGAGAGAAGTCTGCCCCATCATCATGCAGATCAGGGCTGGTGCGAACGAAAGCCCGAGCCAGTGCAGGCGATTAATGGGGTGGCCGTGCATGAGCCAGAGCATGCGGACGGAAACCAACAGGCACGCGAGCATAACCAGGGACCACAAAAGCGCTCCAACCCGAATGCCGATGAACCCGAGGGGAAGTGCAAGGGGCAGGCTCCATGGCGGGTTCCTCATGAACATGACACCGTTCTGGACATCAAGCCCTGCGGTGTTCTCGATCCGCCTCATCGCGTCCCTATCATAGGGATTGGCGTGATGAGCAAGCTGCTGGCCGGTGGCCCAAAAGACGACGAAATCGCGCCCGCCTGCAATGTTGCCTGCCAGCGGCACAACGCAGAGGAACAGAGAGGCGATCGCAAGCGTCAGCCCACTCACGACTGCTATCGAAAGTTCTGCGATGTTGGGGATTGCCTTCGCTGCGGGAGTATCCGTCCTGCTTGCCATAAACGACATTCTATCCTGCCACGGAACCGTGCTCCCTCGCGGGTTCAACTACTTCCGGGGGTGAATGTGGTCATGGATGGAGGCTGGCCTTGTCTTCAGGACGATTTGACTCTGCCACTCTGCGATCAGGAGGATCGCCGGTGGACTCCAACCCATCGTACGAGTGACCACGGGGACGAAAAACCCTGCTCTAAATCCGATGCTTTCCCATGCCTCCCGTATTACCTGCGTCGTTCCTCTCCCGATCCATTACCAGCCCACTACTTTCTGAACAGTCCACTTTCGGGTCCCTGGTAATACACTTTCAGGTCATGTATACGAGGCCGGTCTGTCCGGCCCGCCCTGTATACAGGCGTTTACACCACGGCAAGCCGGCCCACGCGTTTTATATCCGTAAGTTATTGATTTATAAACATGAACTCCCGGTTTCAAGAATGGCCCACCAGTTGCTCTAAGGAGGGTGACCTGGCCTTGGGGGGCTGGGAAATCGATTTTCGGAGAGGATAAAAATGAACAACATGCTTCTGAAACTCTATGTGATGTTCCAGAACCTGAAGGACCGCGAGGAAGGCCAGGATCTGGTCGAGTATGCGTTGGTCGTTGCTCTGATCGCCTTCGGTGCAGTCGTCGGCATGACCAATCTAGCCAAGGGCCTCAACACTGCGTTCAGCATCATCAGCAGCACGCTGGCCGCCGACCTCTAATCCCTGCCAAACCACCGTCAGGAGAGCCAAGCCCGGCACCTGAGCACTTTTGCGCCTTCGCGGGAGAGATACGCACGTCAGACCAAGTGACATGACGTACTCTCTCCCCAGCAAAGGTCGGATTCCGCCTAACCTGTCTAACGAGGCCGCGTATGCGCCCCGGATACTTGAAACTCGTCTACCGACTGAAGAGCTTGATGACACAGGAGGTCGGCCAGGATTTGGTCGAATATGCCCTGGTCATTGCGTTGGTCGCATTCGGTGCAACTGCCGGCATGAACAGGCTGGCCAAGGGCCTTAATACTGCGTTCAGCATCATCAGCAGCACGCTGGCAGCCGACCTCTAACCCCTGCCAAACCACCGTTGGATCGCTGCAATTTTTCATTTTCGATCGTTCGTGGGAGAGATACGCCGGCAAGTCAACTGCCGATGCGTCCTCTCCCTTGTCTTTTAACCCGTGTTCAGGATTGCAACCATCTTCATTTCGGTCGCAAGTCCGGCCCTGAACCAGGCTGAAACGTTGCGTCGAATGCACGATCAATTCCGCGGTGCCCTTGGCAACGTTACAGCATAGAATAGAACCGATATGCTCCTATTCACTCCTCCGGAAAGCGGCCCTTCGTGCTGGTGATAGAAGCCGGCCTTACTGCGATTGCCATCGCAGTGTCGTTTGCCTGGCCCAGGCTCGGCTCCGCCTGGTTTTCCCGCATCGAACTGGCTTTCGGACGGTTGGCGCGGAGAAAGGGATTGGCGGTCGCTGTCGTTGGCCTCTTTGCGCTCCTCTTGCGCCTTGCCATTCTTCCCCTTTTTCCCATTCCCCATCCATTCTGTACGGATGATTTCAGCTTCCTGCTTGCGGCGGACACCTTCGCGCATGGGCGCTTGACCAATCCGACGCCTGTGATGTGGACCCATTTCGAAAGCATCCACATCACGATGCAGCCGACCTACATGTCCATGTACTTTCCCGCGCCGGGGCTGATTATGGCGGCGGGCAAGGTGCTGTTTGGACACCCTTGGTACGGCATCCTGATAACCTGCGCGTTGATGTGCGCCGCCATCTGCTGGATGCTGCAGGCATGGTTGCCGCCCACATGGGCATTGCTCGGGGGAGTGCTGGCGATCCTGCGCCTGGGTCTTTTCAGCTACTGGATCAATACCTACACCGGCGGCGGTGCGATCTCGGCTCTTAGTGGAGCGCTGGTGCTGGGCGCGCTGCCCCGATTGATGAAAACAGCACGGTTTCGCTACGCCATGCTGATGGCGGTGGGCATTGTTCTCCTCGCCGCCTCTCGCCCTTACGAGTGCCTGCTTCTTTGCCTGCCCGTATCGGTCGTGCTGGGCCGATGGATTTTCTGCGGAAAGAATCGGCCGAGTGCAGCCGTGCTGATTCGTCGCGCCGCCTTCCCGCTGGCGGTTATCGTTGCCGCTGGCGCGTGGATGGGCTACTACGATTACCGCGCCTTCGGCAGCCCCCTGATCCTGCCCTACACCATTGCGCGCAACACTTACGCCGTCGCGCCCTATTACGTCTGGCAGTCACCGCATCCTGTGCCAAACTACCGGCACCAAGAAATGCGGCGCTTCTATACCGAGAGAGAGCCAAAGGGCTTCCCCGAAGGGGGTACCTTGCCTGGCTTTCTCTCTCAGAATCTACCTAAACTTGCGGAGGGATTGGTGTTCTTTGCCGGCTTCGCATTGCTGCCTCCTCTGATTATGCTGCCGCGCGTGTTCCTCGATCGCCGCATCCGCTTCCTGGTATTGTGTGTGCCTATATGGATAGCCGGCGTAGTGATTTGCATAACTTTCGTCCCTCACTATCTGGCTCCTTATACGGCGGCAGCCTATGCTATCGGATTACAATCCATGCGCCATCTTCGGTTTTGGAAACCGGAAGGCAGGCCTGCAGGCAAGGCATTGGTGCGTCTGACAGTGACACTCTGTATTTTGATGGCTGGATTGCGATTGTCTGCGGAGCCTCTTCATCTCACTCCTCGCCCATTTCCATTGGGTGGATGGCTTTGCTGGTGGTGGGGCCCAGGCAATTTCGGCGCGGAGCGAGCCCGGATTGAGGCCGAACTGGAACAGCCCCCCGGCAAACAGCTCATCATCGTGAGATATTCTTCCCAACACGAACCGTGGGATGAGTGGGTCTACAATGCCGCGGACATCGACGGCTCTAAAGTCATCTGGGCGCGTGAGATGGATGCCGCAAACAATCTGGAACTCATGCGTTATTACAAGGACAGGCATGTCTGGCTAGTACAGCCAGATTCGCAATCGGAGGAGGTGTCCCCATACCCCATGCCCGAAAACGGATCAGCGCCGTCCAATAAGGTCGCGAAATGAATGGTACAGCAACTTCTGAGACAATCCCTGCTCCAACACAGCAAGTATCTGCTTCGTGGCGGGGCTATATTATCTTTACGCTCTGCGCGGGCTTGTACCTATTGCCATTCATGCGGGTCGTATTCGTTACAAGGGACGAAGGGACGTTCTTAACCGGTGCCGTGCGGATTGTTCACGGCCAGGTCTTCGCACGCGACTTCTTTGAGGTTATGGGGCCAGGCACGTTCTACTGGCTAGCGGCTTTCTTTAAACTCTTCGGTGTCACATTCCTTGCGGCGCGGATATGCCTATTTGTTTCATCGTTAGGCACAGGTCTATCGATATATTTTCTATCCCGTCTGGTATGCCCACAATACCGGGCACTCCCGTGTCTCATTCTTGCGGGGACCTCCTTTGGCGCCCTCTGGCCGGGCATAAGCCACCATGTGGACAGCAATTTCTTCGCGTTGCTGTCTGTCGTCTGCATGGTTATATGGAACACCAAGCCCCGGAACAGCCTATTGATTGCGGCCGGGGTCTTAGCTGGAGTAACTACGTGCATCTTTCAGCCAAAGGGCGTGTTGATGTTTTGCGCATTGGTGGCCTGGCTCTGTATCCAGCGCCGCCGAACTTCAGCGCCCCGGATTGTGCTAGCCCTGCCGACAGGAGGCTATTTTGTCATCATCGGCCTTGTGCTTGCGTATTTCTGGAGCCAGGGGGCATTAGGCAGTCTTTATTACGCGAACTTTACCTTCCCGCACCAGCACTACGGCGCAGTGAATGCAGTAAGCTATGCGTACGGCATCGGTCAGTATTACTGGACGACTTGGGTAACGGCGTTCGGTGGTGCGAAATGGTCCGTTGCGATAGCTGCAATCCTGATAACGCCTCTACTCTTTATCGCGTCTCTTCCGCTGCTCATGTTGCTCGTTGGCATGCGATACAAGTGGAACTCTGTTACACCGGAGATTGCGCTTTATTGGCTCTGCGGGTGGGCAGTATGGTTGTCGGAATTTCACCGCTGTGACATCTGGCACCTGGTATTCGGATCGCCACTGCTGATAGTTCTATTTATACATGCCTTGACCGAAAGCAGGAGGAAACTTGCCAGTGTAGCCGTGCAAATCCTTGCAATCAGCGCCGTGTGCCTGGCTGGTTTAAATTGCTGTGTTGTGCTTGCCGCGGGGACCCATTCTTCGGCAACGCGCATGGGCAATGTCGTCGCGGTTGGCGCAGGTTCAGACCAAGTGCTCCGGTTTTTAGATGAGAATACATCGCCCGGTGACGAGATACTGTCTTACCCTTATTGCCCTACATACTATTTCCTTTCCGCAACAACGAACCCGACACGCTACAGTATTCTGATGTACAACTACAACACGCCGTCGCAGTTTCAGGAGGTTGTTGGAATCCTGGAGCGAAGGCGGGTCAGATATATAATTTGGGAGGCAGCTTTTGTAGCTCATGCAGCGGATGGCTTCCCCGGAGCGCAGCCGAGGAGTCCAAACGATCTCATTATTGAGCCTTATCTGGAATCCCACTATAAATTGGTAGAGGATGACCATGGCATCCGCATTATGGAGCGGAAATGAACCGCATCCCCACCCTCGACGGCTTGCGCAGAGAACTCCGTTCGCACTGGCCTGAATGGGCCACGATATCGGTCTTCGCGGCCGTGGTCGCGTTTGCCATTCCGTACCATGAGCCGTGGGCGGACGAGGCTGAAGCATGGCAGCTAGCGCGGAGCCTTTCGATCCGCGAGCTCTTTCAGACCTACGTCCGCTATGACCCAACGCCGGGACTGTGGCATCTCCTGCTCTGGATTCTGATCCGTTTGCACGTCGGCTACACCGGCATGCACTGGGTCTGCGGGGCGATCGCCGTTGTGTCGACGTCGTTCCTTGTATTGAATTCTCCTTTTCCGCGCTATCTCAAATTCGCTTTGCCATTCACTTTTTTTCTTCTGTTTCAGTACGCCGTCGTCGCGCGTAGCTACGCGCTCGCGCCTTTGATGCTGTTCGTGATCGCCTCCTGGTGGAAGAAGAGCCCATTGATTGTGGCCGTCACGCTGGGGTTGTTGGCCAACTGCGCGATCCCCGCCGCAGTCATCTCCGGCGGACTCGCGATTGTGTGGCTCGTTGAGCAGTTGCGCGCGGGAAGCGCCAACGCCCCTGAGCGCCGGCGCGAACTCTTGCTATGCGCATTTATCGTCCTCGCCTTCTACGCCTTTTCTATCTGGAGCGCTTGGCCGCCTGGCGATGAGAGCTACGTATCGATTGTTCGCGGCAACACGCCGCCATTCCTTCTTTCCGCGATGGTGCCGCTTGTCTTGCCGATCTGCCAGCCCAGGAGTCTGTCCATCCCTTTCTGGATTGCGATTGTCCTCATTTTCCGCGCGCGGCGGAGCGTTTTCTACCTTTTGCCGGTGCTGATGTTTGCCGTCTTCTGTGGAGTTATGTGCGGCAGTTTTTGGCATTGGGGACTCATCGTGCCCC
Source organism: Occallatibacter sp. (assembly GCA_052326045.1). Taxonomy (GTDB): domain Bacteria; phylum Acidobacteriota; class Terriglobia; order Terriglobales; family Acidobacteriaceae; genus Telmatobacter. Next base: position 6,876 of record JBKQRH010000022.1, on the reverse strand, counting down.
TGCTGATATGCCTGCTCTGGATTACCTGGCCTTTGCCGGGATCCGGCGTATCGTGGTACGAAATCGCTGGACGGGCCGCGATAATCTATATGGCCGGCGTGCAGATTCTCTGGTCTGCCTATGCCATCCATTTCGACCATTACAACGCTTACTCCCCCGATCTTGCCGCCGCTCAATTTCTGAAGCCCCGAGTCGAGGCCGGAGCGACAATTGCCGTGACATACCTCGACGACTCGCCCATCCATGTTGCCCTCGCAACCGGGATTCTTCCTTATTTTGACCGAAATATCTACGTTAACCAGCCATATCCATTCTATTGGTGGAGCAGCAAGAATCCGACCGACGACCTTTTCAACGCACTCCTGCCTACGCACCCAAGCATCATTCTTGCCGAAACGCAACAAGCTCAATCCGGCCGACCGATTGATCTGAGTGGACCAAGAGCTGAGCTTTTGAGGAAATCGGGCTACAGGCTCACGAATGTATTCTGCGGGACGCTACCGTTTCGCATGCAAGAGGCATTTACGAACTGTCACTTGATTTTTCAGCGCGTCGACAGCAGCCAAGAACCTTTCGGGAATACGCCAAGTCCAGCTTCTGTAGTCAGGTGACTAGCCTGGTGCACGAAGCAGGCAAAACGGGATTGGATTGGCGGGACGAAAGGAAGCAATTGCTTTTTGGGGCAAGGTTCTCGCTTGCAGGGTTCTCCAGAGTCCCGTCTGGCCCCTCTAAAACCGGACGGTGGCGCCTTGCACTGCCCACGGCCAGATCATGGAGTTGATTTCGGGAACATAGCTCCGATCCAGGGAACATTCACAAAAAGCAGGAGCACGATGAGTGCAACGCAGATAATGAGGGGAACCATGAGCACTGGTTCTCTGTAGAGATGTTCCGGATTCTGCACAGCGCTTTCGTTCCGGAAGGAGAGGCTGAAATACACCGCCATGAGCCACGCAATGGCCGGAAACGAGAGGACGAGTTCAATGCGATAGCGCATCATAAATGCGCCAAAGAATAGCATCGCAGCCGCCGCATAAAACGTCGCGGAGTTGAGCAGAGATACTTCGCTATAGTGAGCGAACGATCTGCGATAGCTGGCGGCGATTGCGGGATTGGCGATCTGGCGGTATTCGGAGAAGCGCTTCAGGCTCATGAAGTAACATCCCAGCATCCAGTAGGAAACGAGCAGAGAGGCCGGGGGAAGCATGGCCGTAACGACGGAATACCAGCCAAGGCAAAAACGCAGGGGGTTGTTTATAGATTCGCTCAAGACATCGATATATGGAATATCTTTGCTCCTCATGGGACGGATGTTATACATGCATCCCATGACCCAGAGAGCGGCGGCGCTTAAGAGGAAGCCTTGGCCCAATAAACTGCCCAGCGCCAGTCCGGCCAGCATCATAACTATCCACTGCGCATAACCCCATCCTGAATGGACTAAACCGCTGGCTGCGGGCCGGTTCTTCTTGGTGGGATGCAGTCGATCGAACGGAGCGTCCAGAATCTCGTTGATCACATAGTTACTGCAGGCAATAAGGGTCGATGCGATTAGCCCGACTAGGATACGAATCAGCAGCTTTGCCGATAGGCTGCTTCCAGCCATGGCTATTGCCAGGACAATTCCAGGGACAACGAATAGCTGCTTGATGCTGTGATCGAGTCTCATGATGCGAAGATGCGCAGCAATACGATCATAGGCTTTGACCGGGCGGTGGATGGGAGTTGTCATTCTGCCTCTCATTTGATGGCTGGGAATCACGCTGCACATCTGGATGAGCCTATATGCGGATCAGATTCCGTACATAATCCTACTATGAATCCTCGCTTGGGGCATGCTTCAGAAACGGCGCGTCAGTGTGATCCAGATGCAAGCGAGGCAGAAGAAAACCCGGCCGATGCGAGAAGGCGTTCATGGCGCACCAGCAGGCGGCAAAACTGTTCCAACCATGCCGATCAGGCCCGAGGGCTGTAGCGGCGTTGCTTTTCGTTTCTCCGGGTAACGTATCCGTTGAAGGTCCGCGGAGAGCGGGCAGCCGGTGCAGTGGGCTGTCCTGCCGCAGTGCGCCTTGCCCACGGCCACAGTGAGGGCGTGGAACTCGTTGAAGTGGCGGACGCGACTGGCCAAGGGATCGGAAGAGAAGGCCTGGCGGGTGAGATTGACCAGGGAGTTATAGTCTTTGGGACCGGGTGGGGGCATGACGAGCCGGTGCCGCCCGGCGATGCGGCGGAGATACTCGTCGGCCACGGGAACGGGATGGTTGAGGGCGTAGAGCAGGATGGCGTCGGCGGTTTCAGGACCTACGCCGGGCAGAGCCAGGAGGCGGCGGCGGAGGGTGACGGTAGGAGACGCTGAGAGCAGGTCGAGCGAGCCGGCAAACTCCTCGTCCAGCATGGCCACAAATGCTTTGAGAGCCGGCGCCTTGCGGGTGATAAAGCCGGAGGGGCGAATGAGATTCTGCAGCTCCTTGAGGTCACGGGAACGCAGGCCATCGAGGGTCAGGGCGCCAGCTTTGCGCAGGTTGGCAAGGGAGCGCTCGACGGCCTTCCAGGCCGTGTTCTGGGTGAGATAGGCGCCCAGGATCACCTCCAAGGGAGTCTCGGCCGGCCACCAGTGTTGCGGACCGTATGCCTTGGCAAGCCTATCGTAAATCCGGCGCAGCCGTTCCGCGGGTGTGAGTTGGCGGAGGCCGCGCAGGGAGAGCGATTCGGCGATGGACGGTTTGGTTACGGTCACGGCTGTCATTAGGATATAAGCTGAGCCGCGAGGTTGCTGTTTGCGCAAAGCGGCGCATGCCGGGAGGGCGCAATGAAGAGTCACACGGAGTATCTGGTTTTTGAAACCCGAAAACGGCGCGAGATAGTGCACATTACCGACACGGTGGAGCAGATCGTGCGGCGCAGCGGCGTGAAGGATGGTCTGTGTTTTGTCTCGCCGATGCACATCACGGCGGCGGTATATGTGAACGACCTGGAAAGCGGGCTGATCGAGGATATCGGCAAATGGCTGGAGGAGCTGGCGCCGGCGCGGCCCGATTACAAGCACCACCAGACCGGGGAAGACAATGGGGATGCGCACCTGAAGTCATTGCTGCTGCACCACGAGACCACGCTGCCGGTAACCGGCGGCAAACTGGACCTGGGCACCTGGCAGCGAGTCTTCTATGCCGAGTTCGACGGCCAGCGTCGCAAGCGGGTGATCGTGAAGGTGCTGGGCGTGGAATAGCGGTGTCCAGGCTCAATTGTCGTCGGTGATCTTGCGCCAGCCGCCGGTGGGGTGGGGCAGTCCGGGTGCGGAGAAGTTGATTTTGGTGCGGGGCAGGACGACCAGGTCGACGCGGCGGTTTTCACTGCGGCCATCAGCAGTGTCATTACTGGCCACGGGGTGGAACTCAGCGTAGCCAGCGGCCGAGAGGCGTTCCGGGGGAATGGCCTTCATGTCGAGGAAGATGCGGGCGATGTGGGTGGCGCGGGCCGAGGAGAGCTCCCAGTTGGAGTCGAATGCCGCGTTGTGGATGGGAATGTTGTCGGTGTGGCCTTCGATGCGCAGGTCGTAGGGTGTGCGGCCCAGCGAGGCGGCGATCTGGCGCAGCGTGGGGAGGGCCTCAGGCTTGGGAGTGGCCGAGCCGGAGCCGAAGAAGCCGGCCTCGCGCAGGCTGATCACCAGCCCGTCCCGGCCCATCTTCATCGAGACGGTGTGGGTGGCTACCTGGTTCGACAACCTCTGCTCCAGCTCGCGGTGAAGGTTCTCCAGGTCCTCCTTGACCTTGGCCGGCGAGAGCACATCCTCTCCCATGACGATATTCATGGGGATGGCCGGCTTTTCGGTGGCGTCCGTGACACTGTTGGCGCTGTCCGGCCGTCGTCTGGCGTCGGGAAAGATGCCCAGGGATCGGAATGCGGAGTCGATGGCCTCAGACACCTGCGACTGTTTCTTCAAGTCGGCCGAGGAGGAGGCGTAGAGGAGGACGAAAACGGCGAAGAGGAGAGTGATGAAGTCGGCATAGGAGACCAGCCAGCGATCTCTGCTGATGTTGCTCTTGCGCCGCTCTTGCATCATGCCGCGCGCTCCTTCTTTTCCCGGCTGGAGTCATCGGAAAAACTTGCCAGCTTGACCTCGAGCATGCGCGGATTCATGCCTTCGAGGATGGAGATCACGCCTTCCAGCATCATCTCGCGGCGCTGCTGGCCGTCGCGGATGCGGATGCGCATCTTGCCGGCGAAGGGCAGAAAGAAGAGATTGGCGATGCCCACCCCGTAGATGGTGGCGACAAAGGCCACGGCGATGCCGCGGCCCACCTCCTGCATATTGTCCAGATGATGCATCACCTGAATCAACCCCAGCACGGCGCCCAGGATGCCGATGGTGGGCGAGAATCCTCCGGCCGACTCGAAGACCATTGGGAGCCGCTCTTCCTGCTCCATGGTGGAGTCCAGGCTGACCCTCATGATCTTGCGCAGATCATTGGGCTCGGTGCCATCGACGGCGAGCATGAGGGATTGCTTGAGGAACGGGTCCTGGATGGTTTGCAGGTCGGCGTCCAGGGAGACAACGCCGTTGCGGCGGGCCTTGTTGGCGAAGGAAACCAGCAGACGAATGAGCTGGTCATTATGCTTGCGCGGCGCGGAAAAGACGTGCGCCAGGCTGCGGAAGGCGGCTGCAACTGTGGTGATGGGAAACTGGAGGAGCACCGCGCCGAGGGTGCCGCCAAAGACGATCAGGGCTGCGGTCGGCTGCAGAATCTGGCCCAGATTACCGCCTTCCAGGAGCAACCCGGCAATAATGCCGGCAACAGCCAGGAAGACTCCGCCAATACTCGCTTTATCCATGAACAGCTCCTCCAGGAATCAGGCGGGAAGACGCCGGTTTACCACCCCATCGGCGAGGACCCCGCCGCGTGGGCTGGGGGCCCCGGTTTCATCCTTCAATGGCCGCGGTCAGGACCGCGCCGGTGCGGCGCCGGCGCGGCGTTGTCGTGGTCCGCAACGTCCAGGCTGGCGATGGAAACAACACGCTGCAAGTCGACCAAAGAAGGCAGGCGCCGGGCCACGTCCGCCAGCAGGCGCGCCCGGTAGGCGAGCACCCTTTCCGTAACCTCGGCGCAATCCTCGCGCACGATCAGCTTTTCTCCGTTAATCAGCGTGAGCATAGTGTCCGGGGAGGCCTCGGCGGTCTTGATCAAATCGCTGTTGAGCACGATCGGAGCGCTGTTGAGCCGGGTAAGTTGGATCATGGCCGGAAACTCCTTTGCTGGTGTTATCGGCAGACGGCGGGAAAGGTTAAAAATTAGAACAAACAGGGTAGAAGTGTCTCTGGCAGGACACAAAGGAGGGGGGAATAAAGTCCATAACTCCCACGCCGAAGAAGGGGCCAGATGCGGCGGTAACCGAACCGGAAGCAGCGACCCAGAGTTAGCAAAAAAATATGGGGGCGCTTGTGGGACGGGCCGCAAATCCACGCATCTACAAGGAGAACCCCATGTCCCTGGGTGTCTTGAACAACATCTCCGCCGTCTACGCGGAGAACAATCTGAACAACAGCAATAACAGCCTGAACACCGTGCTGCAGCAGTTGTCGTCCGGCTCGAAGATCAACTCCGGCGCCGACGACGCAGCCGGTCTTTCACTGGTCAACGGCTTGCAGGCCAACCAGATGGCACTAACCCAATCGAAAACCAATTCAACTGAAGGCGTGGGCCTTCTGCAGGTTGCCGATGGCGCACTCTCGCAAGTGACTAGCCTGCTCAACCGGGCCGTAACGCTGGCTACCGAAGCCTCCAACGGCACCCTCAACTCCTCGCAGGATACGGCTGCTAACCAAGAGTACCAGTCGATTCTGTCGGAAATCAGCAACATCGGCGCCACGACCACCTACAACGGCGCCGCGGTCTTCAACACCAGCACCAACATCTATACCGGCGACTCTACGACGACGGGTTCTTCGATCGACGCTCTGAACATCCGTACGTTGTCTTCGTCCAACGTGGGCGATAGCGGCGGCGTGATGGCCTACAGCACCGGCGCGAACAACGCGTTCATAGACCTGTCGCATACCGGCACGTTGGCGACAACCAACGATACACTCGCCGCTGGCGGCGTCTCCAGTGTCGACGTCACCTATATGTCGGCTGGGGCTGGTGGCGCCATTACCGATCAAACCGCAACAATTACCGTGGGCACTGGCACCAATTATGCCAACACCGCACAGGGATTGATCAGCGCCATCAACGGCGCGAATCTGGGCTTGACCGCCAGCTTCACCACGGCATCGCAGGCTGGAACAGCGGCAGTGACGGCGGCCGGCGCGGGCCACAGCAACGATACCGGCATTGAGATCTCCGGCATAGGCTCCGGCGTGGCTGGCGCTGCCAACGGTGCCGCAACACCTGGCGTGAATGGCACTCTGGCGGCTACTTTCACCGCCGGCACGCTAACCATCAACGGGAAATCCATTACCCTGGGCACGGCGGGCAGCACCGACACGGAAGTCCACTTGGCAGCTTACATCAACGCAGGCAATTACGGTGTCGTAGACACCGCAGGCGTACTGCAGTCGACCACCAAGGCGTCCATCAGCACCTCCGGTCTCGCGGGCGGCACCTACACCGCAGGGTCGTATTACACGGCCGGTGTCACACAAGACACGACCAATCCATTAACGGATTCTGCCACCACCGCAACACCGGGCACCCCGGCTTCAGACACCAACGGCGTGGGTGGAATCGCCACCATCAGCTACTCAGACCAGGCTGGCCAGTCACTGTCCGCCACCGACCTGTCCAACCAGACCGATGCGCAGGCGTCGCTGACCGCTCTCAACACGGCCATCACTGACGTGTCGGCGCAGGACGGCTACGTCGGGGCGCAGATCAACAC
>JBKQRH010000021.1:0-14670 GCA_052326045.1 Occallatibacter sp. | reverse complement strand
CCTCCGGCGCGGGCTACTACTTTCACGTGAGCGCCAAGGAGGTGGTGATCGCCGCCGGCGCCTACATGCCGGAGAAAGATCAGCTCGCCGCCATCCGCCACTGGCTGCTCGACCACCACGCGGAGTTCCGCAAACTTCTAGAGAGGCCCGCTGTCCGCAAGGCCTTTGTCGAGTTCGAAGGCAATGCGCTGACGCGGCCGCCCAAGGGCTTTTGCAGGGACCATCCGGCGATAGACCTGATCCAATGCCGGCAGTGGGGTCTGGCCACCACACTGCCCGCCTCCACCGCGTTGGAAGCCGACTTTGCCGCCACGCTGATTCGGCATTTCCGGCTGGCCGCGCCGGTGGTGGATGCGCTGAACACGCCCATCGCCGCGGCGTTCGCGCCCCGAAAAAAGGTGCTCTTCGGGCTGAATTAGCCGACTTCTGCGGCGGTTTCGTCTCCGCGTGCTGAGGGGGTTGCAGCCCGGCTTGGCCGGTCAAAACCTCAGAAACCGGGTAAAATCGGGCAAAAATCGGCAAAATCGGCACAAAAACCAAAGAAATTTGTGGAAAACAGGCTTTTTCCATTGACTTTCTCTGTCCGGAAGTCGCATGGTAACCATCGAAGGGTTCTGCAGAACCCGCATGGATACAGGGGTTTCGTGCAAGCATTTGTCCCCGGTCGCACTCCCTCCATGCGGCACGCATTTAAGGCGTTTTCAAAGTGAAGTGCCCTTATGACTGAATACCGAGTGACGTTCGCCGCAGCGAATGCTACTGGGTGGAATCGGTTCCGGGGTACAGCAACTTTGAAGACGCTAGAGCGGCGGAAGCCCCGGCAACACCGGCAGCCCCAAGGGCTCGCCCATAAGGAGAACAGCACATGGCAACTGGACTGACCAAAACCGCCCTGACGCGGTACCTGGCCGAGAAGCTGGAACTGACCAACAAACAAGTCGCAGCCTTTCTGGACCTTCTGGCGGATACCGCCATCAAGGAAACCAAGAAGAACGGCGTCTTCGTGATCCCCGGCATCGGCCGCCTCGTGAAGGCAGAGCGCAAGGCCCGCATTGGCCGCAACCCCCAGACCGGCGAGGCCATCAAGATCAAGGCCAAGACGGTGGTCAAGTTCCGCGTGGCCAAGGCCGCCAAGGACGTGATCGCTCCCCCAAAGAAGTAATTTCCCGGACTGCGGACATAAGGGGAGGAGCCCACAGCTCTTCCCCTTTGTTCTTGTCCAACTCATGGGCCATTGCGCCTCGAAGTGTTTCAAGCTCCTTACTCTGACTAACTGATTCCTTGCCTGTTGGCTGGCATCAGCGCCCGCGCCACCAGCGAGATGCCGGAATAGAGTACATGCGCCCTGACGCGGCGGGAGTAGAATTCTCTGCTATCAGCGGCTTTAAGGCAGACCCGTTGCAAGCGAGGAGATGGCGATGAAGAAAGTCCTGTTGGCAATCGTTCTTCCAGCCGTGGTTATATCGCTGAGTCTTATGGCCGCGGGGCAGGCCAGCGCAAGCAGCCCGGATGATCAGATGTTCCAGGCCATTGAAAAGGGGGATTTTGCGGCGGTCTTGCAACTGCTGGATAAAGGCGCCCATATCGATGCCCAGGGCAAAGACGGCGTCACGGCGTTGATTGCCGCGTCCGCAATGGGCAAAGTGGATATTGTGAAGCAGCTGCTCGACAAGGGCGCAAGTATCGATCTCAAGGACAACCGTGGCGACACGGCGCTGAACTATGCGGTGATGGTCTCCAACATCGAGGAGGCGAAACTGCTGCTCGCGAAAGGCGCCAACGTCAACGTTCAGGAGGAGGGCGGTCTGTCACCGCTGATGCTGGGGGTTGTCTCCGGCTCAGTGGACCTGGTGAAGCTGCTGCTGGACAATGGAGCCAAAACCGAGGCCAGGGATATCCACGGCTTCACGGCGCTGATGGCGGCCTCAGGCGGCGGGTTGATGGACATCGTTAAGCTACTGCTGGACCGGGGCGCCAATATCGACGCCAAGAGCGACGACGGCACCACCGCGCTCAAGCTCGCGGTCAACAACGGCAAGCCCGAGGTGGAGAAGCTGCTGCGGGAGAAAGGCGCGCACTGAGGCTTGCGCGGAGCAGGGCGTCCCGGCTCAGTGCGCTCGATTCGAGGATTGCGCTTCCTACTCCGTTCGCAGCGACTGCATGGGATCGATAGATGCCGCGCGGCGCGCGGGAAACCAACTGGCCGCAAGAGCCACCAGGATCACCAGGGCCGAACTGCCGGCAAAGGTGAGCGGGTCGGTTGGCCTGACGCCATAGAGCAGAGTCGATAGTAGCCGCATGGCCGCGAACGATGCCACAAGGCCGATTCCCGCTCCTATCGCGGCCAGCGCCAATCCATGGCCAAGGACCAGCCGCAAGACATCCCGGCGCTCGGCGCCCAGCGCCATGCGGATGCCGATTTCGCGGCTGCGCCGGTTCACTGTGAAGGCTACAACGCCATAGAGTCCAATGGCTCCGAGGAAGATCCCCAGCAGTCCGAGGGCTCCCACAAGGCCCGCGGCCATCTGGTCGGCCCAGAAGGCCTGTTGCATCAGATAGTGGACGGTGCGAACAGAAACGGGCACATTGCGATCTACTCGTTGAATCTCGCTCAGCATTCTTGCCGTCAGGGCCTTGGGGTTGCTCTCCGCATCGACGATAAGCGTTCCATCCTCGCTGGGCAGTTGAGCGAAGGGGAAGTACATATAGGGTTCCGGGGTTTCATGGATGCTGTTGATCTTTGCGTCCTCGACAACGCCCACGATCTGGCAGGCCGTCCCGTCGGCCACGATCTGCTGTCCCAGAACCTCCTGGCGCGGCCAGAAGCGTTCCGCCATGGTTTGGCTGACGACCACGACTCTGCCAGTGGAAGGATTGTCAACTGAGGTGAATTCGCGTCCCTCGATCAGGCGCGTTCCGATGGCGCGGAAGTAGTTGCCGTCAACCGTGTCGAATTTGATGGGAACGCTGAGCTGTCCTTGCGGCAACTCAACGCCGGGAATGGAAACGCGTTGCGCCATTCCTCCCTCCGAATCGGAGAGCAATACTCGCCGCGCCAGAGCTGCGTGGCGGACCCCCGGCAGCGCCGCCGCTTTCTCCTCCATTTGGTTGAAGAAGTTCGCGCTGCGCTCCGAGTGGTATCCAGCGATCCCAGGGACCAGGTCGAAGAAGATCAATTGCCGTTGCCGGTCGAAGCCAAGAGGAAGCGAACGGCTGAAGAGCAGGCTGCGCACCACCAGCCCTGACGCCGTTAACAGCACTACCGACAGCGCAATCTCGCCCAGCACCAGCGCGTTGCGCATCGTCCATCGCCGCACACCGCGCACAGCACCCGTCCCTTCACCCCTGAGCGCCGGGACGAGGCTCGTCTTGGAAGCCTGAATTGCGGGCGCTAATCCAAAGACCAGAACCGACAGAAGGGCGGCGGCTGCGGTAAAGGCAAGGACCGGCGCGTCGAGGTGCAGATCAAGTCCAAGCTCAAACTCTGCCGGAGGCATCAGCGCCGGTTGCAACCGGAGAAGACCGGCTGCCAGAAGCAGGCCAAGCGCCGCGCCCAGCGAAGCGAGCAGCAAACTCTCGGTGAGCAATTGGCGCATCAGGCGCAGGCGTCCCGCGCCCAGCGCCAGGCGCATAGCAACCTCCTTGCTCCTTGCGTCGGCGCGGGCCAGCACCAGCCCGGCCACGTTGGCGCAGCAGATCAGCAGGACCAGTCCGACGGCGGTCATCAGAATCAGCGTGGGGACCATCGCCTGGCGCAGGCGTTCTTGCTCTGAGACCAGCGCGATATTTCTCGCTTTGTCGATGGCCGGATAGGCCAGGGCCAGGCGGCGTCCGAGGGTATCGAGCTCAACCTGGGCCTCTGCAGCGGTCACGCCGGGCCGCAGGCGCCCGAGCACGTCAAACTCGCGGCTCTTCCGGTCGGTAAGCTCCTGGCTTGGGTATTCGGTCGCGACGGGGAGCCACAGGTCCGTGGGAACCCCGCGCCCCAGGCCGCGAAAACCCGGAGGCGCAATGCCGAGAACCGTGAAGGCGCGGTTCGTGAGCCATACTTGCTTTCCCACCAGCGACGGATCTGCGTTGAAAGCACGATGCCAGAGCGAGTCGCTGATCACGACGCCCGGTTCGCTGTCCGGCCGGGAGTCTGCTGAGAAGGTGCGGCCAAGTTGGGCATCGATCCCCAGAACCGAAAAGTAGTTGGGAGAAACGACGTCATCCAGCACAAACTTCGTTTCCGTTCCTACACGGAGAGCCTTTGCGTGGCGCGAGCATGCCAGAATTCCTTCAAGCGATCTGCTTTGTGCGGCCAAATCCTGGTAATCGGCGTAGGAAAAATTGAAGTCCTCGCCTTGCGACGTCATGGAGATCAGCCTGGCCAGCCGGCCCGGCTCTTTGGCCGGCCAGGAACGCAGCAGAGCCGCTTGCGCCACCGTGAAGACCGCCGAGTTTGCCCCGATTCCGAGCGCAAGAGTGAGGACGGCGACGGCCGTGTAGCCTGGATTCTTGCAGAGGATTCGCAGGCCGAATCGAATGTCCTGCCAGAGCATCTCCAGCCAGGGCAGCGTGCGCCGCTCGCGCCAGGCCTGCTTTGTCTGCTCCACGCCGCCCAGGCGAATGAGCGCCTGGCGGCGTGCTTCTTCAGGAGTGAGGCCGGCGCGAATGCCGTCGTCCGTGTGCATCTCCACGTGGCTGGCCAGTTCGGCGTCGAAGTCTGCACTGCCGAGCCGGGGGTGGAACATCTCAAGGATTCGAAGCCAGAGTGCTCTGAGTTTTGGCATAAGGAATCTCCTATTCCGTTCGCAGCGCCTGCATGGGATCGATGGACGCCGCGCGGCGGGCGGGAATCCAACAGGCAACGAGAGCCACCGCTATCAAAAACGGCGGAACGATCGAGAACGTGATGACATCGTGCGGCTGAATGCCGTAGAGAAAGCTGGAAGCGAGTTTAGACAACATCCATGCGGCAGGCCAGCCAAGGACCACAGCTATGAGTGTAAGCACCAGACCGTGGCGCAGGATGAGGCGTTCGACGACGCCGGGCTTGGCTCCGAGCGCCATGCGAATGCCGATCTCGCGGGTGCGGCGGCTGACCGCGTAGCTCATCACGCCGTAAAGGCCGACCGTGGCGAGCACGAGGCCGATGAATCCGAAGGTACCGAAGAGCGTAGCGGCAAGGCGTGGAAGGAAGTAGGCAGAGCGGACATGCTCTTCCATGGTCTCCTCGTTGTAGATAGCCATGGTTGGATCGAGCGCGTGGACCTGGCTGCGGACTGCTTGCGCGATCGCTGCTGGATTGCCGGAGGTGTGAACAACAAGCGTATAGCCGAGGAACGACGGATCGTTTGCGACGCTCTGCTGGAGCGAGCGATAGAGGACCGGGCGAGTTTCTTCGCCCAGCGAGCGGGCCTTGACGTTGCCCACTACGCCGATGATCCGGTAGGTTGTGACGCCGCCTGTGACTTGCCGGCCGAGCGGGTTTGCGCCGCCAAAGACGCGCTCGGCAAAGGCTCGGTTGACAATTGCGGTCTTTGGTCCTGTGGCTGATTCCCCACCAAAGTCCTGGCCGGCTATCCGGGGAATGCCCATGGTTTCAAAGTAGCCGGGCGTCACCATGAAGAGCTCTGCGTTGACATCGTGCTTTTCTTTGTCAGCCATGCCGGCGACGTGAAGATCTTCGCTGCGAGTGGTGCTTGAGAGCGGCGTTCTATCCGTCGCAACTGCCGAGACAACGCCGGGCAGAGCGGCAACGCGCTGCTGAAACAGGGAGAGAAACTCGACGGTTCGAGGAGCCGTATAGCCGTGAACGCGCGGATCGACGGACATCATCAGCAGGCCTTTCGATCGAAAGCCAATGTCGATGCTGGCAGCACTCGCGAGGCTGCGCAGAAAGAGTCCGGTGACGCAAAGCAGCACCACGGACATGGCAATCTGCCCGACGACGAGAAGATTGCGCAGGCTGATGCGACGGCCAGGACGGGCCAGCGCATCTTCGCCTTTGAGCGCATTGGCCAGCAGCGGGCGCGACGCAGCCCAGGCCGGGGCCACACCAAGCAGCAACCCGCTGAATACGCTTAAAGTGAAGGCAAACAGCAGTACGCGCCAGTCGACGCTGATGCGCAAATCAAGCGGAACCGGCACAGGCAGGTGGAGCGCGGAGAGTGCTCGCGTGGCCCAGAGCGACAGAACGACTCCGAGGACGCCGCCGCCCAGGCCGAGCAGCGAGCTCTCGGTGAGCATTTGCCGCTGCAAACGTGCGCGCGTGGCTCCGAGGGCGAGCCGAACGGCCATGTCCCGCTGGCGGCTGGCGGCCTGAGCGAACAGCAGATTTGCCACATTGGCTCCGGCAATCGCCAGCACCAGGAGCACTACCACCGTGAGCGCGCCCAGAAAAAGAACGATTCCGCTCCGTTCATGGGGCGGCATTGTGCCGGCCTGGTCGAACGAGAACCGGTTCCCCTGGTCGGTTTTAGGATTGGCCACAGCGAAGCGCTGGGCGAGCGTGTTCAATTCTGCCGCAGCCTGCGCTCGCGTGACGCCCGGCTTCAACCGGCCAACAACAGCGAGCCAATGATCTCCGCGGGAAGCCTGAAAGGGAAGGTCAGTCGCCAATTGAGATGCGCTGCCGAGCGGCACCCAGAATTCGGTGCCGAGGATCTGCTCGACGCTGTGAAAGGCGGGCGTAACCACCCCGATGACCGTAAACACATGGCCGGAGATGGTCACCGTCTTGCCGACAATCTCCCTGTCCGCGTTGAAGCGGCGTTGCCACAGGCCGGCTCCCAGCACAACCTCGGACGCGCTCTCTTCTCCCGTGACAAACCCGCGCCCCAGCACCATTGGGAGTTCAGTGACCTGAAAGAAATTGGCTGTGACCGCCTGGCCAAAGACTCGCTCCGGTTCTCCGCCGCCGCCCACCGATGCTGGGATCAACTCGAAGTAGGCGGCAACGCCGGAGAAGGATTGAGCCTGGTCGCGAATATCGCTATAGACGGGAAAAGAGAAGTTGTTGCAACACTCGTCGCCGTCGTGGGTGGTCTGGAGGGCGAGCAGGGTGGTGGGGTCGCCCATGGGCGCGGGCCGCAGCAGGAAGCGGTTGACCATGGAAAAAATGGTGGCATTGGCGCCGATGCCGAGGCCGATGGAGAGAATGGCCGCGGCAGTCGCGCCGCGATGCTTGCCGAGAGTGCGCAGGGCATAGGCCAGGTCGCGCCCCAGCGTTTCCAGCCAGGGCAGGCCGCGGCGCTCGCGATATGCCTGGCGTGTCTGCTCAGCGCCGCCCAGGCAAATGAGCGCTTGCCGCCGCGCTTCCTCGGGACTCAGGCCCGCCCGAATGCCGTCCTCGGTGTGCAGGTCCACATGGCTTTCCAGTTCGGCCGCGAAGTCTTCGTCGTTGCGACCGTTGCCAAACAGGCCGCGTAGTCGCATCCATAGCGCTCTCAGTTTGCGCATCACGCCTCCTCTGCCGGGGTCAGGAACCGCGCCAGGATCGCGGTGGTCTGCTCCCACTCGGCGGCGGCCTTCTTCACCTGGCGCTCGCCCGCCTTGGTCAGCTCGTAGTATTTTGCGCGGCGATTATTGTCTGAGAGGCCCCAGCTTGAGCGGATGAACCCCTCCTGCTCCAACTTGAGCAGCGCCGGGTAGAGCGTGCCATAGTTCAACTGCAACCGGTCGCCGCTGATCTGCTCAATGCGCCGCGCCAGGCCATATCCGTGCAGCGGCCCCATGGATTCAAGCGTTCTGAGCGCCATCAGCGCCAGCGTGCCCTGCCACACATCGGTTTTTTCGCCCATTCCCCACTCCTCTTGGAAACCAATAGGAGAAGAATACACCATCCTCTATGGGAATGCAATACGAGAGATCGCGAGTTTTGGTTCCATGAATAAATTCAAGCGAGCGATTATAGGGGAACGCCCGTCCGCAAACCGCCGCCTTCATCCTGCGCGCAGCGCGATTTGCGGCGCTCAGTAGATCAGCTTGAGCGAGAACTGGATCTGGCGCGAGTTGCCGGCGGTCTTGCTGATCTCGCCAAAGCCGGAGCCGTTGAGGATATTGTTCGGCAGGCCCATAGTGACGATGTTGAAGAGATTGAAGAACTCGCCGCGGAATTGCAGGTCCATGCGTTCGGCTCCGCTCTTGCGGCGGCCAAAGGGCGTGTCCTTGATCAGCGCGAAGTCGAAGTTGTAGAAGGCCGGCCCGCGGAAGGTGTTGCGCCCCAGCGTTCCGAAGCGGCCCTGATTCGGGCCGGTGCCTCCGGCGATGTGGATGGGAATCGAGAAGAACTCCGCCGCGTTGTTCGCGCCTTCGCCGAAGTAGTCCTGGCGAACTTTGCGAGCGGTGGAAAGATGCGGCTGGGCGATCTGGTCGGGGCGATCCACGCCGATCGCACCGGCCCCGGTCTGCTGAATGCCGCTGAAGACGGTGAAGGGCGATCCAGAACTGAGGCTGGAAATGCTAAGCAGCTCCCAGCCACCGGTAGTTTTCTTGCTCACGGAATGTAGAACCCCGACGCTCTCCAGGTGCAGATCCTGGGCCGCGCTGAGGCCGAAGCCATGCATCACATCGAAGGAAGACGGGCCTTTCTCAGCGTGGGTGTCGAAGGGATTTTGAGGAAAGCCGGTCATGGCCTGGCTGGTGTCATCCAATGACTTGCCCCAGGTATAGCTCGCCTGGATGCCTGGACCGCCGTGCCCCATGGTGCCCGCCAGCGAAGTTTGCAGCGCGTGATAGGTCGAATGGGCCGTTGCGGCGATGATGTTCTCCACGCCGAAGCCGCCGGTCACATTTCCATTGGCATCGAAGGTGGTGTGGGGTGCGAAGGCCGGGCTGGCCCCTGGATAGGCGTTTGGGAAACTGGTTCGCGGCAGCTTGACTCCGGCCGTGCCTACATAACTCGCGCCCGCGGTGAAATTGCCGAGCTTGCGTTCCAGGCCGGCCGTCCAGGTGTAGAGCGTGGCATTGCCGAAGGAGCGGTCGACGCCGCTCAGGTTCAGATCGCTGACGACATGGCCCTGGGTCAGTGCGGCGACATCCTGCTCATAGCGATTCACATCCATCACTGTGTTGGGAGCAATGGACTTGGTGTTCCCGGAAGCCAGAATATCCACGCCGGCGGGGGTGTATGCGTGGGGCAACTGTGCCGGTGTGATCTGGAAGCCATACGAAATGGGCGCGTTGGATGCTGAAAGCAGGCGTGGATAAACAGCGAAGGGAGTGGACCCAGTAAGGAAGTTGTCCTGCCAGATATTGGGAGGGATCACCATGATTCCTCCGCCGGCGTGGGCCGACATTCTCTTGCTCACCTGCCACGCCGCCTGCACACGCGGCTCCCAGGCATTCCAGTTCGTCTGGTAGCCGGGCTGCGGGTTGACAACAAACTCTTGCACGCCGTTTACGGTAAGGAAACTGGAGGTGCGGTGAGCGCGTTCAGTAATCGGCTGGTAGAGATCCCAGCGAATTCCGTAATCCAACGTGAATCGGCTGGTGAGCTTCCATGTGTCTTGCAGATAGAAGCTGAAGTTGTTGCGGCTGATGGCCGCCGGACCCATATGCTGGCCGCCGGAGACCTCTGGGGGCGCGATGGCCACGCTGTAGACAAAGGGACTGCCTGAAAGGAAGCTTGACAGCGTATCCGGCAGCGAATCGCCGGGATGAATGTCATGGATTCCGCTCCGCGACGGAATGGCTTCGGTGGCATAAGCAGCACCGCCACCAAAGTCGTATTCGCCGTTGGGACTTATGCCGAAGTATGTCGTGTCGCGATTCAGGCGCGCCTCGAAGCCGGCTTTGAAGGCATGGCGCGCCGTGGTGAAGGCGAGGTTCTGGCGGCCCTGAAAGAGGTTCCCGTAGGCCTGCATCACCGATCCTCCGGCGGAGTTGAAAGCCTCGAAGAGGCCATCGTTGAATTTGACCGCGGGGTCGGTGTGGTTGGGTGTGGGAAAGCCCGGCGTGGAGCGCGTGATGCTCACCGACGACTCAATCGTTAGTCGCGGCGATACCATGTGCGTATAGGTGCCCACAACATTGCGTTGGCGGTCGATGTACTGGATGCCGAAAGAAGGATCGATGGCCGTCTGGTCGGGATTGGTGGTCGGCCCGGTGAGATTGTCCAGGTTGAAACGCGCAAAGAACTGGTCCTTGCCAGAGAATTTGTGGTCCAGCCGCAGCGAAAACTGGTCGGCGTCTGTCGTCACCTTCGACGCGGTCGCATAGGTGTTCGCGCCGAACGACCCGCTGGGCAGATTGGGCAGCGGATAGCGCGCCAGAATCCTCGCGATTTCCGTATTGACGGGAATGTAGAGCGTATCGGTGCTCTTGTCGGCGTAGGTGACGGTGTCACAAACGATCTGACTGTCGGTTTGACAGCCGTTCCCTGGTCTCTGCTCGGCTGTGGGTACGGGCATTACCTGCGTGGTTCCCAGCACCTGGCGGAAGCCCTGGTACTGCGCGAAATAGAAAGTCTGCTTACGGCCATCGTAGAGGTGGGGAACGAAGACCGGCCCGCCATTGGTAAATCCGAACTCGTTGCGGCGGAAGGGCGGAATGCGGCCGGGATAAGCCTGAGTAGGGTGGTCAAAGTAATTGCGCGCGTCGAAGGCGGAGTTGCGCACGAACTCAAAGACCGACCCGTGAAAGCCGCTGGCTCCCGAACGGGTGTGGATATTCGTGAAGCCCGCCGCGCCCCGGCCAATCTCGGCCGGCATCCAGCCGGAGCTGGAATCGATGCTTTCGACCGCGTCCACATTGAAGTTGGAGAAAGTGGCGCCACCCATTTCCGGATCGCTGATGTCCGCGCCATCCATCGCAAAGGTGGCTTCGACGCCGCGCTGCCCATTGATGGCGAACTGGGCCGTGAAGTTGGTGGCGCCGTTCACGTCGGTCATCGTGCCGGCGGCCAGCAGCAGCAGCGTGCTGAAGTCGCGCTTGTTTAGCGGCAGCTCGCTCACAGCCTGACTCGATAGCTCCTCGCCGCCGGTGGCCGCCTGACTCTTGAGGGCGGAGACGGTCAGCTCGCCGCGGCCGGAGAGGGTGATGGCAACGTTGGGACCACCAGCGCCCGGAACTCCTGCAACCAGGTCGATAGGCAGCGCGTAGTCGATTCTGCGGCCTTTCGATTCAACCGAGAGCCGGTATTGCCCGGGTGGAAGACCCATCATGTGAAAGCGGCCATCAACGCCGCTAACCGCTTCGGCGGAGGTGCCGCTGGCGGCCAGCCGGACCGTGACGGCGGGGATGGGCGCTCCGGCTGCGTTGCGCACGATGCCTTGCCAAACCGACAGCTCTGCCTGTTGCGCCCCAGCTCCCGCCGCAGCGAGCAAGCAGGCTGCTATTGCCAAAACAAGGATCGACTTGCCCGCACAACCGGCCTTTCCGCGCTCGTTCTCGAACCCGACTTTCAAAAGAATCCCTGTCTCTGTGAAGTGATGTTGAGGCATACTCAGGGTAAACCTCTGCCCTAGAAGGTGCGGCGTTGGTTTGGATGATTGCCTTGCCTCTTCTGGCGACGGTTTTTCAAGCACGCTTCCAGCCGCAGCACCTACACTGTTTCCAGCCTATGACTCTCTCCGGCTCAACTACCGACACCATTGCCGCCGTCTCCACGCCACCGGGCCGCGGGGGCATCGGAATCGTGCGGCTGAGCGGACCCCAGGCCGCATCCATTGCCGCACAACTGGTGCGCTTGCGCCAGCCGCTGGAACACGCGCGGGCGCGGCTGGCCGATGTGCTGGATGTACTCGATGATCTGGCCGCGCCGGACTCGGGAGCCGATGCGGGCCGCGACAGTCTCGCCCGCATTGACGAGGCGGTGGTTACGTTCTTTGGTGCTCCGCGCTCTTATACTGCCGAAGATCTCGTTGAGATAGCAGCGCACGGCTCGCCGGTAGTGCTGGAACTACTGCTGCGCCGGGCACTCGAGCTGGGCGCGCGGCTGGCTGAGCCCGGCGAGTTTACCCAGCGCGCCTTTCTGGCCGGCCGGATCGACCTCACCCAGGCCGAGGCGGTGCACGATCTGATCGAGGCGCAGACGCTCACCCAGGCACGGCAGGCCGCCAGCCAGATGGGCGGCGCGCTCAGCCGGCGCGTACAGCCAGTGAAGCGGGCGCTGGTCGAACTGATCGCCCTGCTCGAAGCCGGCATCGACTTTGCCGAGGACGATGTGGACGTGGCCCCGGCGGCTGAGATCGCCCGCCGCATCGGCGAGTTGACGCCGCCGCTGGCGGCGCTCGAAGCTTCATTCGCCCGCGGGCGCATCGTGCATGACGGGCTGACGCTGGCCATCGTGGGCCGCCCCAACGCCGGCAAGAGTTCGCTCTTCAACTGCCTGGTCGAGCGCGACCGCGCCATTGTGACCGCGACCCCCGGCACCACCCGCGACCTGGTGACGGAGCGCATTTCTCTTGACGGCATTCCGCTGGAACTGGTGGATACTGCCGGGCTGCGCGAGACCTTCGAGGAGGTCGAGCAATTGGGCGTCGCCCGCAGCCGCGAGGCGCTGGCTGACGCCGAGCTGGTGCTGGTGGTGCTGGACGCCACCCAGCCGCTCAACGACGAGGAGCGCCGGTTGCTGGAGGCCGTGCAGGGCAGGCCCGCGCTGGTGGCCGTGAATAAGAGCGATCTGGCCGAGGAGGGCTCGGCGGCACAGGAGGCCGCCGGTGTTTTGGCCGGTGTCCCGGCGCTGGCAACTTCAGCGCTTACGGGCGAGGGCATAGCCGCGCTGCGCGAGAGGATTCTGGCACTGGCCACGGGCGGAGCCGCCTCAGAGCCGGGCATGCTGACCAACATGCGCCACCACCAGGCCATCGAAACTGCTCTGGCGGCCCTAGCCGGCGCAGCGCAGGCCAACTCGACCGCCATCCCCCACGAGATGATTCTGCTGGACCTATACCACGCGCTCGGGGCCCTCGACTCACTGACCGGCCAGACCACTTCCGACGACATTCTAAATCTGATTTTTTCTATGTTCTGCATTGGAAAATAGACCGGCCTCCAGGGCCGTCCAATGAAATGTAGAAAACGAAACAAAATCCTTGCATTTGCGTGGTTTAGTGTCCTATACTGTCCAACGGGAGACATAGACAGCCGATATAGAATATGTCTCCAGTATGTCTCCAGATGGGGATATGTCTCAGGGATGAGCCTGGAGACATACGGAAAGGACAGAATGGCACTCACAGACGCTGGAATCAAGGGTTTGAAACCAAAGGCTACGCGCTACATGGTGAGCGATGGCCGGGGGCTTTCGCTGGACATACTGCCGAGCGGCAAAATGTCCTGGCTCTATAGGTATTGCTTGGACGGCAAATACGGCAAGGTGAATTTGGGCCGCTATCCCGATCTGCCCCTGAAGGCTGCACGGTGGAAGCGAGACGAGCTGGCCGGGCAAGTAGCAGAGGGCAAATCTCCCGCCCTGGAGGCGAAGCTGGCGCGCGTGGGGTTGGCCAGCAACCCCACCGTCAGAGTGTTTGGTGAGCGGTACTTCAATGAGCAAGTGATGAGGAATTGGAAAGACCCCAAAAGCATTCGGCGCTATCTGGACAAACAGATTTTCCCCACCCTCGGAGAAAAAAACCTCAAGGATGTAAACGCCTTGGACGTGCAAGCCCTGGTGTACCGCAAGCGGGACCAGGGGCGCATCGCGGCGGCCATGCAGCTTCGCAACGTACTAAAGCAGATGTTCGATTACGCGCTGGAATTGCAACTGGTGACGATCAATCCCGCCGCGATGGTGGCAACGCGCTACATCGGCAAGGCCCGCAAGCGCGCCCGTGTGCTCACCCCGAAAGAGATTCGCCTGTACCTCCGCACCATCTACCAGTCGAACATCAGGCGCCAATTCAAGCTGGCCCTGCATATCATCCTGCTTACGCTCTCTCGCAAGTCGGAACTATTGCTGGCGCGGTGGGAGCATGTGAATTTCGATGCCGGCGAGTGGCTCATTCCGGAAGGGAATGCAAAGACAGGCAAGCCGCACATCGTTTACCTGTCTACGCAAGTTGCTGAGATGTTCCGGGAGTTGAAGGCGCTTGCAGGAGACTCCGAACTGGTGTTGCCGGGGCGGAGCAGCATCGCAAGGCCCTTTGCCGCGAACGCGCTCAATAAAGCCCTGGAGGGGCTGACGTTCGACATGGACCCCCTCACCATTCACGATCTGCGCAGGACCGGCGCAACACTGCTCACTGAGCATGGCTTCAACAGAGACGTGATCGAAAAGGCCCTGAGCCATGAACAAGAGGGCATTCGCGCCGTCTACATCGTTGCCGAGTTCGCAGACCAGCGAAAGAAGATGCTCCAATGGTGGGGTGATTACGTGGATGGCATCGTGAACGAGTCTAAGGTGATCGTGGGCAACTTTGGAGCCATTGCTTAGCCCGTCGGGTTCATTGTGCCTGTATGTTCACCCCAGAATCGCGCAATCTGTTGAACAGTTCCTCCGCGATCGCACCAGCATCCGACTTCGAGCGCTGCCGTGGCGTTATCAGACCTCGCAGGATCTCTCCCTGTCGATCACACGTCACAGAGCCATAGTTGAGGAACGTCGTCAGGACCTTTTCATGCCCCAGGTTCTGGCTCCACGCTTTGAAATCTTCGGGAGACCTGCAAACCTGTTCGCCAAGCCGCGCCAGCGTCTTTCGCAGGCTATGCGGATGGAAATAGGGCAGGCCTGCAAGTTCAAAC
>JBKQRH010000020.1:0-11121 GCA_052326045.1 Occallatibacter sp. | reverse complement strand
ACAGGATCTTCGGATTGTGCTTGCCCAACACCTTGGTGATGGCCGCCGTCAACGTCGTCTTGCCGTGATCGATGTGACCGATCGTGCCCACGTTCACGTGCGGCTTGCTGCGATCAAACTTCTCTTTGCCCATTGCCTTGCTTCTCCAGTCCTACGAATTGTTGAGATCGGCTTTTAGCCTCATTGCCATTTCTCGAATCCAGTGGTAAACGTCGTCATCCCTTAATAGTGCGTGAACGAAATTGCCAACTTCATTACCCAGTAAACGTCCTAGCCCCTTACATTCAGGGCAAAGCCTCTTTTGGATTCCATCTCCTGCAACTTCGTTACCTGAGCCCTCGCACCGGTGGCACTTCTGAGTGAGTTCAGTCATAGCGGAAACCTCACTACTTACCATCATCCCAGTCTTACGTCTCGACTACTCCTAAACTCGTCGGTTATAACGAATTCCTATTCTTTGTCCGAAGAACTCTCGCCAATTCGATACCGGGTTTTCCTAAATCTTGCAGAAAACCCGTGACACAATCGAATGCGTCGTTGATTTCCTCCGGACGATGGCGATTGCGCAAGGTGCCTGCGTCAATATAGGCTCCTTCGGTCTCACACTTTCCGTTGATGAACCACCAAATAACATCTGCTTTGTCGCCTGGGCGATCCAGCTCCTTGCGTAACTTCTCAACTACAACCGAACTGGGACCTTCGTCCCTCCACCGGCTAAAGCAGAACTCAACACCCTCACGCAACGAATTCACGCACTCCATGTCCCGCCTTCCAAATCGCGTCTTTCTCACTTCCCCTGCGCCCGCCCTATAATCTCGTCGGCAATCATGCGCGGCGCCTCTTCGTAGCGCGCGAACTGCATTGAATACGAGGCCCGGCCCTGCGTGGACGAGCGAATGTCGTTCACGTAGCCGAACATCTCCTTGAGCGGCACCATGGCCTTGATCACCTGCGAGCCGCCTATGCGATCCACGTGCTCGATGCGCCCGCGGCGCGCGTTGATGTCGCCGATGATGACTCCCATGAACTCCTCGGGGACGGTGACCTCGACAGCCATCACCGGCTCAAGCAGCACCGGGCTGGCCTTGCGCGCGGCTTCCTTGAAGGCGATCGATCCGGCAAACTTGAAAGCCATCTCGTTGGAGTCCACCTCGTGGTAGCGGCCGTCGTAGAGCGTCACCTTCACGTCCACAATCGGGTAGCCGGCCAGGATGCCTAGCTCGAGCGCACCCTGCACGCCCTGATCGATGGGCTTGATGAACTCCCTGGGAATTACGCCACCCTTGATGTCGTTGATGAACTCGTAGCCCTTGCCCGGCTCGTTCGGCTCCACGCGCAGCTTGCAAACGCCGTAGTTGCCCGATCCGCCGGTCTGGCGGATATAACTGCCCTCGGCCTCGGCCTTCTTGCGGATGGTCTCGCGGAATGCCACTTTGGGCTCGCCCACATTAGCCTCGACCTTGTGCTCGCGCTTCATGCGGTCGACCAGAATTTCCAGGTGCAGCTCGCCCATGCCGCTGATGATCGTTTGGCCGGAGTCCTCATCCGTGCGCACCTTGAAGGTGGGGTCCTCGTCGGCCAGCCGCGCCAGGGCGACGGCCATCTTCTCCTGGTCGGCCTTGGTCTTGGGCTCGATGGCCACCGAGATGACCGTCTCCGGGAAGGTGATCGCTCCCAGAGCAATCGGATGATGCGGATCGCAGAGCGTGTCGCCGGTCTTCAGATCCTTTAGGCCCACGCAGGCGCAGATGTCGCCGGCCAGAATCTCGTTGACGTCCTCGCGCTTGTTGGCGTGCATCTTCACCAGCCGGCCTACGCGCTCGGTCTTGCCGGCGCGGGGATTGAGAACCATGTCGCCGGTGTTGAGCGATCCCGAATAGACCCGGACGAAGCACAGCTTGCCGAAGGGATCGTTGAGGATCTTGAAGGCCAAAGCCGCAAGCGGCTCGTTGTCGTCCGGCTTGCGCGCAACCACGCGATTATGATGCGAGGGGTCGATGCCCTCCACCGGGGGCTTGTCCAGCGGGCTGGGCAGATAATCTACCACCGCATCCAGCAGCGTCTGGACTCCTTTGTTTTTGAAAGCGCTGCCGCAGATCACCGGAAAGACCTTCAGGTCGATGGTGGCCTGGCGAATGCCGGCCTTCAGTTCCTCAATGCTCGGCGTTTCGCCGTCGAGGAACTTTTCCAGCAGCACGTCGTCGGTCTCGGCGATGACCTCAATCAACTGCAGTCGGAAGGCCTCGGCCTTTTTGAGCAGCGCGGCGGGAACCGGCTCGATGTCGTACTGCGAGCCCATCAACTCGTCATGCCATACGACGGCCTTCATCTCCACCAGGTCGACGACGCCCTTGAAAGAAGCCTCGGCGCCAATGGGGATTTGCAGCGCAACCGGACGCGCGCCCAGGCGCTTGCGGATGGTCTCCAGAACGTGCTCGAAGTCCGCGCCGTTCTTGTCCATCTTGTTGACGAAGCAAATGCGAGGCACCTTATACTTGTCGCCCTGCCGCCAGACCGTCTCGGATTGCGGCTGCACGCCGGCGACCGAGTCGAACAGCGCCACTGCGCCGTCCAGCACGCGCAGGCTTCGCTCCACCTCGGCGGTAAAGTCCACGTGGCCGGGGGTATCGATAATATTGATGCGGCAGTCTTTCCAGGTGCAGGTGGTGGCTGCCGAGGTGATGGTAATGCCGCGCTCCTGCTCCTGCTCCATGTAATCCATGGTTGCCGTGCCCTCATGCACCTCGCCTATACGGTGCGTGATGCCCGTGTAGAAGAGGATCCGTTCTGTCGCTGTCGTCTTTCCGGCGTCGATGTGCGCCATGATTCCGATATTCCGGCAGCGGTTCAGCGGTGTGGTGCGAGGCACGGCATTTTTCCTTGCGGGTTTCTCAGCCCGCGGTTAAAAACTCAGCGGCTAGCTTCTAGCCTCTAGCTTGTCTCCTACGGAACCGCCCAACGCGGTCCCAAATCTTGTTATCTTCAACGACCGCAAGCTAGTAGCTAGAAGCTAGCGGCTGATTTCCTACCAGCGGTAGTGGGCAAAGGCCCTGTTGGCTTCGGCCATGCGGTGCACGTCTTCCTTCTTCTTCATCGCCCCGCCGCGCCCGTTGGCCGCGTCCAGCAACTCGTTCGACAGCTTGTCGGTCATGCCCTTCTCGCCGCGGCCGCGTCCGTAGCTGATCAGCCAGCGAATGGCCAGCGAGGTGCGCCGGTCCGGATTGACCTCGATGGGCACCTGGTAGTTGGCGCCTCCCACGCGGCGGGTCTTCACCTCCAGCAGCGGCTTGCAGTTCTCCACCGCCTTCTTGAAGAGCTTGAGAGCATCGTCGCCGCCACCTTTCTCCTCCAGGTTCTTCATCGCCTGATAGAAGATGCTCTGGGCCGTCGACTTCTTGCCGCCCCACATCATGGAGTTGACAAACTTGGTGACCAACTCAGACCCGTAGACCGGGTCCGGCGCCACTACTCGCTTCGCAATGTGCCCTTTTCTCGGCATAATCCTCAAAATCCTCAAAATCAGCCGCTAGCTTTTCGCTGCTAGCTTCTAGCTCCTCCGTGCGGGAAGCGCCAATTTGGCTCTCCCAGGAAACGAGCTAGAAGCTAGGAGCTAGCGGCTAGTAGCTCGATCAACGCTACTTCTTCGCCGCGCCGCCCTTGGCGCGCTTGGCTCCGTACTTCGACCGGCTCTGCTTGCGCTCGCCCACGCCCACCGAATCCAGCGTGCCGCGCACCACGTGATAGCGGACGCCGGGCAAATCCTTCACTCTCCCGCCGCGAATCAGCACGATGGAGTGCTCCTGCAGGTTGTGGCCGATGCCCGGAATGTAGGTAGTGACCTCAATCCCGTTGGTCAGCCGCACGCGGGCAACCTTGCGCAGAGCCGAGTTCGGCTTCTTGGGCGTCTGTGTATACACGCGGGTGCAAACGCCGCGCCGCTGCGGCGAGGCCTGCAAGGCAGGCGACGCCGTCTTGTACCGCGGGGCCGTGCGCCCCTTGCGAACCAACTGATTGAATGTAGGCAAACCAAAACTCCTTACGCCAAAAACCGTGACCCTTCAAACTCAACAGCCGCACACTCACCCATGGGCCTCCCGCTGCGAGAAGCGCGACTTGAAACCTGTCGCGCACGCGCACAGAAGCCCTATTCTGCTGCTTCGCGTCTGTCTTCGTTCCAAAATCAGACGAGAACCGGGACGGTGGCCGGGCGTTTTCCCGCTTCTGGCGGGTAAAGCCAACTCCGTTTCGCGGTTCCGGCCCGCATAGCCCTCCAAGGTGGAGAACGCGCAGGCTCCGTAGCGATATTGCCCCTGCCCTCCGCAAGAAGAGAGCGATTCCGGGGACCTGTCTGGCCGGTTGACTGCACCTAGCCTGGGGATCAGCACCCGTCCTTTGCCGCCGGACCGGACTGCCCCCCCGCCTGAGCCCGTTAAGACACACTGACTCTGGCGTTCTTGCGCAACCTTTTAACCATATCAAGAAAACGGGGTGGGGTCAACGCATTCTCCCCCACCCTCAAGGATTTTTCTGCTCTACTCGATCGAATGCAGCTTCCAGGCCCCGTTTTCGAGGACAAAATTGGCCTGGCGCTTGGTGCTCAGCTTGTTGCCGGGGTTGTGGGCTATGCCCTGTAGCGGGTCCGGCACGCCGTCCAAGTTCACGGCCTCAGAGAACTCGACGCTCTTGGCTGTATCCACGCCGGGAAGTATTTCGTCCTGGACATCCTTCAAATCGCGCGCCTTCAGGTGATTGGCTGCAACGGTCACCACAATCACTGAATAGTTCTTGTCTGATTGGCTCAGCGGGCGCCACTGGATCACATCCCCCCCACTTTGCAGCTTGAGCACCTTCTTGCCCTCGGGGGTTAGCGTGAAGTCGGCCCAGAATCTGTTGGGATAGAGCTTGGTCCGTCCCCAATACTTGGCCGCAACGCCCTCCCCAAGTCCCAGTTCGTCCACCGCGATGATGACGCCCACCGCGGGAGTCTGGTCGTATTTGGCCTGAATCAACGCCTGCGCATTGTCTCGCGTCAATTCGGGCACTGCCTTGCAGCCGCTCAGCAACAATCCCGCGCCCAGAAACGCCAGCGCACCCAAAGCCTGCATTTTCATCGCGTTTTTCACTTTCCCTCCCTACAGCGCATAAAATGGCACGAAATGCATCAACCCGCCATTTTTCACCTAACTCTCTCGCAGTGTCAATGGAGTTGGAAGTGACCTTGCTCACAGGTGGTGGATTTTTACCCGGATAAGCGCAAAAACAGCCTCGGAACCAGGGCAAATGGGCTGCGTCAGTTCAATCCGTCCCACTGGTCAGCGCGCCGTTTCTTTTGCGATCCGGCCCAGCAGGAACTCCAGAAAGCTCTTCTCGTCCGATTGGAGGCAAACCTGGACATTCGCATCACCCTCCGCCGGCCGCGTAAAACCCTTGTCGTCCACTTCCAGCCGCATCGGCGTTGCCGGGCACAGTCCGGGACGAACGGAGTAGGCCACGGCCACCGGGTCAAAGAGAGTAGGCGCGGCTGCATGCCCCTCGTTGCCGGCCAGCCACTGGTGGTAGAGCAGCGTGAGCTGGTCGGTGAGTGGCGAGCCATGCGCAAAGATCGCCTCCCGCTCCGGTGTCTCCAGGTGAATCTGGGTCGAGTCAAGCGGCATCATGAATACTGGGATGCCCGCGGCCAGCAGCGCTCGCGCTCCCGCCGGGTCGCGGCTGATGTTCCACTCGGCGTCAGGAGGCCGTCGCTCGCCGTTACGCCCGTCGTAGCCCCGGTAGATGCTGCCGCCCATCATCACCACCCGCTTCAGCTTGCGAAAGGTCGCCGGGTCCTGTTCAATCGCCGCCTGGATATTGAAGAGCGGCCCGATGGCGATCAGCGTAATCTGGCCGGGATGCGCGCGAATCTGCCTGAGCAGGAACCCGGCTGCGTCGTCATGCTTTCGCTCGTAATCCCAGCGTGCCCACTCTTTCTCTTGGTCCAGGAGCTTGCCGGGGGCAATGCAGCCACCGCGCGGTCCCCCCTTTGCATACGCAGCCTGGGTGAATACGTTGTTGTGCGGCGTTGGAAGACCGGGAACCACTGGAATGTTTGACCCGCACGCCGCGGCGTCCAGATAGCGGTCCACCAGCCGCGCCCGTAGTTCGGTATCGCCGAAGGTTGTTGTAATCCCAATGAGCCGCAGTTCCGGACTCCGCAACGCCAGGGCCAGCGCAAAGGCGTCGTCGATGTCGTCGCCGATATCGGTATCGAGAATGACAAAGTCCGGAAAGCGGGTCGGGCGGGCGAAGGGCTGCGGGCGCTTGAGAGGCGGCAGCAGAGGCCGTAATCATCGCGGCAAGGGCAAGGAAGATTCGCGCGTTTCTCATGCCACTCACTTTAATGGATTTCCGGCGCGTAGGATCAGGCTAGGGCATAGAAGCTCAAAGCCGCATCGCCCTGTTCCAGAAGCCGCGTGCGTTCGAGCAATCCATAGCGGTCTTCAAGCTGCTCCTTGCGGCGGTGCTCGGCAATGACCAGCGCGCCTGGAGCCAGCAGACCGGCCGCGCCGTTGCCCAGAAAGCCCAGCGTGGCCGCGTACTCCCCCGCTGCGTCGTAAGGCGGATCGAGAAACACCAGGTTGAAGACCAGGCCCGATTTTCGTTCCGGCTCCCGTCCAGCCTTTCGGCCCTGGCCAGTGCCGGTCCCGGACTTTCGCAGCCAGGCGCCCACGCTGCCCGCGTGAATCTGGAATCCCGCCGTCAGCCCCAGCCTAGCCAGATTGCCGCGCAGCACGGCAAGCGCGGCCGGAGCGCGCTCCACGAAGACAACGTTCGCCGCTCCACGGCTCAGCGCCTCGATCCCCACCGCGCCCGAGCCGGCATACAAATCCAGAAACGCCGCGCCCTGGATGCGCGGCGCCAGCACGTTGAACAGCGTCTCGCGGAGCCGGTCGCTGGTGGGCCGCGTGGCCAGCCCGGAAGGGGCCGCCAGCGTGCGGGAACGGAACTCGCCGGCAATAATGCGCATCGCTGTTCAGCATACCGGACCGCCACCCGCTACAATCTTCGTATGCGTGGCTGGTCAATCCCGATGGGCCGTTGGATGGGCGTCGAGTTGCGCGTCCACGTCTTTTTCCCGTTGCTGGCACTCGTTTGCCTGGCGCTCAGCGCCACGGACGGCCCGGCGCGTGGCCTCGGCCTGTTCCTGGTGCTGGTTGCGGCAGTCCTGGTGCGGGAAACCGCCCGCCTTCTCGTTGCCGCCTGGCTCGGTTTGCGCCTGCGCGCCATCCTGCTGCTGCCCATCGGCGGACTGTTTGCCTACGCCAATCCCGAAAGTCAGGAGAACGCCAGCCAGGGCGCCGGACAGTTTGCCATCGCGCTGGCCGGTCCGCTGGCGAACGCGGCCACGGCGTTGGTGCTGGCCGCCACATTCTTGGGCGCAAGCGGCGATCTGAAACTTCTCGACCAGCCGTTCATCACCTCCGCTTTTCTTCTCCGTAGTCTGGTTTGGATGCAGGTGGGCATGGCGCTGCTGCACCTGATGCCCGCCTATCCCCTCGACTGCGGCCGCCTGATCCGGGGCAGCCTTGCGCGCAAGCACGGCTCGGCTGCCGCCGGCCGCGCCGCCGCCGGCCTGGGCCAGGTGCTGGCGCTTGCCGCCATGGTCGGCGGCATGCTGCTGCACAATTACTGGCTCATCATCGCCGGCTTCTTCATCATGATCGGCGCGCAAATTGAAGACCAGGGAGTCTTTTTCCAGTCCGTCGTCGACACCGTGCGGATGCGCGAGGTGATGCTCACCGATTTCGCCACCCTCTCGCCCTCCGACACTCTGGCTGACGCGCTGGCCCGCTGCGTCCACTCCCTGCAGGAGGACTTCCCCGTGGTGCGCGGCCTCCAACTGGTAGGCATTGTTTCCCGCCAGCGCATCGT
This sequence comes from Occallatibacter sp., assembly GCA_052326045.1. GTDB lineage: Bacteria > Acidobacteriota > Terriglobia > Terriglobales > Acidobacteriaceae > Telmatobacter. Next base: position 3,213 of record JBKQRH010000020.1, on the reverse strand, counting down.
GGACGCCCTGCGCAGCGAAGGCAACGGCTACATACAGTCGGTCATGTCGCGCGCCTTCCAGGTGGCGCGGCCCGAGGATACGCTGGGAACCACCATCCGCCGCCTTACCGCGGGACGCGGCCTGGCGCTCATTCCGGTCACCGACAGCGGACGCGTGGTGGGCATTGTGAGCGTGCAAAACCTGATGGGGGCGATGTCGCTGCTGGCCGAGCAGCGCCGCCTGGAACGCGAGGAAGCCCGCCAGGAAACCGGAGTCTGACAGTGCGCACGGCCGCCGACACGAACTGGGGTCCCCAGCGACAGGTCTTCGTCGCTGGGGTGGGGGAAATGCCGCTCGCGTCCGGCCTCTACCTGGTGGCCACGCCCATCGGCAACCTGGGCGACATCACCCTTCGCGCCCTGGACGTGCTCCAGCGCGTGGACCGGATCGCCTGCGAAGACACCCGCCAGACGCAAAAGCTGCTCAACCACTTCCAGATCGCAACCCCCACCGTAAGCTGCCACCAGCACAACGAGCGCCACCGCGCCGCCGAATTGGTGGAGGCCCTCAAGGCGGGCGGGCGCATCGCGCTGGTCTCCGATGCCGGAATCCCTGGCATCAGCGACCCTGGAAGCTGGCTGGCCGCCGAAGCCATCGCCGCCGGCGTGCCCGTGTTTCCCATCCCCGGCGCCAATGCCGCGCTCAGCGCCTTGGTGGCCTCCGGCCTGCCCACCGGCGAGTTCCTGTTCCTGGGCTTCCTGCCGGAGAAAGCCGGAGCCCGCCGCAGCCGGCTGGAAGCGCTGGCGGCCGAGGCCGGTAACTCCGGGTCGGCCCCCACGCTCATTTTTTACGAGGCCCCGCACCGGATTCTGGAGACGTTGGCCGATCTGGAGGCCATATGGGGCGGGAATCTGCGCGTGGCCGTGGCCCGCGAGCTGACCAAGATACATGAGGAGTTTCTGCGCGGAACGGTGGCCGGCGTACGACAGGAAATGGCAAGCCGCGAGCGCATACGCGGCGAGATCACCCTGCTGGTTGAAGCGCTGCCCCAAAGCCGCTCACAGTCCGCAAGCGCCGCGCCCGGGAAGATCGCCGATCGCGTTGCGCGCCTCCAGGCCGAGACCGGCGTGGAAGAGAGGGAAGCCTTGAAGCGCCTGGCGCGGGAACTGGGCCAGTCAAAGAGCGAACTCTATCGCGAACTTCAGCGGGAGCGAGCGCGGTTGAGGGCCGGCTCTTGATCCACGCGCAAGAATCTTTGAAGAAGAAACAGGATCAGCGCCATTTGCAGGATGGTCTTCATGGGGCCCTCGACTCTGAACTTCGGGATGAAACCAGCATCTCCTTCAGCAGAGGCATCGCGCTGCAGAAATGGGGGAACGGCTCGGCTGCCGCGTCCGGCAACCGTCTGAGCCGGGAGGGAATCGGAGCCGGTGTGGCTTCATCCGCTACCGGCAGCACCGCTTCCCGCTGAATCCGGTACGGATAGACTCTTACCCTGGCCAGAAAGAACCATGGATATTGTGTCAACTCGATATGCTCCACTTCCACGGCGTTGAAGTGTTCACTTACCTGCCAAAGCACCAGCTTGAGCGCGCTGGCGATGGCCTCCTGCGATGTCTCGCCTACGCCGCTTTGCACCAATCCATCGGCAATCTTGATGAAGTTCCATCCGCGCGTCTGAATCTTCTTTTCCAAACGGCGCGCATTCCCCGTCCGCACCAAGTTCCAACCCTCGCAAAACTCATCGGTCGCCAGTTTGAGGCCCACGGGCAATTCAACCCGTACGCGCAAAAGCATGTTCAGTTCAGCGATGTTGTGCATCGGGACAACTCTTTCTTTCTCAGTTGTAGAATTGGGCGGCTGTGGCGCACTTCGGCAACCCCTCGGCGGGGTGCCTTTGGAAAACTTGCGAAGGCGCCCGCTCTGCCGGCTGGACGATCGCGTAGTGGATGAGATTGTGGCAATAGATACAATCCGCTTCGCGTATCAGGCTGACAGAACCACCTAGAGCCTGGGGAAAGGTCCGCAGGCATTCCGTACAGCAAATCATCACGTAGGGCTCTCCGGAATTGTCGCGTCCGTTGGACTGAATCCAGATGGGCGCCAACGCGCTTGACGGCCGGTTGGGAAGTACCCGGTCCACACTGGGCAGGGCTCCCAAAATCCTCAATAAAGATCCCATGCTGCTGCCTTTTTGATAGAAGGCGTCGGCGGCAACGCCGGAAGGCACTTCGTTGCCTTGGAACGCGCCGCTCATGGCGATCGTCTGGATCGCGGGGAACCGGCGGCGAACCACCGAGAGCAACTCGTAGCCGGACATATTGGGCATGTTGAGATCGGAGAGAAGGATGTCGGGGACCTCCTTCCGCAGCTCAACCAATGCGGAGAATCCGTCTTCCGCGGTGCGCGCGCGATACCCAACCTCAGTCAGCAGTTGCGACATCGACGTGCGAACGGAAAGCTCATCGTCTACGATGAGAACTCTTGTTTTCGTGTCGGGCATCTCTCACCCCACTAGCGAGTCAATGAAGGAAGTGGGCCGAGTGTCCCATTAATTGAATCCAAATGCTGTTCAATTTCGTACAGTTTTGCCGGGGGCAGCTATGGCCTACTCGCCCGGAATGCCCTAAAGAGCCGGCTTTTCGGCGTTGTCGCCCGGCAATTGATCGTGCAGAATCACGTTCAGCAGCGACTTGTGAACCTTGATGCGGCCGTTGTATTCGATAAAGCCGAGCTTGCGAAAGCGGTTCATGAAAAAGCTCACGCGGGAGCGCGTGGTGCCGATCATTTCCGCCAGCGTCTCCTGCGAGATCTTGGGAATGAATTGTTCCGGCTCGCCCGGCTTGCCAAACTCCGCCATCAACAGCAGAATCCGCGCCAGCCGCTTTTCACTGGAGTTGAAAAGCTGATCCACCAGATCGGCCTGGATGCGCATGGACCGCTCCAACAGAAACTTCAGGAACAGGTCAGAGAAGCTATGCTCCTCGTGCATTACCCGGATCATCTCTTCCCGCTTTATTTTGAGCGCGGTGCAGGTGGTAAGGGCAGTAGCCGTGGACAAACACAGTCCCGCCACGGCCGCTAGCGCCTCTTCGCCCACAAATGCGCCCGCGGAGACCAGCGTGATGGTGGCTTCCTTGCCGGTTTGCGAAACGACCGTGATTTTTGCGCGGCCCTTCTGAAGATAAAAGACGGAATCAGCCTTGTCTCCCTGCGAAAAGAAGGCCTGCTTG